>CAYZLL010000129.1:0-6283 GCA_964479225.1 uncultured Smithella sp.
TACTGCCGTAATCCAAATAAGCGCCCTGCAGGTAGTCATAGGAAGCCAAACCTCCTGTGCTGTGGCCACCGATGAACATTCTTTTGCCTGTAACTGCTTTTACCTTGGCAATGGCTGCGGGGGCATCCAGTGTGGCCCAAGTATCCAGTGTCGTCATGCCGTTGGGATTGGCTGCTGTGCTTTTGACTTCGCCACGACCTGTACCTCTGTAATTTACGAACCACGCATCATAACCCTGAAGCCACAGATAATGTGCCAGGCTGTAATAACGCATCTTGTCGGCCTTGATGTAAGGTTCATAGTCTGTCTTGGTTGCATTCAGTGCCCAGTCCGGAGCGTTGACAACATCAGGGAGATAAACCCCGCTGTAGGCATCTTTCATTTCGGGCGTGGTAATGGAAAGATACTGGTTCATATTCATGCAAATACCTGTAAAGATCACAATCGGTGTGCCACTGGTACGGAATTTCGGTGTGCCGGTTGTGTATGGCGCGTAGCGATACAAAAATATCTTGCTGCCGTCATCAGCCATTGTGTTGTAAATGCCGCTGGGGTTCAAAGGAACGCCCGCGGCCTGGCTCACCGCCGGTTTTGCAACCACGGCCAAGGCCACAAGCATAACAATGAACAGACCTGTGTAAAAAGCCGATTGACAATCTGAACGCATCCTCTTGAAACAAGTCGCTTTCTTCATCTATCCCTCCCCTGAATTTATAAAAATGCTTTGAGAACTGATTTTTCGATTTTGTTGCTGTGTGACTTGGTGTAGCAAAAGCATTAAATATGCCACTTCTTCAGGAATGGTGGATATCAATGATAAGTATATGATATAAAAATATTATTTTTTTATTGAATTTGAAATGCTGACTTATGCTTATGGGGTATAAAAAACCCAATCAATCATAAGTTGTTTGTTAATAACATTTATTATCAATAGTTTATGTAGTATGAGCATATATAGCCCCAATTGGGGTTATCTTGACCGCCTAGGATTTATCAAGCCGAATTTCTGCATTTTCACAAAGAGCGTCTTGCGGTTTATGCCCAGAACAGCGGCAGTCCGGGTGCGATGCCAGCCATTGTCCCTCAACACCTTCAATATGTGATCTCTTTCAAGTGAGTTTAATTGCTTTTCCAAATGCATGTTACCAGACTTCAGCGGTTGCTCCGGGACAAAAGAGTTTTTGCTGGATGGAAAACCGGCAATGAAAGGTTGCCTGGTGTTTTGCGTTATCTTTTCTGTTTGTTCCGGCTTTTCTGTCGGAGCGCCTGCAAAATCCAGCCTTTTTAACGTCAGATATCGGTGCAGCACATTTTGAAGTTCGCGGATATTCCCCGGCCAGTCATAATTCATCAACGCTTCCAAGATATTGCCCGGCAGGGGTGGATGGTCTTTGTGCTGAAGATGAAGGAAGTGATCCACCAGAAGCGGTAGATCCTCTTTCCTTTCCCTGAGTGGTGGAAGGTAAATGGGCAGGATATGAATGCGGTAGAAAAAGTCCTCCCTCATCATTCCCCGCCTGACCAGATCGCGCAGATGCCTGTTGGTTGCCGCGATGATGCGGACATCGGCATACTTGATGATGTTGCTGCCTACAGGCGTGTATCCGTCGCCGGCAATAACCCGCAAAAGCTTGACCTGCATATTCAAACCGATTTCTCCCACCTCGTCAAGAAACAGGGTCCCGCCATCGGCCTGATCCAGATAACCGCTTTTGTCGGTACTCGCCCCCGTAAAAGCTCCTTTCTTGTAACCGAAAAATTCGCTTTCCATCAGTGTTTCCGGAATGGCGCCGCAATTGACGGTAACAAATTCTTGCTTGCTTCTTTCACTGGTCTGGTGAATTGCCCTGGCTACTAACTCTTTGCCTGTGCCGGACTCTCCGTAAATGATGACGTTAGCCTGGGTCGCTACAGCCTGAAGAATAAACTCGTAAATTTCCTGCATACCCCGGCTCTTGCCGATGATGTCACAGAACCGGTAACGTTCACGAATAGATGAACGCAAAAGGATATTCTCCTTCTGCAGGTGTTCCTGGTTTTCCAGAAGGGCAAGCTCAGCCTGCTTTCGCGCGGTAATATCCGTAAACGAGGCAATAAATTGACCCGCGTGCGGAATGCGCCCGATCCGAATCAGAACGTCAAATTTATTTCCGTTGCGGTGGGCAATCTGGCATTCATATTCAACGGGTGTGTCTCCCTTGCGGCGGGAAAAGCATTGCATGAGACCATTGTGGTCTTCCGTGATGATAAAGTCTGTGAATTTCATCCGGCCTTCGATTTCATTTTTCTCGTAACCTGACATTTCCACAAACCGGTCATTGATCATGAAAATCTGCAAAGAATCTTCTGTGATCATCATGGGAAGACCGGCATGCTCAAAAACGCTGCGATATCGCTCTTCGCTCTTTTTCAGGGAAATTTCCATTTGCTTGCGCTCGGTAACATCTCTGCCGACCCCTAAGATGGAGACGGCTTTCCCGTCTTCGTCTCTGATGAAACTGCACCGGACTTCTTCCCATACCATCCTTCCGTCTTTGCAGCGTGTTTCAAGTTCGATCGAGCGATCTAACAGATCGTCCATGGAATCCATGTCGATAGGTGTTACCTCTTCAACCAACCCCATCACCCTCTCCAGCGTTTCCGGCTGAAGAAACTCGTCCCACGCAATATTATTTAATTCTTCTAAAGTATATCCCCACAATTTTTCGATGGTTGGGCTGGCGTAGAATATTTTAAAATTGAAATCCATCAACCAGATCTGGTCTTTCATATGGTCGGCCAGCAGACGATATTGCGCTTCTTTTTGCCAAAGCAATTCTTCCGCTTTTTTGTGCTCGGTGATGTCGTGCACAATGCCCCTGAATCCAACCGGTTGACCGGATGAATCCTTGATGAGCGAAGCGGAACCTTCTACATATTTTCTGATGCCGTCTTTTCTGATAGCCTGCCAAATGGCTTTCTTGACCGGTTCTCCGGTTTTAAAAACACCGGCAAATGTTTTGAAAAGAAGTTTTGAGTTCTTTTTATCCGAGTACTGCCTGTAATTCATCCCCATTAATTCTTCTTTGGAATAATCATAAAGACGGGCCATGGCATCGTTAAGAAAAGTAAAGTTACCGGCCAGATCAGTTTCAAAATATCCTTCCTGCATGTTTTCCAGAATATTTTGGTATTTTTCTTCACTTTTGCTGAGCCCATCGCCGGCCGATTGGCTTCCCTGGATTGCACCTGAAGAACCGGCTATTTTACGCACGCCGTTATTTTCGCCCATGTCAATTTCCCTTATCGCTAAATTGTAATCGACTGTCTTTAAATTTTAGAAGGAATGTCCTGATAACGGATAAAATATATGAAGAAAGATTTTTCATGTCAATGGAATTCTGGTCATCGGGATTGAAGCGTGAAGGCAATTTATTGCGATTGAAAAATTATAGATATATCAATATAGGGAGTCAAAAATAAAGCGCTCATGATCAGGTAATCCATGAAAATCATCATAGGTATAAAATACTGCGGCGGCTGCAATCCTCAGGTGGACAGACTAAAACTGGTTCAAGAGATTAAAAACTTGCTGCCACCGGAATATGCATATTCAACAGATCAATCTTCGCCCTGGGATGTTGGCCTATTGGTCTGCGGCTGTCCGGCCGCCTGTGCCGACAAGCCGGAATTTAAAAATCCCGCCCGCAAGTGGATTTTAGTTGCCGGCAACTCCGTCGATCTGATCAGCGTGCCGGAAGGCAAGATTGCCGAATGTGTCCTCAATAAAATTTAAGCCGGATGGTGCTGGTGTTTGGGCCTTTTCCCCTGAGGCAATAAACAGCCAGACACACAAATGTCTGTACATTCACCGTCGCAGGGTTCGATATGAATGGTGATGTTACATTCTGAAAATTTTGTTCTGATATTTTTTTTCAAAGTTCTGGTGATGTCGTGCGACTCATGAACCGACATCTGCGGATCAACCTTGATGTGAAATTCTATAAATCTCACGTGTCCGGCCTTGCGCGTGCGCAACTGGTGAAAGCCGCAAATCATTTGTTCGCGGCTAATGATATCCAGGATAAATTGCGTTTCTTCCGCCGGCAGTTGTACGTCCACCAGGTCGTGCAGAGACTGCATGGTCAGCTCATAAGCGGCGTGCATGATGAGGACAGCCACACCAATCGCGGCGACCGGATCAATCCAGTGAATGTTGGGGTCGGGAAAGAATTTATGTCCGATCCAGATGATGCTCAGACCCACCATAACACCAGCAGACGTATAAACATCCGTCCGTAAATGCCAGGCGTCGGCCTGCAACGCGATGGAATCGGCTTCCCTGCCCACCTGGAAAAGTTTTTGCGACACCATAAAATTCATGACAGCAGAAAGCAACATAACGCCGACACCCCATTCGGCGTTTTCCATGACTTCCGGCGCGTTTATTTTTTTCAGTGCTTCAAAGATAATCCAAAATGCCGCGCCAAAGATGAGCAGGGCTTCTACAAAGCCGGAGATGTTCTCAATTTTGCCGTGACCAAACGGATGACGTTCATCGGCGGGCACACTGGATGTTTTTACAGAAAACATGGCAATCATCGCGGCCAGCAAATCCACGCCGGAATGGATCGCTTCCGATATAATCGAAACGGAACCGATGGCCAATCCTACCATCACCTTGAACAAAACCAGAAAAGAATTGGATACAACTGAAAGCATCGCCACTCTTTCCTTGCGTTTCTGGATATCCACCGGCTTTCACTCCTGAAATTTTTTTTGATTACCCTGTCTGGATAGAAAATTTTCCCCTCCTAACCTGTATTGATTAACTTTGCAAGCAGGTAAATTTGTGGTAGAAAACACCCCCTGAACTTTTCAGATATTATTATTTTGCTGGATATTCTGCTGGTTTTGTTATGGAAAAGAAAATCATTCTTTCGTATTTTAAAGCATCCGCCAGAGACTGGCAGGATTGGCGCTGGCAATTCAAAAACCGGATTACCAAAATTGAAAAGCTGGAAAAGTTTTTTGGAAAAACCAGTTTGAAGATAGAAAATTTAAAGACGGTGGCTGCCGTTTATCCGGTGGCGATCACGCCTTATTATTTATCATTGATGCAAAGTTGTCATGAAGATGACCCCGTGTTTACGCAGTGCGTTCCCAGCAAGCGGGAAATTTCTTGCACAGATGATATGCCGGAAGATCCTTTGGAAGAAGATTCCCGTATGCCCGTCCCCAAACTTATTCATCGCTATACCGACCGTTGCCTGGCTATCGTGACCGAAAACTGTGCCGTTTATTGCCGGCACTGCAACCGGAAACGTTTCTGGTCGCAGCCGGATCAACCGGCTTTGAAAACCCGTGTCAGGACAATGATTCGCTATATTTCCGCCTCGCCTCAAATCAGAGAAGTCATTATTTCCGGGGGTGATCCGCTGACGTTGGACGACCACATCCTGGAGCAATTTTTGGACTCCCTGCAGGCTATACCACATGTCGAAATTCTACGGATTGGCAGCCGCGTACCCGTCGTTATGCCTGCCCGCGTAACGAAGAACCTCTGCCGGCTGCTCAAACGTTACCGGCCCCTGTGGTTCAACACGCAGTTCAATCATCCTCACGAAATTACACGGGAGGCCGCGAGCGCCTGCCATATGCTGCAGGAGGCGGGAATCCCTGTTTCCAATCAATCGGTTCTACTCAAGGGGGTAAACGATTCTCCGGAGGTCATGAAAAACCTGCTTAGCAACCTGCAAAAAATATCCGTCCGGCCATACTATCTGTTTCATTGCGATCCGGCCAGGGGCTGCGCGCATTTTCGCACCGATCCGCGGGCGGGCGTAGCCATGATGGAAAAAATATGGCAGCAATCTTCAGGGCTTTGCCTGCCTCAGTATGTTCTGGATGTGCCCGGAAGCGCGGGCAAGATACCGCTGAACGTGATGTCTGAAGCGATAAAAAATGATTTAAAAAAACATCAACATTTTTTTGACAAGTTCCAATAAATAGATTAGAGAAGCGCCAGAGCAAAACACGTTTTTTGTTATACTAAGCAAGGAGAAAATTTTATGTACACTGCCAGTGATTTAAAAAAGGGACTGCGGCTGAAGATAGATAACGAACCCTATGTCATAACTGAATTTAATTTTGTCAAACCGGGCAAGGGGCAGGCCCTGTACCGCACCAAGCTTAGAAACATGATCAATGGGAATCAGTTTGAACGAACATTTCGTTCCGTTGACAACTTTGAACAGGCGGATTTACGGGAAAAAACAATGCAGTATCTTTACAAGGAAGG
>CAYZLL010000130.1:0-6239 GCA_964479225.1 uncultured Smithella sp.
ACAAAAATAGCAAATATTTTTTTCATTATAGGCAAACCTCCTTTCAAAGATTTATAAAGGTAATCCTTATATTTCTCGCAAAATACGCTTTTTTTCTGCCTTGTCAAGAACAAATTTGTAATTTTTAGTTGTCAGGCGTATGTTTTTTAGCTTCGAACTATTTGTTTATTTTATGGATTCAATAAGAATAAAATATTTTTTAAAATATTTCTTGATTTTTGTTTTCAGTTTGATACGGTGTTGACACGCTAATTAATGGCGTTACGACAAAAATAGCAAAGTAAAAACGGCAAAATCTTCAACAAAAAAGCCCGCTACCTTAAAAGGTACGGGCTTTTTGTTGGTGCGCCCGGCAGGGCGGATTAACTCAATCATCTTTCATTGATCCGTGCGAAAAAAGATCAACCTGACAAGCTCCATCAGCTTTTTTCCATGGTTTTGTGCAAATTAATTTTCGGCCATTCTTCCGTGGTATGTGAAAGACGCCATTCACTCTGTGCCAGATAAACAAGATTTCCTTCCGTATCTAAAGCAAGATTGATTTGATTTTTCTTTTGAAATTCGTCCATCATTTTAGGGTCGTCGCAGGTCACCCAGCGGGCGGCGGCGTAATCCGTCTTTTCATAATCGGCATAAACGCTGTATTCATCCTTGAGCCGCGACATGGTGACATCAAACTGCAGAGCGCCGACGGCTCCCAGAATGTTATCGGACCCCCACAGCGGCTTGAAAACCTGAATCGCGCCTTCTTCGGAGAGTTGAGTCAATCCTTTTTGCAGATGTTTCATGCGCAGCGGGTCTTTGAGACG
The DNA here is from genome assembly GCA_964479225.1 of uncultured Smithella sp. Taxonomy (GTDB): domain Bacteria; phylum Desulfobacterota; class Syntrophia; order Syntrophales; family Smithellaceae; genus Smithella. Next base: position 810 of record CAYZLL010000130.1, read on the forward strand.
CACGCGGCAGAAATGTTCCGGCGCGAAGTGCGGAATGCCTGTGAATTTGAGCGGTTCTTTTTGCGTGAACGTATCGCCGATTTTTATCGTACCGTGATTGTGCAGACCGATGATGTCCCCCGGATAAGCTTCTTCGATGTTCGTACGATCCTGCGCCATGAAAATGGTGGCATTGGCCAGAGACACTTCCTTGCCGATACGGTGATGAATCACTTTCATGCCGCGCTGAAATTGTCCCGAGCAGACCCGCATGAAAGCGATGCGGTCGCGGTGTGCCGGATCCATATTGGCCTGAATTTTAAAGACAAATCCGGAAAAGTCGTCTTCATCGGGCTCCACGACTCTGGTGGTCGTCGGGCGGGCGACCGGCGGTGGCGCGATTTCCACGAACGCGTCCAGCAGTTCCTTGACACCGAAATTGTTGATGGCGCTGCCGAAAAAAACCGGTGTCTGGCTGGCTTTTAAATACTCCTTCAATTCAAAACGATTGGCGGCGCCTTCCAGCAGGGCGACTTCCTCGCGTAGTTCATCGGCCTGACTCTCCAGTAGTTCATCGAGCAGCGGATCGGACAAGTCTTCAATAACGACTCCTCCTTCTGAACGTCTCGATTTTCCCGGTGTAAATAAATGCAGTTTTTTGTCATAAATATTGTAAACGCCTTTGAAACGCTTGCCCATGCCGATCGGCCAGGAAAGGGGCGAACATTCAATCTGCAGTTTGTCTTCAATATCTGAAAGAATTTCCAGCGGCGGCAGGCAATCGCGGTCGAGCTTATTGATGAAGGTGATAATCGGCGTATTGCGCAGGCGGCAGACTTCCATCAGTTTCTGGGTTTGCGTCTCGACGCCTTTGGCGCCGTCAATCACCATCAGCGCGCTGTCCACAGCGGTCAGCACGCGGTAAGTGTCTTCCGAGAAATCCTGATGGCCGGGCGTGTCCAGAAGATTGATTTCGCAATCTGCGTATTCGAATTTCATGACCGAAGAAGTGACGGAAATGCCACGGTCTTTTTCAATGGCCATCCAGTCGCTTAAAGCGTGCTTGGAGGCTTTGCGCGCCTTGACGGCTCCGGCCATCTGAATGGCTCCGCCGAAAAGCAGCAGCTTTTCTGTCAGCGTGGTTTTTCCCGCGTCAGGATGACTGATGATGCCGAATGTCCGGCGGCGTTCAATTTCTTTTTGAAGATGTTTGCTCAAAATTATAATCCAAAATGTTGTTCCGAATTCCGATGTGCCGGAATGAGGAATCTTTTTCACCCGTTCATCTTTTTTAATGACGGGCGCGTATATTAATCATTATGCGCTATCTGTCAACCATTATCCTTGCGTCCTGACGTAAACCAAAACGTCGTTGATGCTATCTTCCTTTATTGCGCCTTCGGCTTTTAATTCCTTTAAATATGTCAGGGTTTCGTTCAGGGCCAGAAATTTATCGAAATCGGAAAGATTGGGGCTGACCATTTCTTGTGAAATTGCATGGGTTGTTTTAGGTTCTTTTTTCACAAGATCAAAAACGGTTTTTTTCCTTTTGGAATGATGTTCGCGAATGTCAACCAGCCTTTCTATTACATCAATAAAAGGTGTGCCGTGACCCGGGTAGATTGTGCTGACAGGCAATTTCTCTATAACGCTCAACGAATCCAGATAAGTTGCGAGAGGACGGTAATTATCATTAAATATATCGGGGCTCAGAATCGGCGCGATATAAGGAAGGATGTGATCACCGGCTAGCAGGAAACCTTCCCGGGGAAAGAAAAAGCAAACATGTCCGGCGGCGTGTCCGGGCGTGTCAATGGATTCGAATTTCCAGTTACCGAATTCATAATGATCGCTTTCGCACAGAAAATGGTCGGGGTGAAATTCGGTAATGATGCCTCGAATGTCCTCGTATTCTTCGATAATCAGGTCAATGAGATGAGACGACATGCCCTGGCGCGCATAGAATTTCCTTAATTGCGTTACCGCCGGGTCACTTTCCCGAAAATGCTGATACTCTGCAAAAGCCGCCCTTGAGAGATGGACTTTTGCGCCTGATTCTTTTTGCAGACGTCCCGCCAGGCTGCAGTGGTCGGTGTGCACATGCGTCAGATAAATGTGTTGGATGTCTTGAATGCCGAAATCGATGCCGGCCAGATCCTTTTGCAACGTTTCATAAGATCCGGGCGTATTGAGGCCGGTGTCAAAAAGCGCCAGTTTCCCATCATGCGCGAAAAGATAAGCGTTTACGTGTTTTAAACGATACGGCATCCGTAAAGTGATGCGGTAGAAGTTTTTTTCAATCTCACTAATCATTCTTCTTTACGCATTTTCTGCAGACGTTTTGTCGCGTCCAGTTCCATTTTGCGCAGGCGCACGCTTTGCGGCGTGACTTCCACCAGTTCATTTTCAGAAATAAATTCGATGGCCTGATCCAGAGACAGAACGCGCGGGGGCCGGAGAATTATTGTGGCATCGGACGTGGATGCGCGCATATTCGTCAGCTTCTTTTCCTTCGTGATATTGACATCCATATCACCTGTGCGGTTGCGCTCGCCGACGATCATGCCACCATAAACTTCCGTACCGATTTCCACAATCATCTCGCCGCGGTCTTCCATCGCGTAGCTGGCGTAAGGCGTAACGCGGCCGGAGCGGTCGGCAACCAGAACACCCGTTGTTCGCTGCGGGATAGAGCCGAACCACGGCGCATAATCTTCCAGCAGGGAATTCATGACACCGCCGCCTTTGGTGTCCGTCAAAAACTGACTGCGGAAACCGATTAACCCCCGGGAGGGAATCAAAAATTCCATGCTGACCCTGCCGGAACCTTTGTTGATTAAGCTTTCCATGCGTCCTTTTCTGATGGATAACTTCTCGGTAATTTTCCCCACAAAGTCCTCAGGGATATCCAGAAATAATCTTTCCACCGGCTCCACCATTTTGCCGTCTTGTTCTTTGGTGATAACCTGCGGACGGGAAACCATGAGTTCATAACCTTCACGGCGCATGGTCTCAATTAAAACCGCCATTTGCAATTCACCGCGCCCGCAAACTTCAAAAGCATTGGTTTTTCCCAATTTTTTTATTTTGATGGCGACATTGCGCAGTGATTCTTTTTCGAGCCTCTCCAGCAAATGGCGTGACGTAAGAAATTTTCCTTCTTTGCCGGCAAAGGGACTGTCGTTAACATAAAATATCATGGAGATGGTTGGCTCATCGACCAGCAATCGGGGCAATGCCTGCGGGGATATAAAAGAAGAAATTGTATCGCCGATAGTCACATTGTCCACGCCGGACAGAGCGATAATATCTCCGGACTCGGCCATCGTTGCCGGTTTTTTTGCCAGGCCAATAAAAGTATAAAGAGCGCTTAATTTGACGCCGGGAACCATTTTATCCTGGGAGCAAAGAGTGTAATTGGTGTTCATTTCCAATTTGCCGCTTTGCAGACGGCCGATGGCAATTTGTCCGACATAAGGGTCGTAATCCAGATTGGTAACCAGAAATTGCGTGATGGCTTCATCGTCTCCCTGCGGGGCCGGCACATAATCAATGATGGTCTGGAGCAGGGGCTGCAAATCGGTGCTGTCATCGCCCAGTTTTCTATGGCTGATCCCGAGTTTGGCCATGGTATACAGGATAGGAAATTCAATTTGTTTTTCTTCCGCACCTAAGTCAATGAAGAGATCGTAAGTTTCATTGATAACTTCTTCAACGCGGGCATCTTTGCGATCAATTTTATTGATAACTAAAATGATCGGCAGGCGCAGTGCCAGAGCTTTTTTTAATACAAATCTCGTTTGCGGCAGAGGGCCTTCGCTGGCGTCAACCAGAAGGATTGCCCCATCCACCATGTTGAGACTTCGTTCCACTTCGCCGCCGAAATCGGCATGGCCTGGCGTATCAACAATATTAATTTTTACACCGTTATACTCTACAGCTGTATTTTTCGCCGTGATGGTAATGCCGCGTTCTTTTTCCAGATCCATCGAATCCATCACGCGGTCTTCGACAGCCTGATTGGAACGGAATACACCCGTCTGCTTTAACATGGCGTTAAGCAGCGTGGTTTTGCCATGATCGACATGGGAAATAATGGCAATATTACGTAAATGATCTTTTTTCATTTTGATTTAATCCTTTATATTCATTGTTTTAAGCTGAATTATCTGATTTATAGCAGTTTTGAATACAACCTATTTTTCAGAATGGTTCATACGATTGGAGCCGACTATGCTATAATTATCTTGACTTGTAAATCTCTTTTTTTTATGCTTCCCGCAGCAAATCTAAATACATTATTTTTTTAGGAATATCCTTATGTTGAATTTCTTGCCGTCAACCCTTGTTGGAATAATCGCCGGGTTCCTTCTGTTCGTAAATGTGGTTTTTTGGGTGTCTATCCTGTTCGTGTTTTCCATTCCGAAAATTCTGATTCCCTGGCCGCCGCTGCTTAAAATAATAAACAGAATCCTTCATTGGATTGGAGAGAACTGGATTGCCGGTAATATTGGATGGATGCGCCTGACTCAAAAAACACATTGGGATGTGCAGGGATTGGAGGGCTTGAATTATAAAGGCTGGTATCTGGTGGTCAGCAATCATCAATCATGGGTTGATATCCTGGTGATGCAGTATCTTTTGAATCGCCGTATTCCGCTCTTAAAATTCTTTATCAAAAGAGAACTTATCAAGGTGCCGCTAATGGGTTTTGCGTGGTGGGCTCTGGATTATCCTTTTCTGTATCGCCACAGCTCCGAATATCTGAAAGAACATCCCGAGCAAAAAGGCAAGGATTATGAAGCAACCCGAAAGGCCTGCGAGAAATTTGGCATTGTCCCCACCAGCGTCATGAATTTTCTGGAAGGGACGCGTTTTACCCCGGCAAAACATGCCAAGCAAAAAAGCGAATATAAATATCTCCTGCGTCCCAAATCCGGAGGCCTCGCGCTGGCGCTGGACGTACTTGGAGAGAAGTTTAATTCCATGCTGGATATCACCATCGTTTATCCGGACGGAATTCCGGGCTTCGGAGATTTTCTTTGTGGTAAAGTTAAACGCATCACCGTTCGCATGCGAACCCTGGAAATTCCTAAAAATCTTTTAAACGGGGATTATGAAAATGATCCGGCTTTTCGCGAGTCCATGCATCAATGGGTCCAGAACCTTTGGCGTGAAAAAGATGAGCAAATCCAAAACTTAATGAACAAGAACAAATCAAAATAATGACCCGCTAATGTTTACTTGTTCTTCGCGGCTTCAATTTTGAAGATTGAAGCCGTTATTTTCATTCTTAGACCGGTTCAGACTTATAGTCTGAATCGAAACATTTCGGAACGCTCCAACTTCCGTCCTGAACAGGATTTAAGCTAACATTTGGTGTCAAGTTTTGTACGGGCTTCTTCCTGTACTCCACACAGAGTCAATATTGAAAATTGTACTGCCTTTCGA
>CAYZLL010000131.1:0-6235 GCA_964479225.1 uncultured Smithella sp.
AGCGGGATGAATGTCGAAAAAATGGAAGCTTTGAGAAATGAGTTGCGCAAGTCCAATGCCGAATGGAAAGTCGTGAAGAATACTCTGTTGAGAATTGCTTCCGACGGGACCGATTTCAGCATTATGGCGGATCATTTCAAATGGCCTGTGGCCATTGCGTTAAGCTATCAAGATCCCGTGGCCCCGGCTAAAGTTCTGGTTGAATTTGCCAAGAAAAACCCTGAACTGGAAATCAAAGTCGGCGTTTTGGATCAAAAGCTTTTAACTAAAAATGATCTGACTGTGCTTGCGGAATTACCCAGCAGGGAAGTTCTTTTGGGCAAACTGGTTTCGGTAATGGCGGCGGTTCCCACCTCATTCGTTACCGTTTTGAGTGGCGTTCCACGAAGTTTTGTGCAGGTACTCAACGCAGTCAGTGAAAAGAAACAAACTTTAAACTAATAAAAACATACAGAGAGGAATAAAAAATGTCTATTACGAAAGATGATGTCGTCAAATTTATTGAAGGAATGACCGTATTGGAGCTTTCTGCTCTGGTCAAGGAATTGGAAGAAAAATTTGGTGTTTCCGCTGCCGCGCCCATGATGGCTGCTATGGCTGTTCCCGGTGCTGCCGCTGCTGCTCCGGCTGAAGAAAAAACCGAATTTGATGTTATTTTGACCGGTTTCGGCGCGGAAAAGATTCAGGTGATCAAAGTGGTTCGTGCCATCACCAATCTGGGATTGAAGGAAGCCAAAGATCTGGTGGAAGGTGTGCCCAAGCCCATTAAGGAAGCCGTTTCCAAAGATGAAGCCGCTGATATTAAGAAGAAAATTGAAGAAGTCGGCGGTACCGTAGAAGTTAAATAATATAATCGCAAACCTATAAATATTTTTTTAAGGATTTTATGAGCGACTTTAGGAAAACATTCGGTCAGGTAAAAAAGATACTGGATATCCCCAATTTAATTGATATTCAGACAAAATCCTATGAAACATTTCTGCAAAAAGATCTCGCTCCGGTAAAACGGAGCAATATGGGGCTGCAAGGCGCTTTCAAGAGCGTCTTCCCCATATCGGATTTCAGCGGGAAATGTTCTCTGGAATTTGTCAGCTACAAACTGGGTGACATCCGGTATGATGTTAAAGAATGTGTTCAGAAAGGAATGACGTATGCCGCTCCGCTGAAGATTGTTGTCCGGCTGGTTGTCTTTGATGTGGAGCGTCCGGCTGAAGGTAAAAACATCAGTGAGGCAACGGAAGCGCGGCAGATTCGGGACATCAAGGAACAGGAAGTTTACTTCGGTGAAATTCCCCTGATGACGGAAAACGGCACATTCATTATCAACGGAACGGAACGGGTTATTGTTAATCAGCTCCATCGTTCTCCGGGTATCTTTTTTGATCATGACAAGGGCAAAATTGTCACCAGCGGCAAGTTGATTTACTCCGCGCGTGTTATTCCCATCCGGGGGTCCTGGCTCGATTTTGAATTTGATTCCAAGGATATTCTTTACGTACGCATTGACCGTCGCCGGAAGATGCCGGTTACCATCTTATTGAAGGCGCTGGGCAAGTCCACTGAGTTTATTCTGAATTATTTCTACAGCGTCAACACGGTGATGGTTGACAATAAGAAAATTTATTTTGCAGTCAACGATTCTCTGGTTGGTCAGAAAGCTCCGGAAGATGTCAAAGATCCGAAAAATGCTGAAGTCCTTATCAAAAAAGGTCGTAAATTTACCAAACCCATGATCAAGAAAATGGTGGACGCCGGTATCAAACGCGTGGCCATTAATGACATCGAACTGGCGGGCAAAATTCCGTCTCAGGATGTTCTTGATCCCCAGACCGGTGCGGTGGTTTTCCGCTGCAATGAAGAGTTACCGGTCAACTGCATCGAGATCATGAGAGAGCAGGACATTAAAGAAATTAAGATTATCCATATTGATGAAGAAGCGGACAACGCGTCGATTCGCGATACGCTTTTATTGGATAAAATCGAAAACACCGAAGATGCGATCATGGAAATATATCGTCGTCTGCGGCCCAGTAATCCTCCGACTCCCGAAACCGCGGGCAAGTTTTTCAAGAGTCTTTTCTTTGAGCCGGAAACCTACGATCTTTCGAATGTCGGCCGGGCGAAGATGAATTATAAGTTGCATATGAATGTGCCGACGGATACGATCGTATTGAACAATGATGATATTTTGTCCGCAGTCAAATATCTGATTGATCTGAAAAATGGCGATGGCGATTGCAGTGTTGACGATATCGATCATCTGGGCAACCGCCGCGTGCGTTCGGTGGGCGAGCTGATTGAAAATCAGTACCGTATCGGTCTGGTGCGCATGGAGCGGGCCATCAAGGAAAAAATGAGTCTGCAGGACATCGAAACCATGATGCCGCATGATCTCATTAACGCCAAACCGGTTTCCGCCGTGGTCAATGAATTCTTCAATTCCAGCCAGCTTTCCCAGTTTATGGACCAGACCAACCCGCTTTCGGAAATCACGCACAAACGACGTCTTTCGGCGCTGGGTCCCGGGGGCTTGACGCGAGAAAGGGCCGGATTTGAAGTCCGCGACGTCCATCCCACACATTACGGACGCATCTGTCCCATTGAGACACCGGAAGGTCCGAATATCGGTCTGATTGTCTCTCTGAGCACTTATGCGAGAGTCAACGAATTCGGTTTTATTGAAACGCCTTACCGGATCGTCGAAAACGGAAAAGTTTCTGAAGAAGTTCGTTTCGTGACGGCCATTGAAGAAGAAAATCAGATTATCGCTTCCGCGGACCGTCCCTTGAATAAACACGACAAATTCGTCGAGGAATTGATATCCGTTAGAAAAGCGGGCAGCTATATTTCGGTTGTTCCCGAAGACATCAGGATGATGGATGTGTCTCCCACGCAGCTGGTCAGTGTGGCCGCGGCCTTGATTCCCTTCCTGGAACACGATGACGCCAACCGCGCGCTGATGGGATCCAATATGCAGCGCCAGGCTGTGCCGCTGATGAGTCCGGAAGTTCCGGTGGTGGGCACGGGGATAGAATCCGTGGTCGCCCGTGATTCCGGAGCTGTTGTCGTGGCCAAAAGAGCAGGCGTTGTCGAAAGTGTCGATGCGTCGCGCATGATTGTCCGGGCGGACCGCATGGAAGAAGACGGCATCGACAGCGGTGTTGATATTTATAATCTGGCCAAATACCAGCGATCCAATCAGGACACCTGTTTTAATCAAAAACCGATTGTCAGTGCCGGCCAACGCGTTGGCAAAAGAGACATTCTGGCTGACGGCCCGGCGATTGATAACGGTGAACTGGCCCTGGGTAGAAATGTCATGGTTGCCTTCATGTCCTGGGGCGGTTACAACTACGAAGACTCCATTCTGGTTAGTGAAAGAGTCGTGAAGGAAGACATCTTCACGTCGATTCATATTGAAGAATTTGAAACCATGTCCCGCGATACCAAGCTGGGCAAAGAAGAAATTACGCGCGACATTCCCAATGTCGGTGAAGAAGTGCTCAAGAATCTGGATGAGAGCGGAATCGTCAGCATTGGTGTTTCCGTCAAACCGGGAGATATTCTGGTCGGTAAAATCACACCGAAAGGCGAAACGCAATTGTCGGCTGAGGAAAAATTATTGCGGGCGATCTTCGGTGAAAAAGCCAGTGATGTTCGCGACACGTCCTTGCGCGTTCCCCCCGGTGTTGAAGGAACAGTCATTGACGCGAAAATCTTTACCCGAAAAGGCGCGGAAAGCGATCTTCGTTCTCAGGCCATAGAGGCGGATGCCATTGAACAGGTTACCCAGGACAGAGATGATGAAATCCGCATTCTTACGGAAACCATCAAGAAAGATATTACCAAGCTGGTTGTGGGGAAAACGGCGGCGACTAAAATAGTTGATGCCAAAAAGAAAACCATTTTAAAGAAAGGCGATAAAATCACCAAAGAGATTTGGGATGTTCTGCCTTTTTCCAGCTGGAAAGAAATTACCGTAGCCGAAAATGACGGGTCTGAAGAAAAGATCAGCACCCTGATTGCTTCCCTGGAGAGAAAAATTGATTTTGTGAACGCCCATTTCGAAGAGAAGATGGAAAAGATCAAGGCCAGCGACGAACTGCCTCCGGGCGTGATCAAGATGGTGAAGGTTTATATCGCTATCAAGCGAAGACTTTCCGTTGGCGACAAGATGGCCGGTCGTCACGGGAACAAGGGTGTTTTATCCCGTATCCTGCCCGAGGAAGACATGCCCTATTTTGCAGACGGTTCCACGGTGGATATTGTTTTAAATCCGCTGGGCGTTCCATCACGAATGAATGTCGGACAGATTCTGGAAACGCATTTGGGCTGGGCGGCGAAATCGATCGGCGAGGATTTAAACGAGTTACTGGAAAAGAATTTCAATGTCAATGAGATCAAGAATGAATTAAAGAAGACTTATTCCTCGCCGGATTTTGATAAATTTGTTGATCAGGCTTCATCGGAAGATATCCGGCGATTTCTCGGACGTCTGAAAAAGGGAATGCTTGTGGCCAGTCCCGTTTTTGATGGATGTCCCGAAGAGCAAATCAGGGCCATGCTGGGCAAAGCCGGTTTACCGGATACAGGGCAATCCCTGTTGTTCGATGGCCGAAGCGGAGAGCCGTTTGATCAGGAAGTGACGGTGGGCATCATTTATATGTTGAAGCTCCACCATCTGGTTGATAATAAAATCCACGCCCGTTCCATCGGACCCTATTCTCTGGTGACGCAGCAGCCCCTGGGAGGCAAAGCCCAGTTCGGTGGTCAGCGATTGGGAGAAATGGAAGTCTGGGCCATGGAAGCCTACGGTGCGGCTCACGCCCTGCAGGAATTTCTCACGGTCAAGTCCGATGATGTAGCCGGGAGAACAAGAATTTACGAATCCATTGTCAAGGGTGAACATAATTTTGAATCCGGTCTACCGGAATCCTTCAACGTGCTCGTCAAAGAGCTCCAGGGTCTTAGCCTGGATGTGGAATTAGTTGAAGAATCCGATAGCCTAAACTGAAATTGTATAAGAACAGGGCTATCTGGGAATAAAGTTAACGAATCGTTTCACCTAGCCATTTAAGTACAGGAGATCATCTGTGGAAGACGTTTTTAGTTATTTTGAAAAACCGAAAAATTTAGTTAAATTTAACGCAATGCAGATTTCCATTGCTTCACCGGATAAGATTCTTTCCTGGTCGCACGGTGAAGTCAAGAAACCGGAAACCATCAACTATCGCACGTTCAAACCGGAAAAAGACGGACTTTTTTGTGCCAAGATTTTCGGACCGGTGAAGGATTATGAGTGTCTCTGCGGGCGTTATAAAAGAATGAAGCACCGCGGTGTGGTCTGCGAAAAGTGCGGTGTAGAAGTCATTCAATCCAAAGTACGCCGCGAACGCATGGGGCATATAACACTGGCGACGCCGGTGGCTCACATCTGGTTTTTGAAAAGTCTTCCCAGCCGCATCGGCAATGCGGTGGATCTTACCCTGAAAGAACTGGAGAAGGTTCTTTATTTTGAATCCTGGATCGTGCTTGATCCCAAAAACACGCCTCTCGCTAAAAAAGATCTGCTGACGGACGAAGAATACGAAGAAGCAAAAGAGCAATATGGCAATGAAGGATTTGTGGCGGGCATCGGTGCTGAAGCGATCCGACAAATCCTGCAAGAAATAGATCTCGAAAAATTGTATGAAGAATTGCGCGCTGAACTTGTGACGTCTGTTTCCGATACCAAGAAAAAGAAACTGGTGAAGCGCTTAAAGGTTGTCGAAGCGCTCCGGAAATCCGGTAATAAGGCCGAGTGGATGATTTTAACGGTGCTGCCGGTTATTCCTCCGGATTTGCGTCCCCTGGTTCCGCTGGATGGAGGGCGTTTCGCCACATCCGATTTGAACGATCTGTATCGTCGGGTGATCAACCGGAATAACCGTTTGAAGAGACTCCAGGAACTCAACGCCCCGGAAATCATTATTCGCAATGAGAAGCGTATGCTGCAGGAAGCTGTGGACGTTCTGTTTGATAATGGCCGTCGCGGCCGGGCGATTACCGGAACCAATAAAAGACCGCTTCGTTCCCTGTCGGATATGCTCAAAGGCAAGCAGGGCCGATTCCGTCAAAATTTGCTGGGTAAACGTGTGGACTACTCCGGACGTTCCGTTGTTACCGTCGGTCCGGATTTAAGGCTGCATCAGTGCGGTCTGCCCAAGAAAATGGCGATCGAACTTTTCAAACCGTT
>CAYZLL010000132.1:0-6213 GCA_964479225.1 uncultured Smithella sp.
AACCTCCCACGGATGCCATGACCAAAGGCGGCATCATGCCGGCTATCCTGGGAACCATATATTTGACGCTGGGAGCTATTTCCATCGGTTTGCCGCTGGGGATTGCGTCGGCCATTTATCTGACGGAATACGCCAGACAGGGGAAAGTTGTCCGTATGATCAAGATCGGGATCAACTGTTTGGCCGGTGTACCGTCCGTGGTTTTCGGTTTGTTTGGACTGGGATTTTTTGTCATATTTTTAAAGTTCGGATCGAGTATCTTAGCCGGTTCGCTGACGTTGGGATTTTTGATTTTGCCCACAATAATCGGTGCATCGGAAGAAGCCCTGAAATCTGTTCCTCAAACGTTTCGCGAAGCATCACTTTCTCTGGGTGTTTCTAAGTGGCAGACGATCTACAAAATTGTACTGCCCAATGCTCTGCCGGGGATTTTGACCGGTTCTATCTTAGGCATCGGCCGCGCCGCCGGGGAGACAGCGCCCATCATGTTCACGGCCGCCGCGTTTTTTACGGCGAAACTGCCTTCATCCGTATTTGACGAAGTCATGGCATTGCCGTATCATATTTACGTGCTGGCTACCGCCGGCACAAACATCGAAGCCACGCGCCCCATCCAGTACGGGACCGTGCTGGTTTTAGTGGCCGTTGTTCTGGGTATTGATCTGGTCGCAATTATCATCCGTGGCTATATGAGAAAAAACAAAAGGTGGTAGGAATGAATTCCAGTATTATCAAGTTGAATAATGTAAATTTTTATTACGGGCAGGTTCGTGCGCTTACTGATATTTCGATGACGTTTGAGAAGAATAAAGTAACAGCGCTCATCGGCCCTTCCGGATGCGGTAAATCGACACTGCTGAGACTTTTGAACCGGATGAATGATTTGATTGACGATACCAGAGTGGCGGGGGAAATTATTTTTGAAGATAAAAATATCTACGCGCCGGATATTGATCCGGTGGAAATACGCCGCAAGATAGGCATGGTGTTTCAAAAGCCCAATCCCTTTCCGAAAACCATTTATAATAATATTTCTTACGGACCGAACCTTACCGGCATTGGGGGGGGAATATGGATGCGTTGGTGGAACAGAGCCTGAAGCAGGCGGTTTTGTGGGATGAAGTCAAGGATATTTTGAATAAATCGGCTATGAATCTTTCCGGCGGTCAGCAGCAGCGGCTCTGCATTGCCCGCGCACTGGCCATGAAACCGGATGTATTATTGATGGATGAACCGACTTCTGCGCTGGATCCCATTTCCACGGCAAAAATTGAGGAGTTGATTGAAGAGTTGAAAAGTCATTATACGATTATTATCGTGACGCACAATATGCAGCAGGCAGCCAGAATTTCTGATGAAACCGCTTTCTTTTATTTGGGAAATCTTGTTGAATATAATAAAACTGAAAAAATATTTACCAATCCGGATGTAAAACAAACGGAAGATTATATAACAGGAAGATTCGGCTGATATTGGAATGGAGGAAAATTGATGCAAGAAAGAAAGCATACGAGTTCGCATTATGAAATGGAATTGCAGGAGATCAAGAACAATCTGATATTTCTTGGCGCGCTGACGGAAAAAGCCATTCGTCAGGCCATGCAATCGCTGACCGATAGAAACACGGACATGGCCAATAAAGTTATCGCTGATGATTATGACATTGATAAACTGGACAAGGATATTGAAGAGAAGTGCATCAAGATGCTGGCGCTGCGCCAACCGACAGCAATAGATCTGCGATTCATCACCACGGCCATCAAAATTACCGGCCATCTGGAAAGAATCGGTGATATGGCCGTCAACATCGCGGAGAAAGTCGTTCAACTCAATCAAGAACCGAAACTGAAACCCTATATTGATTTACCCCATATGTCTGATATTGTGGAAAAGATGGTGGCCAAAGCTCTGGATTCTCTGATTAAAAGGGATCTGCAAATTGCCGACGAAGTCAGGCAGATAGAACAGGAAGTTGATGACTTGAATGAACAGATATTCAGAGAACTTCTAACGTTCATGATGGAAGATTCCAAATCCATTCACCGGGCCCTGCTGATTATGCACGTGTCAAAAAATCTGGAGCGCATTGCCGATCACGCCCAGGGCATTGCCGACATGGTAACATATATGATCACCGGTGAAAACGTCCGTCATCTTTCCAAAGATACCAATTAGAGGGACATCGCGTGAAGAAGAACCTTTTTTACAAAATATTTTTCAGCTATCTCGTGATCATCTGCCTGTCTTTTTTTCTTCTCGATTTATTCATGCGTGCCGAGATCAAAGACGTTCTTACTTCACAAATTGAGACGGAATTATTATCTTATGCAAAACTCATTGACAAAACGTCTCCGGAAAAAGCATCAGAACGCCTGAAGCAGGTGGCCGAAATATCTCAATCCCGCATCACCTTGATTGATGCACGGGGCAAGGTATTGGCGGATTCGGAAAAAGAGACCGCTCTTTTAGAAAATCATTACAACCGCCCGGAAGTTCAGGAAGCAAGATTAAAAGGAACAGGCAAATCCGTACGCTATAGTGATTCCCTGGGCATTGACATGCTCTATGTCGCCGTGTCTGTGCAAGGAGGACAGGGCATTAAAGGTTACATAAGATTGGCCCGTCCTCTGCACGACGTACAGCATATTATTGAAAGAGTATATCATTACCTTCTGCTTGCCCTCGTCATTGTGGCCGTTATCTCTCTGCTCATCGCGCTGTTTTTTTCTTATCGTTTATATGAACCGATTAAAGCCATGGAAATATTTACCGAACGTTTGCGAAAAGGGGAGGCTGTCGGAACCATCATGCTGGATACGGCGGATGAAACAAAAACGCTGGCGGATAACATCAATTACCTTGTCGGGGAATTGCGGGATAAAATAAACATTGCCCACGAAGAGAAGAGCAAACTGATGACTGCCTTCACCAGCATGAATGAAGGTGTCCTGATGATCAACGCGCAGGGCGTGATTGAATTTGTCAGCCCGGTTTTAAGTAATATGCTGTCGGTACAGTATGACGATGTTTGCGGAAAAACCATTATGGAAGCTTTCCGCAATATCGATTTACAAAAAGCTTTTCAGGAATTCAAGGAAAAGCGCGTCAATGTGTCACGGGAAATCGTTTTGGGAAATTTAGAAAAAATTATTATGAGCATCAGCATCTCTGCCGTTCATGGTCATCCTGAAGAAGAAAAAACAATGATTGTTTTTCACGATGTGACACGTCTCAAAAAACTCGAACAGATCCGGGCTGATTTTGTGGCCAATGTCACTCACGAAATCAAAACGCCGCTGACAGCAATCATCGGTTATCTGGAAACCATTAAAAACGGCGCGATCAATAATGTCGAAGAGACGAAAAGATTTGTCGACATCATTTTAAAACAGTCCGAAAGGCTCCATCGTCTGGTCGAAGATCTGCTGACTATATCCAAGATCGAAACGAAAGAAACAAAACTCATTTTCGAGGATGTTTCTTTAAACGCGGTTATCACCAACGTTCTGGTCCTCGTGGAAGCAAAAGTAAAGTCAAAAAACATTGCCATTCGGAATAACGTGTCCGGAAATCTTGCGCTCATAAAAGCCGACAGGGACAAACTCACGCAGATCTTTGTCAACGTTCTGGATAACGCGGTCAAATTCACGCCCGATGGTGGCACGATTACCGTTGACGCAAAAGAAGAAGGCGCTTTTCGAGTTGTCTGTGTCCGCGACACGGGCATCGGTGTGCCGGGTGACGACATTCATCGTCTGGGTGAACGTTTTTATCGCGTGGACCGATCCCGTTCGCGGGACCTGGGCGGCACGGGATTGGGCTTATCTATCGTCAAACACCTGATGATCGCTCACGGCGGCAAAATGCAGATCGAAAGTCAGTACGGCAAGGGAACTCAGGTTTCATTATATTTTCCCTAATTGCGCGAATGGTTTTAATCTGAATTCATCCGTCAGTAAATAATTGACAGGATAGCAACCCGATGTCTGCTTTGCCTGACGCGTTGTGGTTGCGCAAGATACATAGCGTACATCCGGTTCATTAAACGCGTAATGGATGCAGGCATCCATCTGTTTATAAAAAATACCCGACCGTATAAATCCGTCATCGATGATATGCTGGCACATAATGACGGTATTGCCCCTTTTTAAAAAAGTCGCTATCCCCACAGGGCTTCGATCTTTTTCATAAACATGTACGCGCACAGGAAGAAAAAGAATTAAAAAATAATCCCTGATAATTAAATACTGGCCGAACAGAAGTTCGTAGCCACTGTTTTTTCTGAAAGTGGAATTGCGGATCAGTTTGAAATATTGACATGAGAAAAGAAATTTATAAAACACTGAATGATCCGGAATAATTTTCTCGTTGATACCATAAGCATTATACGTCTTCAGCTTTTTTTTAAACTGCCATCGCACCCTTGAGTCGCGATAGGAGGACAGGTAATCCTCATGATCTTTGTATTTTCTAATGTCCAATCCGTACCAGTAATCATCGAAATCAGAGAAACAGGAGATCCACAATCCGATATGAAAATAATAAAGCTTGTAAACAAGATGCTGTATGAATAAGAAGACTTTGTTTTTTAGGTCCCAGAGTTTACCGGCGAGGGTTTCATTCGTTATGCATAATAGAATGTAAAAAGGGGTAGACAGGATTATTTTTAATATGACCATCAGAGGGAAAGCTATGTAAGTGAAGGGGACAAACACAACAAACGTCAGGAGGCCCATTAAATAATGGAACGTTTTTTTGTTATGCGGATAAAGCTTCATAACGGTCTTATCCGTATCGATAGAAACGTTTGCGGTTTTATTGATCAGTAAATTATTTTTCTGCATTCCTGAAACATGAATGGTGCAAGGGCGGGAACAACAAGGCCCCTTCAATGCGTTAAAAAACTACAGACCGGCCGGGAGTTTTGAGCGCGTCATTTCCTTTCGGTCCAACTTACGCCCATCCACGATAAAAGTTCCATCGCCAACTGCGTGAATCGTTCGCTTTTCCTTTCGTGAATAATCAACGTACGCCGCAACGCCTTCGAGGACAATGATATTGTGCTTTGCGACGATGTCGACAACTTTGCACTCAATATTCGCCAGGCATTCTTTTATCAAGGGCGCAAGGATATGCTTTCCTTTCACGGGGGTCAGCCTGAACTTTTTAAATTTGTCTGTATCCCCGCCGGAACATGTTCCCACTCCAACAACCTTATCCAGCATGTCAACCGTGGGAAGGGCAATAACACACTCCTTCGTTTTTCGAAGAGCGGCAAAGGAATAGTTCCACGGCCCCGTGGTCATGGCAAACATCGGCGTAAAATCCACCACCATGGTCCACGAGATGGTCATGATGTTGTTCTTCTTTCCGTCATGTGTTGTCACAAGAACAACCGGACCGGATTCGATCAACGTAAACGCTTTACTGATCTGCATTTTTCTCATGTGCGCACCTCCTCCAGTCATTCTTTGCCAAACAATTAATCTGCCGATTTGGTTATTCCGAATATTTCAGGTTGAACCTACACCATGCATTGATGAAAGAAAATAAACTTAACATGAGGACATATTGCTGCACAAAAAAAGCGGGCGGATGGATTCCGCCCGCCTGCTGAGATTTATTTTGTTTGTTTCACGACGCTCATGGCTGTGGCGATCAGTGATGAAATGTCTCCGAAGTTTGCTGGAAGAATCATTGTATTTCCCTGTTTTGCGAGGCTGCCGAACTGCTCGACCAGTTTTTCCGCCACGCGAAGCTGTATCGCTTCCATGCCGCCCTGGGTCTGCACCGCTCCCGCAACCGCTTTCAAACCGTCTGCCGTTGCATCGGCTATGGCGCGGATGGCTTGGGCCTGGCCGTTGGCTTCGTTGATCTGCCGCTGTTGCATCGCTTCCGATTCCAGCACGACTTTTTGCTTCTGGCCTTCGGCCACGTTGACTGCCGACTGCTTTTCACCTTCCGATTGCAGAATAACCGCACGCTTCTCCCGTTCGGCCTGCATCTGTTTTTCCATGGCGTTCAGAACATTCTCCGGAGGCCGGATGTTCTTGATTTCGTAACGCAGTATTTTAACGCCCCAGGTCCGGGACGCGTCATTGATGGCGCTGACAATTGCGGAATTAATAGTGGTTCTTTCTTCGAAGGTTTTATCCAGGTCGATCTTGCCGACTTCGCTTCTCATGGTGGTCTGTGCCAGTTGGACGATGGAAA
>CAYZLL010000133.1:0-6168 GCA_964479225.1 uncultured Smithella sp.
TTTTGTTTCTCAATATTCTCTAAAAAGTTCAAAAATCACCTCTATTTGTATTATTTATGGAGTTTGAAGGCGCCCCATATGCCAAGGAGGCTGCCAATTGTACTTCCTGCCAATAAAGCGAAAAAAGAATCAGCACCGAGCAACCCAGACACATACCCACCGACCATCGCAATCATTATAAAACTTTTTCTAGACATCGCATCTACGATTAGCGCTCTTCCTGATAAGTCAAATATCATAACACTATCTATTATTTTTAAAAGAGGTAAATAGCTTATTGATAACGGGTCGGAAGCTTGCTTTTTTGTCTAGGGTGAGAGCTTGTTTCTTTCTATCTGCTCAAAGTAACACCGATACGACCGCAGTATTTATTTACCGAACATTGACTGCAAAGAGGCGAAACCGGCTTACAGGTTTTACGACCAAAGGCCACCATGATGGTGTTATAAATAATCCAATGACGGCGCGGCAGTTTTTTACGCAGGGCAAATTCCGTCTCATCCGGCGTTTTTGTTTTAACGTAGCCCAACCGGTTGGAAATTCGGTGGACATGGGTATCGACGCAGATGGCATCTTTTCCATAGGCGAGCGACACGACGAGATTGGCAGTTTTGCGCCCCACCCCTTTGATGGTCAGCAAGGTATCAATATCGTCCGGAACTTTGGAATCAAAACGCTCAATTAATTCCTGGCAGGTGTGATGAATATTTTTTGCTTTGACGCGGTAAAAACCAACCGGGTAAATTGTTTTGGCGATTTTATCCAAAGGAACCTTAAGCATCTCTTCCGGCGTGGAGGCCAGTTCAAAAAGCCTTTCGGTGGCGACGGCCGTGACTTCATCTTTTGTCCTTAAACTGAGTAACGTAGAAATTAAAATCACAAAAGGGTCGCGCTGGTTCTCCGCCAGATGCGAGACAATCGGCATTTCCCCCAATTCCAGTTCCTTCTTCAAGATTTTGATGACGGAGTTGATTTGATTATCTTGCATATTTTTAAAAATTAAATGCCGGTTCATTGACGACGGATTTAATCAGCGCTTCCGCTGCTTTTTCCTGAGCGGGGTTACCACTAACGGCAAGCCAGACACTCCCTTCCGCGCCGCTGACGCCGCCTGCGGCCACCAGGGAAACCTGTGCGCCAGTCAGCAGTTCAATGGCGTCCAACTCGGTGAAGATTTCTCCCGGCACGGGTAAAAGTCTCGGTCCCTGCACTCCCGGAGCATTCATCCGGGCAGCAAGGTCATCAACATTTTCATAAACTCTTTTTTCCAAACCGATCGGCAGAATTAATTTCACCCGCCTGCCCACAACCGCCGGCAGAGAAGCGCCGATGGTCCCCCCCTGGGGAGCGCCAATCAAAACCGCCGCTCTTCTTTGCGACAAATTGACGGCGTTGGCTCCCTTGAGAATGACGTCTCCCTCGTTTAAATCATCAACCACGCCAAAGATGGTTTGTCCTTGTTGAAACACGCCTTTTTTGATCACCACGTCGCCAAAGAATTTGCTTTCATCATAGCCCTTGCCGCTGGGAGCTTTCGCGCGCTTGGGTGGTAAAATAATTCCGCGATAAAAATGGTTCCTTAAAAATTCTTTTGAATGTCCCAGTTTTTTCAGAATTTCTTCCGCCACGTAACCGTTTGTGGTTCCGGCAATGATCACAAGGGTCCCCTTTTTCAACGCTTTCCTGATCGCTTCATGTTGGATCATTCCTTTTCCGATCAGGCGTTTTCCCGCCGCCGGCGTCAAAACAAATTGTTTCATTGATAGTTCTCCTTTGATTTCTGGTAGCAAATTTCAGGTGCAGGCCTTAAATTCTTCTGGTTCCAATATGGAAATGTTGTTGCGTTTTAAATATTCAAAAAAACCGTACAAACGCTTGCCGCCGTATTCCATCACCACGGCATTAGCCGGGCAATTGTTCAGGCAACCGAAGCAGGCCAGGCACTTATCGCGGTCAACGGTTTGCTTATACGGATTGATGGCTTTTGTCGGGCATTTTATTTCGCAGATTCCACACCCGATGCATTTTGCGGCATCAACGGTATGCTGGTTAATCAGTCTTTTGTTTAGCCAGATCAAAGGAATAAAACGCAAGGGTTCTCTCAGGGCGAATTCATAGCTGACGGAAATCGTTTCACCGCGGGAAATTCTTTCCAGCATATCCTTCGGAAAACGACGCACCTGATCAAATGTCGCTCGGTTGGGCAGATGCTGTCCGGATTTCTGATTGGCGGTGTCCCATTTCGGTGTCGGATAAGAGGGAATATTTCTAAAAGCATCCCTGCCCACCGGAACGCCGCCTTTTTGTGCCAAAATTTTGAGCATATGACACGATGCATTGTGCTGGTTTCCTTCCGGGCCGCCGAAAGAAACAAAGGCGGCCACCGGCGTGCCTTTGATAGATGGAATGGCTTCCAGCCATTGAACGACATTGGGTGGCGTATCATAATAAAATACCGGTGTGCTGACGATAATCAAGTCATAATCCGGCAGTATTTTTTTATCCGTTTCCTGAAATTCACGAACATCCACGGTCAGATTTTTTGCTTTCAGGATACAGCCGATAAGCTTGGCATATCTTTGCGTATGACCGGTCTGGCTGTACCAAAGAATCAAAACTTTTTTTGGCGAGCGTGTTTTTAAATGAGAATAAGTCGCCCTGGCTTCCTGCGTCAAAGAAGCCGGCAGGCACAAAGCGGCGCCGATAACAGCACTTTTTTTAATGAAATTTCTGCGTGTATCCATAAATATTTCTCCCGATCTTATTTCATAAATTGTATTAATCGCGCCAGTTTTTGTAAGGATTGACTGCAAGATTCGAATTAAAATAGCGCGGGTCGTGCGTAACTTCCATTCCCACCCATTCCGGTTTTTCAAAAAACTGGTTTTCCGATTCGAGTTCCACTTCGGCAATCACCAGGCCCGTGTTGTCACCGAGGAATTCGTCAATCTCCCATTTTGTGCCTGCGCAGATCATCGTGTGTCTGACTTTTTGAATGGTTGAACCGGTGCATAACTTCAGCAGTTGTTCGGCATCATTTGCCGGAATTGCATATTCAAATTCACTGCGTGACGCGCCTGTTGAAATCCCTTTTACACAAAGAAAAGCCTGCTTTTCCGTCAGACGGACCCTGACGGTTCTTTCTTTATCCAGATTAAGATAGCCCTGACGGTAACGGACGCCCTCGCTTTGACGCCAGTTTGTTCCCGAGACAAGAAATTTTCGTTCGATTTCAATCGGCACGGTCATTTTCCTACTGTCTAAGTGTTTACAAAACGATAGCCGTTCTTGCCGGCGTTTTTGACTTTGTACATGGCTTCATCAGCCAGTTTAATCAGACTGTCCATATCTTCGCTGTGGTCAGGAAAAAGCGCGATTCCGATGCTTGTCCCGACCACGGCTTGTTCACCATTAATAAAAATCGGTTGAGAAACCGACTGAATTACCTTTTGCGCAATCTGGGCGGCATTGTCGGCAGAAACAATTTCTGTCGCAATGATCAGAAATTCATCGCCTCCGACCCGGGCGACGGTATCGGTTTCGCGCACACAGGCAAGCATGCGCTGAGCCACTTGCTTGAGCACGTAATCTCCGGCATCATGCCCCAGCGTATCATTGACAGATTTAAAACCATCCAGATCAATAAACATGACGGCCGCTGATTTTTTATAACGGTGGGCCATGTTCAGGGCCGATGTCAGCCTGTCCATGGCCAGTCTCATACTGGGCAGATCGGTTAACAAGTCGTGGGTTGCCAAATGTCTTATCTGTTCTTCCGCCTGTTTACTTTCGATAGATCTTCCGAGAATATCTGCAACAGCCTCCAGCAGATTGCATTCTTCCGTTAAAAATGGCCCGTCATATTCTTTGGATCGTTCTTCAAGGTAACAAACTTTTATGGTTCCTATCTGCTCACCATCATGGATGATGATCTTACGGTTTTGCGCCCAGGGTGTTTCTCGAAAGTTTGTTGTGTTGTACACTCGATCACCGAGGATAATGCGACAGGCTGTAATTTCCTGGAATTGGTAGGCTTTGGCAATAATAGCGGGACACTCCTTGAGTATCTCATCCAGTGACAGGTCGTTTCTCTGGACGATTTCGGAAATGGAATAAAGACAATTTAATTCCTTTAAACGCTCTTTCAGATCATTAGAATATTTATTAACAGCCTCCTCCGCCTTCTTGCGTCGTGTAATTTCCCAGGCCACATCCGCAAGGTAAGAGACGGTTTCCGCATCCTTTTCCGTATAATACGTGGGCTTATTACCGATGCCCAGGATGGCCATAACCCTTCCGCCCCTCATAATCGGGACGACGAGTTCGCGAATAACGGCAGCATGTCCTTCGGGCAATCCTTTGCGATGGGGCAAGGAATAATAATCATTATGAATAACAGGCTGCTTCTGATAAACGCAATCCACCCAGACACCGGCCTGATCAATATTGTAATGCATGCCCTTGCCCTCAGCCTGGCAAAACTCCTGCTGCGTGCGTGTTGACCATGTCTGCAGTGTAAGAGTTTTCTGATCCTCGTCAACAAAGTGATAGAACCCAACCGGGCTATTCACCAAACCGCCGATCTCATCCAGTGCTTTTTGAAGTACTTCTTCCAACGAATGATTCGTGGCAAATTCCAGCAAAGACAATCTCAGCCGCATTATTTTTTCTTCCTGTTCGCGTTTCAGCAGCTCCCTCTCCAGTTCCACAGAAAACCGGCGGCTGACCATAAGAAACAGAGCAAAGGTCAGGGCAACAAATGATATCTGATACATCATCGTAGCAACGATGCCGAAAGAACCGGAGATGATGATATAGTGTGATTCATGGATGGTTAAGTTAACAATAATTTGAATGAAACCAATAAGGCAGAATACGGCAAAAACAATTCCTGTGGCTCTGGTTGCGGACCTTAGAGAGGGATGTGTTCCGCGCAACATCAGCCAGGCGGCTTGAGAGCAAATATAAATCAAGGCAATGGATTGATTTATCGTGCGCCACGTCTGGCTGGGATATGCATATGTCAAGTAGGCGTGCATAAGCGTGAAGACGGCCAGCACCATGATATTGTGCAATTGACTGGTTTTCTTCCCGACGTAACGGCAAAGACCTTCATAGAGAATGATCGTTCCTGCAATAATGAAGAAATTAGCCAGGACGATGGAAATTAAATCAGGGATCAGACCGCGAAAAGTAACTAGCAGAAGCGCGATCAACTGCAAAATATAGCTGGTGAGCCAGAGAGCAATTTCCGGAAAGCGCTTGCGGTTTTGCCACCACAGGGATGCTATGACGATCGAACAGAGAGCGATAAATAATACATAACTGACAAAAAATGTTCTTAAATAAATGACATTCATGGCAGATTACCTTTTGCCAGTTCTATGAGGCTCTTGTCCGTAAAGTTCAGATAAGCAGGGTTCCTCTAGCCGCGACGTGAACCGCCCAAAATTGATCCCAGCACACCGCGGATAATCTGGCGTCCTAACGAAGAGCCGATGCTGCGGGCTACGCTTTTGGCCGCAGCCTGCACCATGCCATCTTTCTGGCCGCCCCGGGGACCACTGCTGCCGAAAATAATTTTGCCCAGGCCGCCGCCAAGACCGCCCAACAGTCCACCCTCTTCTTTTTCTTTTGCGGGGGCCTCCGGCTCTTCCACTTTCACAGTCGGTTTGTCTTCTTGAGCTTGCTCCTGCTCTCCTCCGCGTAACTTTTCGAAAGCGGATTCGCGATCGACGGTTTTTTCATAATGCCCGTAAATCGTGGAGGCCTTGATAGCAGTCAGGCGCTCATCTTCCGTCATGGCGCCCATGCGTGAGAAAGGAACAATCACATTGGATCGTTCGACAATGTTGGGACGTCCTTTTTCATCGAGGAACGAAACCAGAGCCTCGCCAACGCCCAGTTCGGTGATGGCCTGTTCGGCATCAAAGGCCGGATTCTGGCGCATCGTGGACGCAGCCGTTTGAACCGCTTTCTGATCGCGTGGCGTGAAGGCGCGCAGTGCGTGCTGGACGCGATTGCCCAGTTGGCCGAGAACGGTGTCCGGTATGTCCAGTGGGTTCTGGGTGACAAAATAAACGCCCACACCCTTGGAACGAATCAGGCGCACAACCTGTTCGATTTTTTCCAGGAGCGCCTTGGGCGCGTCGTTGAACAAAAGATGGG
>CAYZLL010000134.1:0-6150 GCA_964479225.1 uncultured Smithella sp.
TGTTTTTCTTGGTTTCCAGGTGACGGTCCAGGCAGTTGTAGCTGACGTTGATCTTGCCGCCTTCAAACCATTTGGAATGAACGTCTTTGGCGTCAAATGACCAGTTTGATACTTTCTTTTTGTCAAACGGTTTAAACCAGGTCAGTCTTTCAGTCGCCATTCTTGCCCAGAAGCCATTGGGATCGGTGATCGATTCTTTGTAAAGTTTGTCGTACTCCGCTCTGCTCTTGATATAGGATTTTTCTCTTACTCTGTCGGGAACCGAAAAAACCTTATTGTAAAATTCCTGATCTTTTGCTTCAGCCATATTGTTCTCCTTTAACTAAATTATTTTTTATGCTTTTCGCTTTCGCTGAAAAAAGCATTTTTAAATATCCGTAGTTTCTTTCCTCATGTTTAACTGCTTTTTTAGCCTTTCAGGAGGGGGACGCCCCATGCTTTGGCCTCGTTCCTGTTAGAAAAATGGCCGCAGGTGGGGCGTGATTACATGGCTGATGCAATATGACCCCCTGAAAAGCGATAACTGAATACACCTTTTGAAAGGGTTGTGGTATCGGCCTCCGTCTGAATTCAGGGCGAGCCTTTATCCTACAAAATGTCGGTGTTTGTCTTACGCGTTTTGCGTGTTGAATAAAAAATGGGGATAATCCGCGCTGAATTTTACGGTGTGTTAAGATTTACCTGAATAATAAAGCAAATCTCATTTAATAATTTCAAAATGTATAAAACTTTTTTCGACAATCATTCTAAAAGTTTATTTACATCCGGTTATCCTGTTGAAATGGAGAGACTTGGTGGATTATATTTGTTCCGATTGCGAATCTTTCATTCATTGAGAAAAACAATTTGTCACCCACGTGATAAAGCCAAGAATTTCTTGACATAAAACCGCCTTTCTTATACTTCACACAACAAAAAAATCTTCCTCAACAAAATCAAAGTGCTATGAGCAGGGAAACAGGAGAAATAGAAAATGCCCATAATCAGCAGATCGGATGGTGAACATGTCCAGGATATTCCCGCGTGCAGGCGGATCATTCCGTTTCTCTTGCCGAAAATAAATCAATCCAATACCTATTTTGAGCTGAAGATAGACCTGACCAGGACACTACCGTTCATCGAATCCTTCAACGCGAACAGAACGCACAAAGCCACGCTTTTCCATTACCTGCTGTGGTGCATAGTCAGGACCACGGATGAATGGCCGCGAATCAACCGCTTCATTGCCGGGAAGCGGTTCTACCAGCGCAAGGGAATATGGATTTCCTTCTCAGCAAAGAAGATCTTTGAAGAAAACTCCCCGGTGGTCGATATCAAAATGCAGTTCGATCCGAAGATCTCCTTTCCGGAACTGGTCGATTCGCTCCTGGTCGAAATCAGGCATGGCAAGTCCGAAGAAAAAAGCCGCCTGGACAAGGAGCTTGAGTTCTTCCTGCGGCTTCCCCGTTCGATTATTTCGCTTGGGGTGAGGGCCATTTGCCTGCTCGATTACTTTGGCCTCCTGCCGGCAAAGTACATTGAGAGGGACTCCATGTTCGCGAGTATCTATGTGGTTAATCTCGGAAGCTTCGGTATGGACGCGGCCTACCACCATCTGTACGAGTACGGAAACATTCCGATATTCATGACTATCGGGAAAGTAAAGCCCGATGTTTACTGTGGAGAAGACGGACAGGTGCAATTCCGGGATTCAATCACGATGCGCTTTACCTGTGACGAGCGCGTTGAGGACGGTTTTTACTGCTCCCGTGCCTTGGACCATCTGAAATTGCTGATAGAGAATCCTATTTTACCCGAAAATTAAAGCACCGTTTTGCCGCGAACGGTGCTTTTTTTAAGTTCAAAAAAAACAAAGAGTCTTCACTGGAATTCTCTTCGCAGCACTTTTTTATAAGGAGCATCCCCGTTCTGTCAACGCTCAGGGAATCTCCCGAGTATATATGAAATTGTCATATTCAAGTTTGCCGCTGTAAAGCTCAAACGATACGGGCAAGCATCCGCGCCGGACAAAACCTTGATGATCATAAAAGCCGAAATTACTGTTCGCATCTGTGTAGACATAGATATTCCGTACCCCGTGGCTTTCACAGTGCCGTAAATAATTATTCAGCAATTGTTTCCCCACGTCAAGCCCTTGGCATTGTTGACTGACCACGAAGAACTCCAACTCACCATCAAAACTCGTTTTCGTTTCCTTTCGCAAACGGGCATAGACCGCCTGTAAATCTTTAAACCCTTTTAAAACTCTTCTTTGCTGTTTTCCAAAAATCAAACACAATGCGTGATAAACCGCAGGCAGGATGTGAACGCAGTTTTTCATAAAACCATTCAATTTGGGAATTTTACCGAAAAGTAAACCCACGGCCTTTCCGTCAAGATCTGCTATTTGCGTATAGTTCTGAACAATCATAACGCCTCTCATGTAAGCTTTTAGCATATGCGCTTTGATTGCCCGATTATCGGTATATTTATCAAAATTCCATGTGCGGTCGATCATTTCCAGTATCTCGGGATAATCCTTTTTTTGCAATCCTCTGTAGATGATATTATTTATTGCCGCCTCTTTTAATATGGTGTTTGTTTTCATCGGTCATCTTCACTTGTCAGCGTATAATAAGCCTAAGGATGCGTAGGCAAAAGAAATGTCGATGCAAATCTTGCCCCGTTATTCTTGGTCAAGTTATGCGCAGGATTTAATGAACCACAAAGCTTGAAATAAATCAGGGGCACACCTTCTTGCTTTGGGCGTCTTGATAGACTTTGCATTTTCCCAGGTCACATGCTTTTTTCGCGTCCGCACATCCCGGTTCCTTGTTGCCCTGATTTAAATAAGTCAGTCCCCTGTTGGCGTAGGCATCACCGAAATTCTGTTTCAAGTTGATCGCTTTATTAAAGTCTTCAATGGCCGGCTGGTACTTGGCAAGGTAATAATAAGCAGCTCCCCTGTTGTTGTAGGCATCGGCATAATCTTTTTTCAAACTGATCGCTTTGTTATAGTCCTCGATGGCCAGATCGTGCTGTTTGAGGCTATGGTACGCACTGCCCCTGTTGTTGTACATGACGGCATTCTTCGGTTGTTTTTTGATGGCCTGACTCAGAGCTTCAATGGTCTTCATCGGATTGATGTTTTTATTCTTTTCCGGTGATGCTTTATCCTGATCAACCGTTTTTGTCGGCTGAACATTCTTTTCTGCTTCAACGGAGACGTTACCTTTATCAAGACTGGCGGAGGTTGTTTTTTCCTTTTCCGAGCAGGAACAAACCAGGGCCAAAGCCATAAAAATGATAATAATTGTTTTACGCATAATGCTCCTTTACCATGAACGAATGATTTTAAATTTGGTTTTCCATATCATAACATTTAAGGAAATTAAATAATTTGTTATGAAAAAAACCTGATAAAATTCAGTGAACTCGACCCGCTAATAGAAAAACTATGACAATATCTATCTTGCTCCGTGGAGAAGCTCGTCACCCAGTTTCGCCTGTTTGTTCTGCAAGGTTTTTTCCTGCAGCGCTCCCAGGACGTTAATGTCCGTTTGCAGAACATTGTAGCGTTCCCTGGTTTTAATTTCCCATTTCAAGATGGCGGCAGTTATTTTTGTCTGAAAACCGGCTACCAGTTCCTTGAAGGTTACAATCAGCGGTAAGGCGGCGTTGTCGTTTTCGTCCATTTTTTTCGCGGCCTCGCGAACGATGGCGCGCATCGTTTCCAGAAGCGAATCCAACGCACCCACTTCGCTTTGCAGGGCTTTGTCTTTATGAATATTGCGCCGGTCGCTTTCCATGATCAAATCCATCAGCTCCGCACCCATTCCTCCGGCTACCGCGCCCATCAGGACGATATTTTCCGCATCGCTGAAGGGCATGACGATATTCGTGTAAGCGGTATCCTTTTCTCCCAGCATCGCTGAAGCCGGCACACGGCAATCTTGTAATTTAATTCCGCCATGCATCGCCGGTTTGAGAAAATCGAACTTCAACCGTGGTTTGATGGTCACCCCGACATCTTTGTCTGACACGAGAAACGCGCTGAATTTCTTTTGCTGTTCTACTTGACCGGTTATCGCGATGACGATGAACAGGCCGGCTATCGGCGCGTTGGTCAGATAGGTTTTCTCTCCGTTGAGGATGTAGTGATTTCCGTCGGTAACGGCCGTGGAGGTCAGCAACTTGGGGCGTGCGCCGTGCTTCGGTTCAGAAACGGCAAAGGAGGCGATCAGTTTTCCTTCGGCCATCAGCGGAAGATAGTGGTGACGCTGTTTTTCATTGCCGTAAACGGAAATAACGCGATGGGCGATAATCTGCTGATAAAGCCAGGAAAGTGCCAGCCCCATGTTATAACCGCTGCGGACGAACACTTCTCCCGCTCCGGCCAATTGCGTCAGGCCGCCGCCGCTGCCGCCGTATTGCGGTGCAATGCCGATCTTAAAAAATCCCGCCTCGCCCATTTTCTGCCGCAGGTCATGCGGAAAGTCCTGCAGGGTTTGTAAATCGGTGCGGGAAGCGACGTGTTCGATGGCGAAACGCGATATCCAACTGTAAGATTGTTCCGGTGTTGTATTCATTTTATAAAACCAGCTCCTCGATGAAAGTAAATAATTGGTTGACGTTGCGGCACTGGCGCACCTCGTGGCAGTGTGGGAGGAAAGATCTGATTTCACTGTCGCCGGAACCCCAGAGATTTTCCTGCTCGGGATTCAGCCAGATCACCCGCCGGCAGCGTTCGCGCATCTGCCCGAGAATGGCGTCTTCGGGATTCATATAATTGGTGCGTCCGTCGCCGACGATAATCAGCGTCGTTTTTTTGGTTAAGAGTTCCATGTGATTTTTTTTAAAATTGCGGAGGGTTTCTCCATAATCGGTGGAAGCGTTAAAGTTGATGTCCGGACTGGCCAGGACCGTACGAATCGCGTCGTTGATTTCATTCTCTTCAAAGATGGGTGTCACTTCCTGCAGATGATCAATAAAGACAAAACTGTTCACCTTGTCGAAACAATCCTGCAGGGAGTATAGCAGGTTCAACATGAAGCGTGCCGCCGCCCAGACGGAACCGGAGATGTCGCACAGCGTGACAATGCGGCTTTTCCGTTTGGCACGATGCCGGTATTTTATTTCCACGGGCACGCCGTTGTATTTAGCCGAAGCGCGCAGCGTTTTTTTAACGTCAATGCTGCCTCTATTGCGGATGACATAGCGGCGGCTGACGATGTTTTTCAGTTTGTGTACCAGTTTATCAATGGTTTCACGCATCTCTTCGATTTCCTCACGGGTAAATGAAGAAAATGATTTTTCGCCCAGCCCTCTCAATCGTTGCTCTTCCGTTTTTGTTTTCCTGGTGCCGGTTTCCACCTGATCGGGTTCATAGACGAGCATGGAGCGGGCGGTATGGACGCGCTCTTCGAAATGAGCGGCAAGCTCCCGTGCGGCAACTGAATCGGTTTTGGCATAATGATCTTCCACCAGCGCCTGGGCGGCAGATGCGGCTTTGTTAATCTGCAGCATGACATTGAGGCGATTACCCAGCGGCCCGAGATTAAAACGCAACATAGCCGCTTCTTCTTCATTTTGAATCCGACGCATCTCTTGCAAAAGAGCCATGGGATTTCCCTGCAAAAAATCAACGACCGCATCAAATATCGGATTGTCGTGAGGCAACTGCTTAAGCGCTTCCACAGCCTGTTTGATCTGATCGGAATAAGAAGCCGCCTGCCGGATATCGGCAGTCTCCATGCGCATCTCGTGAAAGAAAAGATGATAAAGACGATCGAAATGCTGAACGTCGCGCATGCTTTTGGCAAAATTGGAACGAAGCAGCGAGCGGAATTGCTGCTCATCGGTCGGATCAATCAGCTTCATCTGGTTGAGGCTGTCGAGCACTTCCGATGTGGATACCCGCATTCCCGCCGCCCGACAGCAGGAAACAAATTTTTGAATCAGCTTGACCATACATTACTGTTATTGCAAAACGCGATTGATATTCTTGCGGACTTTTTCCAAATCCACCTGATACTTGCAAATAATGTTGAGCGTTTCCGAAACAACTTCCGGCGTCAGTTCATTAATCTGCAGGGCGATCAGCGATTGCGCCCAGTCAATCGTTTCCGAAATGCTGGGGGCTTTCTTCAAATCCAGCTTGCGGATTTTACG
>CAYZLL010000135.1:0-6120 GCA_964479225.1 uncultured Smithella sp.
GTTTGCATGCTTATTGTCTGACACGGAAGCAATCCCGCATTTTTAACGTGGATCGCATCCTGAAAATTGTCGTATCATCCAATGAATAAATGAAAAAAATGCAGCAAAACATTATTGTAAGAAAATCAGCTTTTAAGCTGCTGATGATTTCTCATCCGGGACGGCATTTTCCAATAATGTGTTTTTTCTAAAATAGGCGCTCAAGGTTAGGAACATCATGATCGGAATGCCCAATTCCGCAATTTCTTCCAAGGCGTTTGCATTCAAGTATGTTTGATGTGATATCGCTATTTCCAAGCCTTTAAGCTTTCTGTCAAAACCATCCAGGGATTGAGATAAAGCCAGCAGGCCACAGGTAATCAAAACGCCCATACCTATCGTATTTCGCTTTTGGACTGGAATCTCAAATCCCATTCGCTTCGCGCAGGGATAATTCCACCAACGCTTCGACCGTCGCAGAGCTCGTTCTTAGCAGGTGTCATTAAAAACACCTTGACAAAATATTCCTGTTCAATAAGATTACACTTTCGTGAGCGGGCGTAATTCAGTGGTAGAATGTCAGCTTCCCAAGCTGGACGTCGCCGGTTCGAGCCCGGTCGCCCGCTCCAACTTTTGTAAAAAAGACGGTTATCCGCCGTAATCTTTTTGCTTGCTTTGTCCCGGGGGATATGCTAGCAAAAACGCGAAACCATCGATAAGGTCGTATTGATGAGTGGGCTCCTGCCCACTTTTTTATTTTCTGAGTGATTATGGATTTTGAAGTAAAAGAAAAGATCCGGCAGTTTGCCGAGCCGGTTGTGGCTTCCGAAGGAATGGAATTGATTCACGTGGAATGCATGAAAATGCATACGCGCTGGATGATCCGCCTTTTTCTGGATAAGGAAGGCGGCATAACACTTGATGATTGTGCCAATGTCAGCGATCAGTTAGGAGATATTTTTGACATCCGTGAAGTGGTTAACGGTCCTTACACGCTCGAGGTTTCTTCGCCCGGTTTCGACCGGCCGATATCGCGGGATGTGGATTTTTTAAAATACAGAAACTCTAAAGTGAATATAAAAACGGTTGTGAAAGTTGAAGGCGTGAAAAATTTTCACGGAATTTTAGTGGATATGATCGAAGAGGCAGGCCGGAAATTTGTTGCGGTTGATGTGGCCGGAAAAATTTATCGTATTCCGAGGCAGGACATTTTAAAAGCCAATCTTGCCGATGTCGGATAATAAAAAAGGGAATAATGCCAGCAGGCTGAAATCCTAATATATCAGCGAAAAAGGGAGGAATTTTCAAATGTTGCCAGAACTTAAACGTCTGATCGAACAGATGGGTAAGGACAGAGGGATCAATAAAGAGATTATTGTCGGAGCCCTCGAAGAGGCGATGCTTACGGCTGCCAAAAAAAAATTAGGGCAAAATGTGGAAGTAGAAGCCCAATATAATGATGAAACAGGAGAAATTGAGGTTTTCCAGTTTAAAACGGTTGTGGACAAGGTTCTGCATCCGGAAACACAGATTGCTAAAGATGAGGCCAGAAGAACACTGGATGAAGGCGCCGAACCCGGAGACAGTCTGGGCATGAAAATCGAAACCAGTGCTTTCGGACGAATTGCCGTACAGTTGGCCAAGCAGATTATCATTCAAAGGGTCAAGGACGCGGAATGCGATAATATCTACGACGAATACAAAGATCGCAAGGGTGAACTGGTCAACGGTTTTGTGCAGAGATTTGAAGGCGGCAGCATTGTCGTCAATCTCGGACGGGCGGAGGGGATCGTGCCGCCGGCGGAACAGATTCACCGTGAAGCGTACAAACGCGGCGAAAGAATCCGCGCCTATATCGTAGAGGTGAAAAAAAGCACCAAGGGATTGCAGATCATTCTTTCGCGCACGCATCCGGCATTTTTAAAAGCGCTGTTTGAAGTGGAAGTGCCGGAAATTTCTGAAGGATTGATTGAGATTCTCAATGTAGCCCGCGAGCCGGGCAAGCGGGGTAAAATTGCCGTTCGCTCCAAAGATAAGGATATTGATCCGGTGGGTGCATGCGTGGGAATGAGGGGCGCGCGTGTGCAGAGTGTGGTGCAGGAATTGCGCGGTGAAAAGATTGACATCATTCCCTACAGCGATGATGCCGCCAAATATGTCAGCAGTGCTCTGTCTCCCGCAAAGGTCAACCGCGTTTTTATTGATGATGAAAACAGAACCATGACGGTGATTGTCCCGGATGATCAGCTTTCTCTCGCTATCGGGAAAAACGGGCAGAACGTTCGCCTCGCGGTGAAACTCACCGGGTGGAATATTGATATGAAGAGTGAATCGATGGCTCAGGAACAGGAAGAAGGAAAAGAGGGCCAAACGGATCTGACCAAACTGACAGGAATCGGTCCGGCCATGGCGGAAAAGCTCTTCAGCAAAGGGATCAAGAGCCTGGCAATGGTTGCCGCCACGGAACCGGAAACGTTATCCCAGATTCCCGGAGTCGGCGAAAAGACCGCTCAACAATGGATTGAAACGGCCGGCAAAATATTAAGTGATGAAATTGCCGGCAACAAAAGTGATAAAAGTGATTCGTAATTTGAACTTTAAGAAATTTAACATGGAGATTTTTGCGCATGCCTAAAAAGCGGATTCATGAACTGGCCAAAGAGTTGGGTCTGGAGAGCAAGGTTCTGATCGCTCGTTTGGAAAAAATCGGCATTTCAGTGAAGTCGGCTTCCTCTACTTTGGATGAAGATGATTATGAAAGAGCGAAAAAGGAACTGACCGCTGGTGAACTTCGCGAGGTTGTCGAGCAAAGAATTAAAACCACGGTTATCAGACGCCGTACCGTCGTGACCGCGGTGGAAATACCACCGGAGGAAGAACCCGCTCCTGTTGAAGAAGCGAAAATTCCGGAAAAAGAATCCGCGGAAGAAAAGATTAAAAAAGCGCTGCCGGACAAAGAAGATAAAATCAAGAAAGAGAAACCGGTTGACGTTCAAGCTGAACCGGCGGATGAAAAAACAATCAGAGCGGACGCGGTTCCGCCTGCGGAAGCACTATCAACGGTCGATGGTAAACCGGTTCCTGTTGTTCATCCTCCGGAAGAAAAAGGATCCGTTACGGAAAAGGTTCCAAGAGCGGAAATCAAAGAAGTGCCGGCAGCTCATCCTCCGAAAGAAGCACCGGCTGCCTCTGTTAAACAACCCGTTCCGCAGGCGGCAACACCGGTGACCATTACCAGGCATAAAATTACCCGGCCGGAAGTCGGCAACGTTGCTGCGCTCAAAGCTCCACTGAAACCGGGCGAAAGAGCCCCGGCGCCTTTGTCGGAAAAGCCTAAGAAGAAGGGCAAGTACCAGGTTGAAGTATTTATTGAAGAAGAAAAGAAAATACCGGCCAAAAAGATTTTAGAGAAAAGAATAGAGAAGCGCCTCAAAAAGCAGGACGACGATCATGAAGTTGTCTTCAATAAATGGCGGGAGCCCAAAAAAGCCGCTCCGGTCAGAATGAAAAAGACGGAGATTACCGTTCCCAAGGCGATTAAGCGACGCATCAAAATTGGGGAATCAATCACGGTCGGCGAACTGGCCAAAAGAATGGGCATTAAGGTTAGTGAAATCATTAACAAGTTGATGGCCATGGGCGTGATGGCGACCATTAATCAGGCCATCGATTATGATACGGCCACCCTTGTGGCCTCCGAGTTCAGTTTCCAGATTGAATCGGCGGAAGTTGAATTTGATGAAACCGCTTTAAAATCATCGTCCGTTGCGGAGAATCTCAAACCGCGTGCTCCGGTTGTCACCATTATGGGACACGTTGATCACGGGAAAACTTCTCTTCTGGATGCGATCCGGCAGACCAACGTTACGGATGGAGAAACGGGAGGCATTACCCAGGCCATCGGCGCCTACCACGTCCATATCAAGGACCGGGACATCGTATTTCTGGATACTCCCGGACACGAAGCGTTTACGGCGATGCGGGCGCGCGGTGCACAGGTGACCGACATCGTTGTATTAATTGTGGCGGCCGATGACGGCGTCATGAACCAAACCGTCGAAGCCATTAATCATGCCAAGGTTGCCGTTGTACCGATTATCGTGGCGATCAATAAAATTGACAAGCCGGGCGCTGATCCGGAAAAAATAAAACAATCTCTTATGGAGCACGGTCTTTTATCCGAACAGTTGGGCGGTGAAACGATTTTTTGTGAAGTGTCCGCCAAAAAGAAAATCAATATCGAGGAACTTCTGGAAATGATTCTGCTGCAGGCTGACGTGATGGAGCTGAAGGCCGATCCCGATCGTCCGGTCCATGGCATCATTATCGAGGCAAAACTGGATAGAGGACGCGGTCCGGTGGCGACGGTTTTGATTCAGGAAGGAACGCTCAGAGAAGGCGATGCTTTTGTTTCCAAAACGGAATTCGGCCGTGTGCGGGCGATGATCAATGATCAGGGAAAACGCATCAAAGAAGCCGGCCCTTCCATGCCCGTTGAGGTTATCGGTTTTTCCAGCGTGCCGCAGACCGGCGCGGAATTTTTCAGCGTAGAAGACGAAAAGAAGGCACGCGGTATTTCCGATTACTGGACCAGGAAAGCAAGAGAAAAAGAACTTTCTTCATTCTCCAAGGTGACGCTGGAACAGCTCTATCAAAGAATGAAGGAAGGCGTGAAAGAATGCAATGTCATCATTAAAGGGGATGTCCAGGGCTCCATCGAGGCGATCTCCGATGCGCTGAACAAGCTTTCTACCGATGATATCAAACTCAGAATTATTCACAGTTCTACCGGCGCGATCAGCGAGACGGATGTTTTGCTGGCTTCCGCTTCCCAGGCGATCATTATCGGCTTTAATGTTCGGCCGGACGCGCGGGTGGTGGAGGTTGCCCAGCAGGAAGGCGTGGACATCAAGCTTTATGATATTATTTACAATGTCATTGCTGATGTACGGGCGGCGATGGAAGGTCTCCTGGAACCGGAATATAAAGAAGTTGTTCAGGGAAGAGCTGAAGTCCGTGAACTGTTCAAGGTCCCCAAGGTCGGGACGATTGCCGGTTGCATGGTGACGGACGGCAAGATCATGCGCAGCAACGGCGTGAAACTTTTGCGCGACAGCGTTGTGGTTTTCGACGGGAAGATTTTATCGCTGAAACGCTTTAAAGACGATGCCCGGGAAGTCATGACGGGCTTTGAATGCGGCATCAGCATTGAAGGGTTTAATGATATTCATCCGGGTGATATCATCGAAGCTTATTATACGGAAAAACTGGAGAAGAAATTAGAATAGCATGCTGAAAAACGATGACCCTCCGGGGCATGGTGCGATGAAAAATAATTTGATTTTCATGAATAAGCGGTTTCCGCTTGAAATTTTATGGTTGTCGGATACGGCACAATTCATCTGAGAATTCCGGAAAGCGGCTCTCTGAAAAGTAAAAGAAGCGTTTTGAACAGGATCTTGAAACGCGCGCAAAATGAATTTAACGTTTCCATCGCGGAAACGGGCAGGCTCGATAATCATCAATTTGCCGAAATATCTTTTGCGGTTGCCGGTAATGACTCGCGTTACATCAGCGGCAAAGTGGATCACCTGTTGAAATTTATAGAAAATCTGCAGGTGGCCGAAATCCTGGACACGAAAACGGAAGTTATGGTTGTTTCCAGCTTTTTGGAATCAACCGACAGACCAATAAGTAAGGACGATGAATTTTAAAAGAGCGGACAGAGTTGCCGAATTAATCCGGGCGGATATGTCCGAAATTATCAGCAAAGAAGTCAAGGATCCGCGCCTGCATTCGGTGACCGTCACAGCGGTCAAGATATCGGATGATTTGCGCAACGCGAAAATTTATTTTGTGGAAATGGGAAAGGATGATTATTCCCCGGAAATCAAGGCGGGCCTGACGAAGGCCGCCGGTTTTATCAGGCGGGAATTAGGCAAGCGTTTACAGTTGCGTTTTGTGCCGGAACTGATGTTTATTCACGACACGTCTTTCGGTTACGGTAACCGCATTGAAAAATTGCTGGCCGAGATCAACAATCAGGACAAAAAGAATGATCAGTGAAATTATCCAGGCGATCAACGAAGGGCAGAGTTTTTTAATTACCGCTCATGTGCGATTGGATGGCGACGCTCTGGG
>CAYZLL010000136.1:0-6076 GCA_964479225.1 uncultured Smithella sp.
TCTTCAACGCAAAATATAAAACGGACATCAAACTTCCGGCGAAGCTGATGAATCGACTGTATACTTATGAATGGCCGGGCAACGTGCGGGAGTTGAAAAATGTTATTGAGCGGATGGCTATCATGCATGCGTCTCAGGAGTTGACCGAGGAAGATCTGGAACTGATCCTGAATATCACCCCCCGTCACGCCCATCAAGACAGCGACGTCCGGGATCTTCCGGCGTCTGAACCCGCTATGCCCGTGATCCCGCCTTCCTTGCCCAAAGCGATGGAACAGTTTGAGGAGAAATGGATCAGGCAGGCGTATCAACTGACGGGCAGCATTGTTGGCGCCGCAAAATTACTGGGCATCAATCCGTCGACCATTCATCGCAAATTAAAAAAAGGGGCTCTCAAACTCGATTGATTCAGGCATTGTCATTGCATCATGCAACAGGGCTCTTGCACGAAGAATCAATTCCTTTGAAAAGATTGAGCGCGCAACATCGGGGAAATCACGGAAACGGCAAATTTCGACAAGATCAATATAAATGAGTTGACGGGAAGATACTTTCTGCTTTCACACCAATAAAGATTGTCTCCCATCTGGAATTAAGATAAAGGGTCATAAGAAACATACGGTGGTCATCAATGACGAAGGCGATCCAGACATGAGAAATCCCGTCGAAGGTAAAAATATTATTATTATCGGTTCCGGCATCGGCGGACTGAGCGCCGGCATTCTCCTGTCACTCCTGGATTTCCGTGTAACGGTCGTGGAAAAAAATCCGGAACCCGGCGGTTTGATGCGTTCTTACCGCCGCGGCGGGTTTGATTGCCCGGTCGGCGTGCATTACGTCGGCGCTCTGGGCGCGGAAGAACCCTTGGGAAAAATGTTCCAGGCCCTGGGGATACCGGTCGAGCAGCTTTTTGTCCCTATGAAATCGGCCGGAGTGGTCGATCGTTACATTTTTGATGATCGGATCTTTGATCTACCCACGGGCATAGACTCACTGGAAGCAAATCTGCGAAACGATTTCCCGCAAGACGCTACGGCGCTGAATGTCATCATGAAAAATCTGCGCGATATTTTCCTGCGGATGAAAGATCCTTCTTTCCTGTTCACTCAGGGCGATCCTTTTCAAAATATGGACTATTACCAGCCGATGGGAGAACTGCTCGATGCTCTGGGTGCATCTGCAGGCTTGCGCGCGGTATTAGCCGTTCCCTGTAATCTGATCGGTGTCCCGCTCAATGATTGTCCGGTCATTTTTCACCACATGGTTTTGGCGAGTTATCTTTTTTCTTCCTGGCGCTTGAAGGAAAGCGGCAGCAAAATGACGGATGTCTTTGTGCAGCGCTTTCAGGAACTGGGAGGCACGCTGATGCTCCATGACGGTGTCAAAAAAATATCCATCAAAGACGGCCGGGTGTCGGGAGTCATTCTGGAATCTGATGCAACGCTTGATGCGGATGCTGTTGTCGCAGCGATACATCCCAAGATATTGCTCGACTTACTGGACGAAAACACATTACGCGAAACCCACCGACGACGCATCCGCGGTCTGCAGGAAACAGAAGGGGTGATTGCTGTGCAGGCCCGTGTAGAAGCCACGATTCATCCTGCCTTGAATCATAACATCTACCGGCTTCAGCGGAACGAAAAAGGGGTTATTCTGGACGGCATTTTTTACCAGTTACAACGCACAAATTGCGCCGGCGCTAATCTGCTTTCCATCATTACCAGATCGCTGTACAGCGATTGGCTTCCATGGGAAAATACCTGCACCGGCAAACGCGGCGACGCATATCAGGAAAAGAAAATGAGCCTCGCCAACGTGATGCTGAAGAATGCGGAAGAAATTTTCGGTCATCTGGGAGACGCCAGGATACTGGATGTTTATACACCGCTTACCATCAGGGATTATGTCCATGCTCCGGAAGGCTCTTGCTATGGAATCATGCGCTCATCACGACAGTTACTGAGGGCCATGTCCATCAATAACCTCCCCATTGCCGGCTTGTGCCTGGCCGGACAAAACGCGATGGCCCCCGGGGTGATGGGCTGCCTGCTGGGTTCGTTCAACGCAGCCAGACAAATTGTCGGCGCCGAGAAATTTGCTCAAGAAATTGATAGAAATTTAAAACATTGAAAAGCAGTTTAATATTTGCTAGAGACTACGAAATCAATTCAGGAAGTTACCTCAGGTAAAATGAACCGTCAGGAAATTGAAAACGAAGTAAAAAATGTTTTTCAGCGCGAATTTGAAATCGAAAATCCGGATATGGATGCTGATTTGCGCGAAACGTATGAATTCGACAGTATCGACGCCATAGAACTCCTCCTGGCGATCGAAACTTTTCTGGAAACGGAAATTACGCAGGAAGAAAAAAAGCAGGCCATTAATATCCGCACGATTAATCAGATTTGCGACTATATTGAAAATATTGCCCGAAAAAGAAACCTTTTAACCCCGGCATAAAAAATAATTATGGAACGTAGAGTTGTTATCACAGGCATGTCCGCGATTACACCGATCGGTCACGGGAAAGACCCGATCGTCCAGAGTCTGCAAAACGGGGTTTCCGGAATTAAACCTCTGCGCGCGGAAGAATTCCTCAGTCCCTATATTCATTCCAAAGTTTACGGCACGGTCGATTATCCGGTGGAATATGATTTTAAAAGAAATCACCGCAAGACCATGGGGCCGGTGGCTTATTACGCCTGCCAGGTGGCCAAGGAGGTTCTGGAACAATCCGGCCTGAGCGAAGAATTTATCACCTCCGGAAGACTGGGGGTGGCCTTCGGGTCCATTCACGGTTCGCCCACGATTCAGCGCAATATTTACCGCATCTTTTTCGGTGCTACCGATAAAAAAGCGGTCCGGGAAATCGGCGCGGTGGATTACCTGAAATCCATGGTGCACACCACCGCCGTGAACATCACCAAGATGTTTGGCATCACCGGACGCGTCATTGCTTCGGGAACGGCCTGCACGACAAGTTCTCAGTCCATCGGCTACGGCTATGAATCCGTCAAGTTCGGCATGCAGGATGCGATGCTCTGTGGCGGCGCCGATGAATATGATACAACGACGGTTGCCGTTTTCGATAATCTGCTCGCCTGTTCCACGGCATTCAACGAAACGCCGCAAAGGACTCCCCGTCCCTTCGATAAAGACCGTGACGGTCTGGTGGTGGGAGAAGGCGCAGGAGCGGTCATGCTGGAAGAATATGAATTCGCGAAAAAACGCGGTGCGAACATTCTGGGAGAAGTCATCGGTTTTGCCTGTAACAACAACGGCGGCGATATGATTTTGCCGAACCTGACCGGAATAACCAACACGCTCAAACTCGGTGTGGAAAATGCCAAAATTAATCCACAGGACGTGGAACTGATCAGCGCGCATGCCACCGCCACCAAGATGGGCGATATTATTGAAGCGCAGGCCATTCATGCCGTTTTCGCTGATCATCCCCATGTCATCGGTTTAAAAAGTTACACCGGCCACACCATGGCCGCCTGCGGCGCCATTGAAACAATCATGTCTCTCTACATGATCCAGGAAGGATTTATCGCGCCGACGTTGAATCTGGAAAACATCGATGAGCGCTGTGCCATGTTAAAACATGTGCAAAAATTGACGGATCATCCGGTAAAAACAGCAGCTATTCAAAACTTCGCTTTCGGTGGTGTCAACACCATCCTGCTGATCAAAAAAATCTCCTGAGATACAAATGTTTCTTGTCCGACTTTTTCATTTTATCATTGATTTATCCGTGACGCTGATTTTGTGGTTTTATTTTTTATTCGGTTATCTCGTTATCCTGCTGTTTTTATATCTGCCTGTTTACATCCTTGCGAAAAACCGCGCCGCGGCATTGCAGAAACTAAATCATGTCCATCTAAAAATATTTTTTGCTTTGACGAAACTGCTTTCGCCAGGGACAAAGTTTTTCATTCCTGAAGATGTGCGGAAAATTCATTCATCCGTCATCGTCTGCAATCATTTATCCTATCTTGATCCCATTTTGCTGGTATCGCTTTTCAGACAGCAAAGAACCATTGTCAAACATACTTTTTTTAAAGTTCCTATCTTCGGCTGGTTTTTAAAAAATTACGGATATATGTCTTCCGGTTCCGCTGAAATGAGTGGACCGGCCATTATCAATAATCTCGAGGATATCAAAGAGCATCTAGCAGAGGGCGGAGTGCTGTTTGTTTTTCCCGAAGGCACCCGAAGCCGCGACGGCAAACTCGCCCCTTTCAACAAAGGTGTGTTTACGATTGCCCGCTACTGCCAAGCTCCGCTGAAGCTCATTTTTATTTCCGGAACGAACGGGCTGTTTCCCCCGGGTCATTTTCTATTTCATACCCGCGACGACAATGAAATTCGACTGGAATTAATCGGTTCTCTCAACCCCGATTACAAAAATAGAAATTTTTCCGTTTCCGCTTTAGCCGATGAGGCCAGAAAAGTTTTCGACAAAAAAACTGTTCATTTCAATCCAGACAAGAAAGGAGAGTAAACTATGGAATTACAGGAAGCCATCTTAAAACGCAGAAGCGTGAGAAAATTCAGTGATGATGTTGTGACCGATGAGGAACTCCGTCAGATATTTGAGGCCGTACGCTGGTCTCCATCCTGGGCCAATACCCAGACCTGGGAATTCATTGTTGTTCGCGACAAAGATCTGATTGAAAAAGTAACCGGAACCTATTCCGAAAAAAATCCGGCAACAAAAGGTTCACTGACCGCTTCCGCGCTGATTGTCGCCTGCGCAAAAACCGGCATCTCCGGCTGCTACGGTGGAAAAGATGTTACCTCCATACCGAACTGGGAGGTTTTCGATCTGGGCATTGCCGTGCAGACGCTTTGTCTGAAAGCCCATGAGCTGGGCTTGGGAACCGTGGTCGTCGGCCTGATGAATCATGAAGCCTGTGAAAAAATACTGGCCATTCCTGAAGGTCATAAAGTCATTGCCGTCCTTCCGATCGGCAGGCCCGCTACTGAACCCAAGGCAGGTCCGGCGCGAAAATCCCTTTCCGAAATCGTATTTTTAAATAACCTCGATAAACCGATGTTTTAAATTATTCCACTCCACCGGCAGGGAGCCTTCTCCCTGCCCCACCAAAACGGGAACAAATTTAGCTTCCGGTGAGTTATTTTTGAATGAAGATAAGTAAGCTGAAAGAGAGTGTCCTGAACTATTCAGTGGGATGTATGCTTTGGAATGCAAATCCTTATGCAGCCTTATAATAAAAGATGAGTTTTTGGTCGACATTTACACTTATATGTGTAATTTATAATCCATAAAAAGACGTGATCTTGAGAAGAAACTTAAATCAATGGGATGGGTTTTTCTCAGGCATGGAGGTCGACACGATGTTTGGACAAATGGGTCAAGGGAAATACCCATACCACGTCACGTCGAAATAAATGAATACACGGCTCAAAGCATTATAAAACAAACAAAGGAAGATTGATCATGCGATTAGAAGGAAAAGTCCGTAAGCAAGGCAAATATTGGGCGGTGGACGTTCCAATTCTTGGAGTCTTCACACAGGGGCATACAAAAAAAGAAGCATTTGAAATGGTTGCCGATGCTATTGAGGCCGTGGTGAATAAAAATGGTTTCAAAGTGAAGGTTTATCCCGGTCATAATGATTATTTTGAGATAGGTACGGACGATCAGCGCACTTTGATTGCCTATTTACTCCGATGGCAAAGAGCAAAAAGTGGATTAACACTTGCCGAAGTATCACGGCGTATGGGTATGAAATCTCATAACGCATATGCCCGATATGAACAAGAAAAGGCGATGCCGACACTTGACCAACTAAACCGGCTCTTTTCAGCAGTATGCGGAAAAGATTTTGTTTTGGCCGAGTGCGCTACGCCTGCAGAATGTTGGAAAAAATAGATTAATGGAGAAAATAAACTGTAATAAAAACAAAGTATCCTGACAGGCTGGTGCAAAGATCAACAGTAAAAATACTTCCTGCTATACGCAGTTTTTTAATTTTCGATTTTATGATGGATTACAACTGGTGATTCCTCAAAAAATAGCGAGAGAAATTTGGACAGAAAAATC
>CAYZLL010000137.1:0-4032 GCA_964479225.1 uncultured Smithella sp.
TCAATCCGTATCTCAATAAGTATTGCCGCTGGAGTAGGGGTAGCCGATTTTTCGCAATTTGAATTTATATTTTTTGTAAAGTTTTCTTTCCAGTTTGTAGCAATGAGGACATCCGTGCTTATTGCTACGGTTGTTGACCGTTGTCATCCATTCATGACCGC
This sequence comes from uncultured Smithella sp., assembly GCA_964479225.1. Lineage (GTDB taxonomy): Bacteria > Desulfobacterota > Syntrophia > Syntrophales > Smithellaceae > Smithella. The sequence continues at coordinate 162 of CAYZLL010000137.1, forward strand.
GCGCGCACAGCCACCAGACTTTTTTATTAGAACCCGGCGTAACATCTCCGGGGGTCAATTCGCCGTTTTTTGTCGGATGCCACTCCGCGGCCAACGGCGGATTCAATGTTTGCAGGCAGTTTTCATCATTAACCTTCTGGTTGACACAGTAGGGGCACCCCTGTCCGTTGCTCCTGTTACTGACCGTCGTTATCCATTCATGACCGCGTGGGCACTGCCACCAGACTTTTTTATTGGAATACGGTGTCAAGTCCCCGGGGGTCAGGTTTTCATTTTTTGTCGGATGCCATTGTAATGCAAGCAGTGGATTGACGGTCATCAGACAATTTTCGTGATTGACTTTCTGATTGGCACAGTAGGGACACCCCTGCCCGTTGCTTCTGTTGCCAACGGTCGTTTCCCATTCATGACCGAGTGTGCACTGCCACCAGACTTTTTTATTGGAACCCGGCGTGACATCCCCGGGCATCAGTTCCCCATTCAAGGTCGGATGCCACTGAGCGGCCAGCATGGAATTCGACGTTTGAAGATTGGCTTTCTTTTTTACAACCTTTTTTCGCATGACGTCAGATGACCATTCAACAGATTATTTTAATGTCTCAACTACCACGATTCACGCAGGAAAGCTATGGCATACAGACTCCGTTTTTTTATTGAATATTTATTGACACACAATTAAATATTACGTATATTCATTCCGCTAGTACCAAACTATAATCAATTTCAATAGCAACGGGCTTCATGAAGTGCAAGCCTGTTGAGTAAAACAAATTAACAAAAACAACGATGAGGGGAGGAAAATGATGAAACGAAAATTGTGGTTAATTCTTGGGTTGGTGTTGATGGTTGCATTTACATTAACCGCCTGCAGTAGTAGTGATGATGATGAATCATCGGCAAAAGCAATTACAGCCTACTCTATTGCCGGAGCAAACGGAAACATTAATGAAACGGCAAAGACCATCACCGTCAACGTGCCAAGTGGTACCAGTGTGAACTCGATGGTGGCGACATTTACAACGACTGGCGAAAAGGTTGAAGTGGGTTCGGTAAATCAGGTTAGCGGTACGACAGCCAATGATTTCTCTTCGTCGAAAGCTTATAAGGTGACTGCTGAAGATGGGTCATCGGTAACCTATAATGTTACCGTTGTCGTGGCGGCATCATCGGCAAAAGCAATTACAGCATTTTCTATCGGCTCATATGTCGGGACGATCAATGAACCAGCGAAAACAATTGCGGTAAACGTGCTTTGGGGCAAAGATTTGTCGGCTCTCGTCGCGACATTTACAACAACCGGTTCCAATGTCAAGGTCGGTTCGATGGTACAGATAAGCGGCGATACAGCGAATAATTTTTCGACGCCGGTCGTTTATACCGTCACCGGGGCTGATTCTTCGACACAGGATTATACGGTTACCGTAACAGCTAATCTGGGAGGTTCCTGGGCACAGAAGAAAGATTTTGGTGGATTAGCGCGTTCAGAGGCAGTTGCCTTTGGCATCTTGAATGGTAAAGGCTACATGGGAACAGGTTGGAATGGCACGGACTATTACAGTGATTTCTGGGAATATGATGCTACAGCCAATACCTGGACACAGAAGAACAATTTAGGTTATACGGAAAATACACCTGCCGGTTTTCCGCGAAAATCTGCAGTGGCTTTTGCCATTGGAAACAAAGGCTACGTGGGCACAGGAGAAGATAAAGATGGGCTTCTGTCAGACTTCTGGGAATATGATACTACCGCTAATACCTGGACGAGAAAGAACGATTTTGGTGTTGCAACTCTGCGGGAGGGGTTAAAACGAACGGAGGCAGTCGGTTTCTCCATCATGAACACAGTCAGCACAGGTAAAGGTTATGTGGGCACGGGCATTGATGGTACAGGCGTTTATCAGAAAGATTTCTGGGAATTCGATCCTGCAACCGGCGTAAATGGAACATGGACCAAGAAGACTGATTTCCCGGGTGCAGCAAGAGCTGAGGCTGTCGGCCTGTCCATCAGCACCAAAGGTTACGTTGGGACAGGAAGAAGTGGCGCAACACTTGCAACGTACTATCAGGATTTCTACGAATTCAATCCGGCAGCAAATACCTGGACAAGAAAGGCCGATTTTGCTGGAGGAGTCAGAGCTGAAGCCGTCGCCTTGTATTGCCAGTGCAGCAACGGCTATGTCGGTCTGGGGTACGTTCCGTGTTATGATCCTTGTGGAGAGGATTGTCCTTGCGGCAAAGTCTGCTTTGCGTTCAGCGATTTCTGGGAATATAACGCAACCACTAATGTGTGGACTCAGAAAGCCTATTACGATGGCGGAGAAATTGCCGGTAAGCGCACTGAAGCGGCTGCTTTTTCTCTGAACAGCGCCAGTCACTTTGTCGGAACAGGCTGGGGTTGTTCGGGTACGCAGACGGCAACGTCCATGACGCCTTCCGGATTCTACAAAGATTTCTGGAAATATACTCCATAGTATTTTAGAAAAAAATTAACCTTTAAAAGGCGCCCATCACTTGCTGGTAAAGCAAAATGATGGGCGCCTTCATTTAATAATAAATTGCGAAAATAAATTTGAGGACGTTGTGATGCGGCGAATAAAAAAATCAACTTTCACGAAGATTTATTTTTCACAAATCTTTATTTCATCGATTAAGTTTTTGAAGGCTGTTTCGTCAAAGAATCCCATCCACCTGAATTTGACGCCTCTTCGCCGGAACGGTTCTGAAGTTTGTGCGTCTTCAGCAACAGGCTCATCGGAAACCGTATCGAATCTGATGCTTTCTGTTCTGTAAGGCGGTTTCTGTGTCATAACTTGAAGCAAACTCGATTTTTCAATGTCAGCAGGAGAACCCTGATAAACGAAAGCCATGCCTCCGTTACTGATGTCGATGAGTTGAACGACCTTTTCCGGATTCTCGACATTGCCGGGAGAAATGACGACCAATGTACCATCCTTGACGAAATAACGCTTATGACGTCGACGATTGAATAACTTTTTTAAGCTGTCCAAAAATCCGGCCACGTTTTTCCCCTCGCAAATCTTGAAGAATGATTAAAATGTTGCCCGCTACGCTTTTTCTAAATGCAGTTGCATTTATCATTGCATAGAATATCACTTTCAAGGGGGCAAATTAGCGGTTGCGCTATAAAATTTCTGTTGAACCTTCGCCTTTAAAATGCCTTTAAATGACAAAAAAGTCAAGACACATTTCATTATCCGATGGTCATTGGATGAAAACATTGAAAAAAAGCTGAACTATGATTTAACATATGCTAAAGAAGCGGCATAGATTAAATAAAATTCTATTTCATATTAAACGCAACGCTCGGCAACGTAATTGTTGTTAAACGTTTGAGCTGCGAAAGAACTAAGACAATGAGTCAAAATTTTCATCGGCCAAAGCGCTGGCGCCTGTTTGCGGGAATATTTGTTCTGATGACGGCAGCAATCCTGATGGTGCTAGCGGTTGTCGAGTATAAAACGTTCTATTTTGAGTCTTTATACCTATCCAGATTTGCACAAAACCTGTCTTTCGCGGTGAAATCCGGACCCAATGAATCCCTGCGTTTTCCCACGGATGGTCCTTATGACAAACGTTTGGGTTACACACGCCTGCCGGACTTTTTGAAAAATTTGCGCGCTCAAGGATATCAGGTTGAAGCACAGGCCCGTCCTTCCGCAAAACTCAGTGAGATGATCGCCAGAGGTCTTTATCCGAGCTTTCGTGAGAAAAATCAGGCGGGCCTCACGATTCTTGCCAATGACGGCCAGACTCTTTTTAAAGCTCAATATCCTGAACGGGTTTATGGTAAATTTGAATCTATTCCGCCATTGATTGTCAACACCCTGCTCTTTATAGAAAATCAGGAATT
>CAYZLL010000137.1:4132-5951 GCA_964479225.1 uncultured Smithella sp.
TCTGTTCCTTTGGCCGCCGTTCCCGGATATGGCGAGGTCAACGGAATAGGCGATGGTTTGTGGGCTGTCTATGGCGCTGATTTCAACGAAATCAACAAAGTGCTCTGTCCCGGTTATTTAGGGGATGATATGGACAAGGCGCGAGCTTACAAACAAATTTTGAGTTTATTTATCGCGCAACGCCGTCCGTCTTTCTACCTGGTCAAAAATCGCACTGCGCTGGAATCCATTACGAACGATTACCTGCATATGCTTGGCAGGGCAGAAGTCATCACGCCAGCACTGCGCGACAAAGCGCTGCAATTAAAACTCAGTTTTCGGGAAGGACCGCCGGATTTACCGGCCGTTTCTTTCGTTGGCCGCAAAGCAGCCAATACAATTCGTCGTCAGCTAAGCGGTGTTTTGGGCGTGCCTCAGTTGTACGACCTGGACCGTTTGGATTTGTCTGTGAAAAGTACCTTAAATGGTGTGACGCAGGAAGAAGTAAGCCAACTTTTGCTTAAATTGAAAGACGCCAATTTCGTGGAGCAGTCCGGATTGCGCAAAGCACGTCTTTTGGACCAAGGCGACCCCAACAATGTCATTTACAGCTTTACGCTTTACGAACGTGTCGGCAATGCAAACCTGCTGCGCATTCAGACCGATAACTATGAGCAGCCTTTTGATATTAATGAAGGAGTGAAGATTGAGTTGGGTTCAACGGCAAAGCTGCGGACACTGGTAACCTATCTGGAAATTATCGCCGAGCTGCACAATCGCTATGCCGGATTGCCGCAGGCAAAGTTTCGCGCAGATAACATTGACGAAGTTGATCAGTTAACCCGATGGGCACTGGAATATCTGGCCGGCGCTAAAGATCGTTCTCTGACTGCAATGCTAAAAGCAGCCATGGAACGTCGCTACTCCGCAAGTTCCGGAGAAACCTTCTTTACGGGCGGCGGTGAGCACGTCTTCAATAACTTTGAAAAATCAGATGACAAGAAAATATTTTCCGTCCGGGAAGGTTTCCAGAAATCCGTTAACCTGGTTTTTATCAGGCTGATGCGCGACATCGTCCGCTATTATATGTTCAATGTGCCCGGTTCGACAGCGAAGATTCTTGCCGACGTCACGAACCCGGCACGGCAGGATTATCTGGCGCGTTTTGCCGATCAGGAAGGACAGATTTTCCTCAATCGTTTTTATAAAAAGTATCAGGATAAATCAACCGAAGATCAGTTGGAGCTCCTGTTGCAAAGCGTGCGTCAGAGCCCCGCCCGTCTCACCGCCGTTTTTCGCTTTGTCAAACCGGTGGCCGGCTTTGATGAATTTTCCATGTTTCTGAAGTCACGGATACCTTCACACACGCTTTCCACTCAGGAATTGCAAAAGCTTTTTGAAACCTATGGTCCAGGCAAGGTGGATCTTCAAGATCGGGGTTATGTTGCCGGCATCCATCCTCTGGAGCTCTGGCTCGTCGCGTACCTTCGTGAGCATCCCGGTGCCGCTCGCTCTGAAATCATACGAACCAGTGCGAATGAACGTCAGGAAGTTTATCGATGGCTCTTTAAGACGCACTTTAAAAATTCGCAAGATATTAGAATCCGGAGCCTGCTGGAGGTCGAGGCGTTTTTAGAAATTCACAGGACGTGGAAAAGATTGGGCTATCCGTTTGATGCTCTCGTTCCCTCTTATGCCACCGCCATCGGCAGTTCGGCCGACAGGCCGGCCTCTTTGGCCGAATTGGTCGGGATCATTTTGAATGATGGCGTACAGTACCCCATCGCGCGAATCGACAAGCTTCATTTTGCTTCCCAAACTCCTTACGAAACGATTATGA
>CAYZLL010000138.1:0-5891 GCA_964479225.1 uncultured Smithella sp.
TGAATGGCATTCAAGAGGTCAGGAGTTCGATCCTCCTCAGCTCCACCAAAATTTAAGGGGTGAAGGTTTTTTAACCTTCACCCCTTTGTTATTCCATTATAAATCTTCGATGTTCTTTTTGATGCGAACTCTTTTTTCTTTAATCATGGCTGCTTTGTTGCCTTCGAGCCATGTTTTCATGGCTTCTTCCTGTTTGAACGAAGTAAACATTTTTTTGTACATTTCTTTCTGAGTCTCAAAGGCTTTTGTGTCCGGTGCGGACGTCTCTTTCAGTCTAAGGACGTAATAGACATTGTTGATGAAGAGAGGCTTTTCCGGGTAAGGCTGACCCGCAGAGAGTTGCATGAGAACTTCATTGGCGCTTTCATGTTGTCCGATGCCGGGGATGTTGCCGCCCGGTTGGAAAAGACCGGTTTCGTTAATTTTCAAAGCTTTTTCGGCAGAGATTTTTTCAAAATTTTCTCCTGCTTTTAAACGTTCCAGAATCAACTTAGCCTCTTTTTCGGCAAGAATTTTTGTTTCATTTTCGATAAAGCTGTTGCGGACGCCTTCTTGTATTTCACTGAGCTTGGGCACGTAGGCGGCTTTGGTGTCTGATACCTGCAGAAGGTAATAACCGGCTTCCGAGGAAATAACTTTACTCAGATCACCTTTCTGCAGATCCGGGAGCGCATCGTTCAGATTCTTTACGGACGCAAGGTCCTGCGGCGGTTTGTTGAGCGGGAAGAAATCGGAACTATGAACGGTCAGATTATTTTTTCTGCCGTAGGACTCCATGTTGCCTTCCTGATAGATTTCATCCCGGGCTTTTTTCGCTTCCAGATAAGCGGTTTGCATTCCTCTTGTTTTCTTCAGCTCTTTGATGATGTCGTTCTGAACGTCAGCCACCGGCATGGTCTTGCCGTCTTTGGTTTTGTATTTGTCTTTGTAGCTGCTGTAATAGTTCTTGATGTCATCGTCACTGATGTTGGTGGCAAACGAATCGGCGCTCCAAAACAGGTATTTGATTTTTTTCTGTTCGGCGATGCGGAACAGATTGCTGTTTTTCTTTAAGTAATCTTCCAACTCCGACGGGGCGGGTGAAATTTTATTTTTGAGATCATTTCCCGAAATTTGCAGAAAATTAAGATTAACTTTCCGGTTCTGCAGAACGTAAAGATCGTAAATTTCCTGATCGGAAACCTTGACTCCTTCACGCACAAAGGACTCAATTTTTGCTGCCGTCAGTTGTGCTCTCTGCAGGGCTTCAAAATCCTGAGCCTGTAATCGGTTGTAGCGAAGGATCTGCTGATATTTTCGCTCATCAAATTTTCCGTCTGTTTGAATCGAGGGGATCGCCATGATAGAATTGCGTAACTCTTCATCGGAAACCTTGATTTTTAAATCGTTGGCTTTGGCCAGGATAATTTCCCTGTTTAGTAAATTCTCATAGGCTTTGGTTTTCAAATCCATTTTCTTGAGCATTTCCGGCGTAAGCTTTTCTTTTAAGTTTAACCGGGCCATGTCCAGAAGCTTTTCATGTTCGTTGCGAAAGTCTGCTTCGCTGATGACCTTTTTGTCAATGACAGCAATGGCATTGGTGTGTTGGCCGCCTCTGCTTGAACCGAAGTAAAGGACAAAGACGATGATAATGATGGCGATGACCGCGATCATGAACCAGCCGCGCGCGTGTTTGCGAAAAAACTTCAGCATAAAATCACCTCAAAAAGATAACAGATTATTTGATAACTAATAAATTTTTGTCTTATTATTATAGTCATTTGTAAAATGCAAACATAATTTAAAAATGAGTTGATTAGGTTTATGAAATACGGTATGCAAAATTGTTAAAATCCGAAAGTTATTATATTAACTTGTGAAAATACGGGGGGATGCATGTTTTTTGATTATGTTTTAGGAAAATTTTCCAATGATCTGGCGATTGATCTTGGAACTGCCAATACAATTGTTTACGTCAAGGATAAGGGGATTGTCTTAAATGAGCCGTCTGTGGTGGCCGTTCATCAGGACGCCAGAGGGATAAAAAAAGTGCTGGCTGTGGGCAACGAAGCGAAAAATATGCTGGGACGTACCCCAGGGAATATCGTCGCGATCCGGCCGATGCGGGATGGCGTGATTGCTGATTTTGACATCACGGAAGCCATGCTGAAGCATTTTATCCTGAGTGTTCACAATCGCAAGTCTCTGGTCAGACCGCGTATTATTATTTCCGTGCCGTCCGGGATTACGCAGGTGGAACGACGCGCGGTTCGCGAAACCGTGGAATCCGCCGGAGCCCGGGAAATTTATCTCATTGAAGAACCCATGGCCGCAGCGATCGGCGCCGGTTTGCCGGTGGCTGAGCCGACCAGTTCAATGGTTGTGGATATCGGTGGCGGGACAACGGAAGTGGCGGTCATTTCTCTGGCCGGCATTGTTTATTCAAAATCCGTCAGGGTGGCAGGCGATAAAATAGATGAGGCGATTGTTCAGTACATGAAGCGAAAACACAATCTGCTGATCGGGGAAAGAACGGCGGAAATCATTAAAATGGAAATCGGCTGTGCCTATCCCTTTGATGAAATTAAAGTCGGCACGATCAAGGGACGTGATTTGATTTCCGGCATTCCGAAAATTACGGAAACCAATTCGGAGGAAATCCGGGAAGCCATCAACGAACAGATTACGTTCATTGTGGACGCGGTGAAAGACACTCTGGAAAATTCGCCGCCGGAACTGGCCGGTGATATTGTTGACCGCGGGATTGTTCTGACCGGCGGCGGCGCGCTGCTCGCCAATATTGACATTCTGATTCGTGAAGAAACAGGGCTGCCCATCACCATCACGGATGACCCTCTTTCCGCCGTTGCCAGAGGAGCGGGAATGGCTCTGGATAAAATAGGCGTACTGAAAGACATTGCGCTTGAGGTATAAAATCACGATTTAAACGGTTGACGGTTCAGGTTACCCGGTTTGTTTTCTCTGGATGATTTCGGCGAATAAGCACGACTCACGGCAAGAGTCTTATGATTATTTTTTGTGTTGTGTGATGGGGAAGCCCGGCCGATCTGTTATCCTGTATGCAGCGTTCCAATCTTTCAATTTCTGACAGGTAAAATGTTTTTTAGAAAGTATAAAATAATCATTTTTATTGCTGTCGTACTCTTGGCAATGTTGATTGCCATTTTCTACAATTTTAAATTCGCCAGGCATGATAGTTTCGTCAGGAAAATTGTTCTGGAAACCGCCTATCCGGTACAGGCCATTCTAAGCGGTTCCCTTCAAGGGGTTCAGGATGCCTGGTTGCGTTATGTTTTGCTCGTCGGTATTCAGGATGACAATAAGCAGTTGAGAAAAAAAAATGATGAACTCAAGGCGGCGCTTGTTTCTTATCAGGAAAGTTATCACGAAGCTCAGCGGTTAAAAAAACTTCTGGCCATCGCTGACAACAATCAGGATCGTTTCATGGCTGCCCGGGTTATCGGCAGAGAACAGGCGGCGCTTTCCAGAACGGTCTTGATCAATAAAGGATCCGTGGACGGTTTGAAAAACGGGATGCCGGTGATTGCCTATCCGGGATTAATCGGCCGTCTGATTGACGTATCCTGGCACGTTTCCCGTGTTTTGCTGTTTATTGACGAGAACAGTAATGTGGACGCGATTGTCCAGCGTAATCGAACGCAGGGAATCATCAGCGGCGCAGGTTCACAGGGAATGATCTTTAAATATATTTCCAAGACCCAGGATGTTCAAAAAGGCGATGTGATCATCTCTTCCGGGATGGGCGGCGTTTTCCCGAAAGGATGGCTTATCGGTCGGGTCAGCAATGTTGATAGAAAGGACGCCGGACTTTTTTTGAAAATCACGGTCGCTCCTTTTGTGGATTTGTCAAAACTTGAGGAAGTGTTAGTTTTATTATCTGAAGAAAATATTCCGAGATAACCATGTTGTATTATCTTTCACTGCCCGTCTTGTCCATCTTGCTCATCGTTCTGCAATCCATGATGACAGATGTCGTTTTCTCCAATCGTTTCGTTTTCGAATTATCCCTGTTGGTGGTCATCTACGCCGGTTTCCGTCTGGATTTCATCCGGGGAACATTTTTGTCTGTTGTTTTGGGATTTGTTTTTGATTGTCTGAGTGGATCGGTGCCGGGTGTGTTCGCCTTTATTTATCTTATTGTTTTCTGGGGTTCATTTTATATTTCCGACTGGCTGGACACTGAAAAAACACATATCATTATTTTCTTCAGTGTTGTTTGCGTCTGTCTGAAAGAAATGATGATCATGTTGTTTTATTACCTGGCTTTCGATATCAACGCTTTAGTCAGCCTGCCCGTCATTGTTTTTGTGAAAGCCCTGATTATCGGACTCCTCGCGCCTCTGTTTTTTTATTTGATGGATCGAACGGGACTTTTGCTTTACGAGGAAAAGGTGTAACATGCTCAACGGACAGGAACCGATAGACTTCAGAGAAAAACTCAGAATAGTCGTTTTATTATTCCTGGCGGCGATCAGCATTCTCGTGGTTCGACTGGCCTATCTGCAGATTGTCAAAGGCGACGATTATAAGAAAAAATCAGAAAATAATTCTGTTCGTTTTCGGCAAATCAAACCCTTGCGCGGTCTGATCATGGATCGCAACGGTTTTGTCCTCGTGGACAACAAACCTTCTTTTGATGTCATTTACATTCCCAATAGAAATAAAGTCAATGAGGGGTCTGTGGAAAGATTAGGGCAACTGTACCAGAGCAAATCATTGGTTTTACCTTATGACCGGGCGTTGCTGAAAAATGCAAGACCGTACCTGCCCGTTAAGTTGGATAAGAACGTGAGTATGGAAAAAATTGCTCTGGTGGAAACCAATGCCCTGAATCTACCGGGGATTTATATCGATGTTTCTCCCATTCGTTTGTACCTGGACGGCGATATCCTGGCGCCGGTCATCGGTTACACCGGTGAAATCAGTAAGGCAGAAATAGAGAAAAGTGACGGTCAATATGCTTATGGAGATGTTTCCGGAAAACACGGGCTCGAGAGATTCTTTGATACTTATATTCGGGGTCGTCGTGGCGCGGAATTGGTGGAGGTCAATGCGTACGGCAAAGAAATAAAAAATCTGGGCAAAATTGATCCCCTGGCCGGCTACAATATGATGCTGACCATTGACACCGACTTGCAGAAAGCGGCCTGGGAGGCGGTAAAGGGGAAAGCCGGTTCTGTTGTGGCGCTGGATCCGCGTAACGGCGAAATCCTGGCCATGGTCAGTTCCCCCTCGTTCGACCCGAATTTATTTTATGATGGTATTTCCAGCGAGCAGTGGCGTCAGTTACAGGATAATCCGTTCGCTCCTTTATCCAACAAAGCTATTTCCGGCCAGTATCCGCCTGGCTCCACCTACAAATTGATTGTGGCGGCGGCCGCTCTGGAAGAAGGCATTATTAAGCCCGATACGAGAATATTTTGCAACGGTTTTTTTACCCTCGGTAACCGAACATATCGCTGCTGGCGAAAGGGAGGCCACGGTTCCGTTAATCTGCATCAAGCCATGGTCGGATCATGTGATGTCTATTTTTATACGATCGGTAAAATGCTGGGCGTGGACAAGATCGCCCAATACGCGACACGTTTTGGTTTGGGAAATCTTGCTGAAATCGACTTGCCGAATGAGAAAAAAGGATTGGTGCCCACCAAGGAGTGGAAGTTAAAAAGAAAAAAAGAAGCATGGCAGATGGGCGAAACGATATCCATATCCATCGGCCAGGGATACAACCTCGTGACAACACTGCAACTGGCCAACGCCTTTGGTGCTTTTGCCAACGGGGGTACCCTGTGGCGTCCCTATCTGGTCAAGCAGGTCCAAACGAGCGATGGAAAGATACATAAAGAATTTTTGCCGGTTAAAAAGGGCGA
>CAYZLL010000139.1:0-5849 GCA_964479225.1 uncultured Smithella sp.
CTGCGCAAAGAACAAAAACATGATCTGTTGATATAGTTTAACCCCCTCAAGGTCTCATGGACTTGAGGGGGTTTTTTATGGACAGTATCCGACGCCCTTAGACCAATTTAACGAATTACAATTTCCCAATAAACACGCTTTTCGTGCATCATGACAACCAGAATCCTTTTTGCCATGCATGAGATACAGACCTGCCCTATTGTCGTAGGCATCGGCAAAATCTTTTTTTTCTGACAAGGCAATGCTATATTCTGAAATCGCTTCCGCATAATGATTCTGCATATAATAAACGAGCCCCAGATCATTGTGGGCCTCCGCAAAACGGGGAGAGATTTTGATTGCTTCACGGAGGTGTGATGCGGCAAGGTCAAGCTCATGAAGTTCCCTGTAGACAATCCCGAGATTGCGGTGGGCAAAAGCAAAACCGGGGGAAATTCGCAGAGCTTCCTTGAAATGACTTTCGGCGCCTCTCAAATCTCCGTTTAATCTGAGGGCAATGCCCATATAATTATGCGCAAGGTCGTTATATCGGGTTACCGATAGGGTGTGTTGAAGCAGCTTGAGACTATTGCTCCAATTCTGTATCTGAAACCACGATACCATCATCAAGATGCAGACCCAAAAAACTGTAAAAGCGTTAAAAGCATAACGCAATGATTTTTTATGACTGACCATATCGGCTGCACCCCAGGAAATTATGATAAAAAGTCCCGTCATGGGCATATACGTGTACCGATCAGCCATATGTTGCCCCCCGACTTGAACCAGACCAATCACCGGAATCAGCGTTCCCACAAACCAGAACCATCCGGTAAAAAGATAGGGATATTTGTTCGAGAAACGTATGATCATTGCCGTAATGAAAACCATCAGACTTGCAGCAGTCACTATATGCCAAGCAGGCCATGTAAAAGACAATGGGTAAACGATGCCCAGATCATGAGGCCACAACATTTTGATGATGTATGTGCAATAGGCTTCAACGACGTTAGAAACTTTTTGAGACAGAGATAAAGACTGTACCGCGCCGGCAGTTTGCTGTGCCATGAAGGTAATGATCGAAGAAATCAACGACAAGACCATCAATGGTGCCTTTTCCAGAAAAAGGGTTCGGTAATGACTTCGGCGGTGCACAGATGGCGCTCCTCGGTCTTTTGTAATATCGTTTGTGGAGTCATGGCGCTGTTGAAAACGACGCAACGGCCAGTAGTCTAAAAGGAGCAGAACAAACGGAAAAGTTACGGCCATCGGTTTCGACATCAACGCCAGCGCGAACAGTAAAATTGTGAAAGCATACCAAATCAAATGAAGGCGCTCGACATATTTCAAATAGCCTGCTGTCGCAAGAATCCAGAAAAAAGCGCACAGCAGATCCTTACGTTCAGAAATCCAGACGACAGATTCGATGTGAAGCGGATGAACAGCAAAAAGGAAAGCAACGAATGCGCTCCGCCATAAGGTATCGGTCAGACGACGCAATACGATAAAAAGAAGCACCGTATTGGCCATATGAATGAGCATATTGGTCAAATGATAACCGCCGGCATTCATTCCGTAGAGCTGCCGGTCCATCATCAGGGAAAACCACGTCAGCGGGTGCCAGTTGGCCGTCTCAACATCAAAACTGGTAAAAGCCCACCATACGCCATCGAATGTAAAACCGCGTTGAACCCATGGATTCAGAGCATAGCTAAAATCATCGAGAATGATAAAATCAAAATTCCTGACCTGCCCGTACAAAAGAAAGATCGCCAAAAGTAATAATATCACCGGAATAACCGGACTGATTTTAAGTGAATGCTCTGAACGCATTAGTTGATTTCATTACGATTCTTCAATGGTCGTGTCCGGCAGCTGCAGAACGCTGGACGTTTCCAGTTCTTTCCCCGCGATTCCTTTAATGGAACCGAATAAGGACGAAATGTTTTCATGGACAACCCAAATTTGTTTTTCCCGGGTCGCCCATATTTTGGTCATTGCCTTTTTCTCGGCATTCAATTGCGTGAGCATCGCATCATAGTTTTCGACAATCCGTTTGATATTTTGAACAAATTCCGTGCTCGTCAGATAGGTGTATAATAATTCCATCTTGTCGCCTTTGTTCTCCTGGGATAACTTTATCGAGTGCGTTTTTATCAGCATTTCCCGCAAAACAAACGACAGGCTTTTGACTTCCTGAAAACTGCAAATCCACACACCGTTTTTTTCACCGAATCTGTCCATGCCGCCGGGATAGGTTTCGGTGACCAATACGGCGATATCGGCCTTGCAGGTAATTTGATCCTGCTTTAATTTTTCCATCCAGTCACCGGAAAAACTCTTTGTTCGCTTGCTTTCATACACAATCGTTCCGCATTCCTGCTGTGCCGTGTTAATGACGGTCTGAATGGAATCGGCGCCACGCACCCCTTTGGGCACTTCCTGAATTTTGTCAAACGGATATATTTTTGATAAAAGATCTTCGAGAGCAAGTTCCTGCACCTCGCCCTGCAGTTGCATGGACCCCTGCTCCGCTTTGCGTTTCATTTCTTCGGCAAGTTTCTTGTTGTCGTCTATTTGCTTGAGCAGCTTGACCTTCTCCAATTCGAAACATTCCCGTTCCCTGGCGCGTGCTTTATCTTCTATGTCTTTCTGACGTTGTAGAATTTGTCTTTCCACCTGGAGATTTACGTCTTCCTGTTTTTCTTTTAATTCGTTTTCCCGTTTTAAAAGAGTGATTTCCTTTTCCCTCAGGTTTTTATTTTCGGTCTTTCTTTTTTCGTTCTCTTCCTGAAGTGATTTGATCTTCTCTGCATAGGTTTCCAAAGCACTCTTCTCAATTTTTTCCTTTTCCCGAGCTAACATTCCGGCCAGCTCAGTCTTTAAGATTTCGTCCTGTTTTTCTTTTTGTTCCTGAAGGATTTTCTTTGCCGCTTCTAATTTCTGTTTTTCCTGATTGAATTTCTCCGATTGTTCGGCAATCTTTTTCTCATATTCGGTTTTAAAATGGGCTTCCAGTCTGCCGGAAATCGCTTCTTCCACATCAAAGCTGTGCCCGCAGTTCGGACATTTGATTTTGTTGGTCATATGAATTCCCCGTTGATGACTTTATGCGCTCTTGTCGCTCATTTCCAGCTCTGCGACCAGTTTGTCCAACTCATCAACGAGATAGGCCGGTCCATTCGCCTCGCGAAATGCTTCCACGAGAGACCTGTGGTAACGGAGCTGCTCCTTCTTTGTCGCCTTGAAGCGTGCCCAGATATTATTGCCGATCCGGCGGTAATCGTTGACAATCGTGCGAACGTTATGCAGCTTATCAGCCAGCGGGACCCGACACCGGGGATAATTCTCTTCGCGTAGTCTTTCAACATACGCGGCCTTGCGCTTGCTCCAGGCGGGTTTGGGTCCCCCCTTATAGTTGGGCGGCGTGTCCGTGCACAAGGCGACAATATCTGCAACCCGGGAACCGAAACGACGATCCAGTTCCTGCTTCGTCACTTCCTTGGGATGATCCTCCAGTGTGTCGTGAAGTAAAGCCGCGATGGCTTCTTCCTCGTCACCGCCGTCTTCCAACACCAGGGCGCAGACGCTGAAAAGGTGCGAGATGTATGGGATGGTTGTGCTCTTTCTTAAATCGCCCCCGTGAATCTGGACTGCATACAGCAGTGCTTCCTGAAACTTCGGTCCGATGATCCGCTGTGTCACTCTCATAACCTCCTGTTATCAATATTTTATAGTCTCGATGGTTTTTTTGAAATTTTTATAATCATACAGAAATTTAAAATTTAAAAAAAGAAAAAAAACAGATTGATTTTTTATCAATGAAACAAATTGAACCGCAGGGAAATACCTGTTTATCGTTTCCGGCATTTCGTGATAAACAGCAAAAAAAAATTCACGCGGGGGGCGCTATGAAATCATACAGAAAAGAACTCTGGTTTAATATTCCTCAAAGGAGAGCCTTTATCAATATCACGCCACAGGTCGAGGACTGCCTCAGGGAAAGCGGCATTCGGGAGGGCTTGATCCTTGTCAACGCGATGCACATCACCGCGTCGGTCTTTATCAATGATGACGAATCGGGTCTGCATCACGATTACGAAGAATGGCTGGAAGGCCTGGCCCCGCACGAACCTGTTTCCCGGTACCGCCATAACAGAACGGGCGAAGACAACGGTGACGCGCATTTGAAACGTCAGGTTATGGGTCGTGAAGTTGTCGTTGCCGTAACCGCTGGCCATCTTGATTTCGGGCCGTGGGAACAGATTTTTTACGGAGAGTTTGACGGCAGGCGCAGGAAGAGAGTCCTGGTCAAAATCATCGGCGAATAAGCCCCCTTAGAATTGCCTGTTACAGTTTGAACGTGGTTTCAATAACGGGTCCATGATGAACAATTCATGCAAAAGTCACTCTTTATGTTTTCCCTTTTCGCCCGAAAGGAATACCTAACTTTCTCATTTTTGTTCGCAAAGTTGAAGGGTTAATCTGTAAAAGTTTTGCCGCTCCCTTTTCACCGCCAACACGGCCACCGGTTATTTCCAGCGCCCGTTTAATGTGTTGCACTATCGCCTTATTCAGCCCGCTTCCATCATCATTATTGACTTGCTCAATAACCGATTCGGTTTTTTTAACGGGTTCACCGATGCCGTCAAAGCTTAAAGGCTTTCCCTGACTGAGGATTAAAGCCCGCTCCACGACATTTTGCAGTTCACGGACATTCCCCGGCCAGGTATAATGGATCAGTCGTTCAATAGCATTCGGTGCCAGACCGGAAATTTTCGTCAAGCCTATCTCTCGTGCTTTTCTCGTCATGAAATGCTGAACAAGCGCGGGAATATCAGCGCGTCTTTCCCGCAGGGGCGGGATGAACACGGGAAAAACATTCAGCCGGAAATAAAGATCTTCGCGAAATTTTCCTTCGGCCATCATGACCTCGAGGTTGCGGTGCGTTGCCGCAATGACTCGAATATCAATATGCTGGGTCTCTTTCCCACCGACCCGTTCAATTTCTTTTTCCTGAATGACACGCAGAAGCCTGATCTGCGCGCCAGGTGTTAACTCAGCGATTTCATCAAGAAAAATGGTGCCGCCGTTCGCCCGTTCAAAACGGCCGCGTTTCTGATACAAAGCGCCGGTAAAAGCTCCTTTTTCATGGCCGAACAGTTCGCTGTCCATTAACGATTCCGGAATCGCCCCGCAATTGACTTTGATGAAAGGACCGTTGTGGCGTGGCGACAGATTATGAATCGCATTGGCGATGACTTCTTTGCCGGATCCGGTTTCTCCCAGCAGCAGGACCGGACTGGTCAGAGGCGCCACCTGGCGCACCATTTCCATGACGTGTTTCAGACCGAAGTTGGCGCCGACAATTTCTTCTCCGATCTGCTGACGCAATTCGTCCTGCAGATACCGGTTGTCGTCGGCCAGAATGTCTTTGAGACGCAGCACTTCGCGGTAACGTAAATAATTGATAAAGGCGATCGCAAACGGTTCGTTGAGCATTGCAAAAAGACGCTTATGTTGTTCGGTGTATTTTCCCCCGGCCTGATTGATAACCGCAATGCCGCCAAAGAAATTCCACTCGGGCTTTGGTCCAATGACCATAACCGATGCATCCGGTTTAATAGCCAGTTGATCAAACGACCCCATCAAAGGATGGTCAGCCACGCGATCCGCAACGATCACCAGAGGAACTGCAGAAACCTTTTCGATGATTTTCATAATGGCGTTTCTCGTATCATGAGGTGACACCAGTTTCTTAGACGTAATCTGTCCGCCTTTTAAATCAGCTTTGGCAATGATTTCACCGACCCCGGTTTGGGGATCGTAAGTGCTCATGATGATGAAATCCGCAGGAATATAGTTACGGA
>CAYZLL010000140.1:0-5840 GCA_964479225.1 uncultured Smithella sp.
TCGATTCCGATCGCGAAGAAGTCATCCGGCGTGCCGGAAGTGCGGGAATCGATTTTATCATCACCGTCGGAACCAATCTCAATCTGAGTCTCAAAGCGGTGACGCTAGCCGATCGCCATGAAAATATTTACGCGACCGTCGGCGTTCATCCTCACGATGTGGCGAGAATCAACCATCATACGCTGGATGCCCTGAAAGATCTGGTTCAAAAACATAAAAAGATCGTCGCCTACGGCGAGATCGGTTTGGATTTTTTCCGCAATATTTCTCCGCAGGACCAGCAGCTGGAATTGTTCGGACGGCAACTGGAACTCGCCAGGGAACTTGATCTCCCTGTGGTTATTCATGACCGGGAAGCGCATCGGCAGTCGCTGGAAACCGTTCAGGCTTCGGGTGTGAGACGGGGTGTGTTTCATTGTTTTTCCGGTGATTATGCAATGGCCAAAAAATGCATCGATCTGGGATTTTACCTTTCCATTCCCGGAGTTGTAACGTATGACAAATCAAAGACGCTTCAGGATGTAGCGGCGCGCGTCCCGCTTTCTTCGCTGCTTGTGGAGACGGACGCGCCTTATCTTGCGCCGGTTCCGCATCGCGGCAAAAGAAACGAGCCTGCTTATATTATGCACACGGCTAAAAAAGTCGCGGAGATCAAGGGAATGCCGTTGGAAGAAGTCGCCAGGCAAACATCGGCCAATGCGTTGAATCTTTTCGGCATCAAATCTTCTGTCAACGCCGGTCCGTAAAATTTATAAAAGAGCCCTCCTATGAAAAAAAATCAATTAAAGGCGGTCGTCCTGCTCAGTGGTGGCGTTGATTCCGCCACAACGCTGGCGATTGCCCGAAAAATGGGATTTGAAATTTACGCGTTGAGTTTCCGCTATGGCCAGAGGCACGCCGTTGAACTGAAGGCGGCAAAACGCATTGCCGGTATGAATCAAGTTGTCCGGCATCTGATCGTGGATGTTGATTTGCAGAAGATCGGCGGTTCCGCTTTGACGGCTGATATCGATGTTCCCAAAAACAGGAAAGAAGCAACCATGAAAAAGAATATTCCGGTAACGTATGTGCCGGCACGCAATACGATATTTTTGTCTTACGCGTTGGCCTGGGCGGAAGTCATCGGAGCGAATGATATTTTTATCGGCGTGAATGTTCTGGACTACAGCGGGTATCCTGATTGCCGTCCCGAATATATTGCCGCTTATCAAAAGATGGCCAATCTGGCCACCAAGGCGGGAGTTCAAGAAAAAAGAAAACTGCAAATTCATACGCCGCTCATTAAGATGAGCAAAGAACAGATTATACGGAAAGGTCTGGAGCTGGGCGTGGATTACAGTGTTACCCACAGTTGTTATGATCCGTCGCCCTCCGGGAAAGCCTGCGGCGAATGTGATTCCTGTCTTTTGCGTTTGAAGGGTTTTAAAGAAGCCGGTGTCACCGATCCTGTGAAATATTTTAAATAAGGATTTATTCTTGAGTTATCTCGTCAAGGAAATATTTTATTCCATTCAGGGGGAGGGGTTTCACGCCGGACGTCCGGCGATTTTCTGCCGTTTTTCCGGATGTAATTTATGGTCGGGAAAAGAAGCGGATCGCGATAAGGCAATTTGTAAATTTTGTGATACGGATTTTGTTGGATGCGACGGGGAAGAGGGCGGAGAATTCCAGACAGCAGCGGATTTGGCAGACCGGATCGCAAAATTATGGCCGAAGGAAAATACAAGTTCCATCCGTCCTTTCGTCGTCTGCACTGGCGGCGAACCACTGCTGCAACTGGATGCGGGATTGATTTCAGCGCTGCATGCAAAGGGATTTGAAATCGCAGTGGAAACGAACGGAACGATTTTACCGCCGGCCGGCGTTGACTGGATTTGTGTCAGCCCCAAGGCGAATGCCCAACCGGTGCTGCGCTCGGGAAACGAGCTGAAGCTGGTTTTCCCCCAGGAAGGAACCGCGCCGGAAAAGTACGCGATGCTGGACTTTCAGCATTTTTTTATACAGCCGATGGAGTCGCCTGATTCTGAAAAAAATGAGAGGCTCGCGCTGGAATATGTCAAGTCTCATCCGCAGTGGCGTCTGAGTTTGCAGATTCATAAAATATTAAAAATAAAATAGGAAACCCAGATGGAAATTTTCAAAGTTTTTAAATTCGACGCGGCGCATCGCCTGCCCTGTGTCGGAGAGCAACACCCGTGTTCCGCCGTTCACGGCCATTCCTTTCGGTTAGAAATTCATATCCGCGGGCCGGTGGATCCCCATTTCGGTTGGGTGATCGATTTTGCCGATATTCATCAAGCGGTTGAGCCGCTGCTGGAACAGCTGGATCATAAATATTTAAATGATGTGGAGGGGTTGAATAATCCGACATCGGAAAATATTGCCAGATGGATCTGGGAGCGTCTTTGTATTCCGTTGCCGCAGTTGAGTAAGATTGTCGTTCAGGAAAGTCCGGAATCCGGTTGTATCTATCAGGGTGAGCAATAAAATTTGCCGGCGAAAATTCGTGTTGCTTCTCAAATCGTCATTTTACCCCTTTTCAGTTGAAAAATAGGCTTTTCAATGATATTTGCTTGCGTAAATCGGGTAAGCTCATATGGATCGGAAAACGATACAGAAAATAAAAAGCGATCAGCAGGATAATATCCTGGAGGAACTGCTGCGGGAAAAAGCGGCGGTGCTGACTCGCGCGAGCTGGGCTGTAGAAGACGTGCTGGACAAGATGATCCGGATAGAAGAAAAAATCGAATCGAAATTATCTTTACTGGCTTCCCGATACAGTCATGATGTCTCCTGTGCATCCTTGAAACAGAGAAGAATGATTTTCGAAGAGATCAATCGTCACGTTGAAGAATTTAACCGGGTTCGTCAAAAAGCCGAACTGCAATTTTATTATCTGATTGTGACGCGTGAAGCCCTGGGCTTGCGCCGTCATGAAATGGTTCAAAAAATGTACCGTATTCCGGACAAAAAGAAAAAACACGAGATGGATAATGGATAGATACAGAAAACCGCGGCTGCGGATGGTGGAAACGCAGATTAAAGCGCGGGGCATAAAAGATGAGCGTGTTTTGATGGCTATGGAAACGATTCCCCGCCACCTTTTTGTCGATGAAGGATTGATGGAGCAGGCTTACAGTGACGGCCCTCTGCCTATCGGCGAACATCAAACCATCTCGCAACCTTACATTGTGGCCTTAATGACCGAAACCCTGGAGCTGAAGGGAAGGGAAAGAGTCCTGGAGATTGGTACCGGTTCCGGTTATCAGACCGCTATTCTCGCTGCACTGGCTGATCGTGTTTTTTCCGTGGAACGTATTGCTTCACTGGCAACCGGCGCGCGCAAAATTCTTGATAAACTCAATTTGTATAACGTGGCCATCCGGGTCGGCGACGGGTCTTACGGTTGGAAGGAAGAAGCTCCCTTTGATGCCATCATCACAACGGCTGCGGCGCCGGATATTCCTCAATATTTACTGGAACAGCTCATTCCCGGCGGAAGAATGGTGGTGCCGGCCGGTGGCCGCGATGTGCAGACGCTTTATAAGTTAACGCGTTCAAAGGAAAATCCTCAGGAAATTATCAGAGAAGATTTAGGAGGCTGCCGTTTTGTCAGTCTGATCGGGGAGAGCGGATGGAAAAAATAAAGTTTTTATTGATCATTTTTACACTGCCTTTTGTTTTTGCCTGTTTTCAATCTCAAACACACAAAGATACATCAACCGGCGTTTATTATCTGGTGAAAAAGAGTGAAACCATCGAGGGAATTGCCAGAGCCTACGGTGTTCCGGAGCAGCAATTAATCAGCGTCAATAATATCAAAGCTGATCATCCTGTTCAAGAAGGTTCGGTCATCTTTATTCCATCAGCCGGTCGGGTGCAAAACAAAGTTATTGCCGATACCACACCGAAGCAAATCGTTCGTAAAACGGAAACTACGAAAAAGATAGATTCAAGCGTTAAAGACAGCATGATCAAGAAACAGGAAAAAGAAGTTAAACCCTTGGTTGAAGTAACGGACATCGATGTTGCCAAACCCAGGAAGGCGTCTGTTGATGCAACCAGGAGTTCCGAGACGAAAAAATCAAAGATGGTCATCATTGCGGAACCTGAGAAAACAACCGTTCCCGCTACCATACCATCAGGCGGGAAGGAGACAGCGCCATCGCCCTCAGACGTAACGGATGAAAAGACATCAGTAAAAATAGTTCCGGACAAAAAAGTCGCTGACGACAGGATTTTAACGCCCTCTCCGACAGCGGAACCCGAGGAAAAAATCACCACAGGGAAAAATAAATTCATCTGGCCGGTGCGGGGTACGGTTGCGGCTCATTTCGGTAAACAGCCGAATAAAACTTTTCATAACTGGATTAAAATTGTTTCCGCGGCAGGTGTCAGGGTGAAAGCGGCAGAGGCCGGAACGGTTATTTTTTCTTCCCATTTAAAAAATTACGGAGAAACCATTATTATCCGCCATAATAATAATTTTGCCACGGTTTATACGCATTTGAAGAAGCGGAATGTCAAAATCGATAAGACTGTTAAAAAAGGGGAAACGATAGCGGTTCTGGGAGAGAAAGACGAAGACGGTGCAGTGTATATGAATTTTGAAATCCGCCTTCAGGGCAAAGCGCGCAATCCCCTCTTGTTCCTGCCCTAATGGTTTTTTGCTCTTGCCTGAGTGCAAATTATTAATATATTAGCCTCAATATTACGCAACGAGGAGCCGATGAATCATTGTTATGAACAGGGGCCGATTCGACCGCCCAGCGAAGCGACGAGTTTGCTGATTCGCGTTACCAGAAACTGTCCCTGGAATAAATGCGCTTTTTGCCATACTTACCGGAGCAGCAAATTTGAGCTCAGAAGTGTAGAAGAAGTCCAAAAAGATATTCAGACCATGAAAGATATCGCCGATAGAGTCATCAGTCTTTCCTGGAAGCTGGGGGAAGGCGGCGCCATCAACAAAAATGTCCTGAGACACATCTACAACAATGCAGAGGATCACAATGAATGCGCCTATCAGGTTGCGGCGTGGCTTTACTTCGGCGGGGAGAATGTTTTCCTGCAGGATGCCAATTCGTTGATTTTGAAAACGCCGGAACTGGTTTCTGTTCTGAATTTCTTAAAAGAAAAATTTCCGAACATCAAAAGGATCACTTCTTACTGCCGCTCGCATACGGCGGCGAGAAAAACCGTTGATGAATTTAAGCAGCTTAGCAATGCCGGCCTTTCCCGGATCCATATCGGCATGGAAAGCGGAAGTAATGAGGTTTTATCTTTGATTCATAAAGGGGTGACCGCCGCCGATCATATCAAAGCCGGTCTCAATATCAAGGATGCGGGAATAGAACTCAGCGAATACGTTATGCCGGGACTGGGTGGAACAAAATTAACCCGTGAACATGCCCTGGAAACTGCGAGAGTTATTAATACCATCAATCCTGATTTTGTGCGGCTGCGAACGCTGCACGTTGTGCCGGGCACTGGACTGGATGAACTGATGAAGCAGGACGGATTCCAGCCGCTCGGTGATGAAGATATTCTCAGAGAAATTAATTTCTTTGTCGAGCATCTTGATGTTCAGGGCACCTATCTGGCCAGCGATCATATCTTAAATCTGCTGGAGGAACTGGAAGGAAATTTCCCGGACGATAAAAAGAAAATCCTGGTCCTGATTAAAAGATATTTTGAATTGCCTGATAATGACCGGCAGATTTTCCGCCTGGGGCGTCGCACCGGCGCGTATCGAAAACTGGACGATCTACAGGATAAAGAAACCTACGGGCGATTAAAATCGGTGGTTGATCATTACCGTGCCCGTGGCGGGAATCTGGAAG
>CAYZLL010000141.1:0-5784 GCA_964479225.1 uncultured Smithella sp.
AAAAAAAGTCATAATGATTTTAAAGATATCTTCAACGAGGATCAATTCCAGTATGATTCTCAGACAGACACCTATTTATGTCCGGGCGGTCACCATTTGAAGAGAAGCAGCTATAAGCGCAAACAGGATGCTTATGAATACAGATGTTCGCATAAGATTTGTCACAACTGTTCTTTATTGACGCAATGCACCAAGTCAAAAGACTGTCGGACATTGGTACGACATCGGCGAAAGGACGATTTGGACAAAATGCGCAATGCCGCTCAATCCTCAACCGCCAAACGAGACATTCGCACCCGACAGCATTTGATGGAACGTTCTTTTGCCCGGGCGACAAGGTATGGATTTAAGAGGGCGAGATTCAGAAGGCTTTGGCGGGTTCAGATTCAGGAATATCTCACGCTGCCATCCAAAACATCATGGTACTTTTGTCGTACGGGAAAAATCGCGGATTGGCACAAGGATGTTCATTATCCTTTGTTCAAAAACTGTCTTCAGGCTTCTATTTTTTATTTGTGAGTATTCAGAATATTGTTTACAGCTTTAACAATTGTTTCGTCTCTGTATCGAGAGGTACATTCTAAATCGCACCTAAAAAAGCGATTTGGGCAACAACCCGTACAAGCTTGAACCAGCTAAAGTTTTTTACCATTCTAAAAGTTAAACACTAACTGCACGTATGTTTCCGAGTCACCCGTCTCGAAGTGGCCGTCTATTCTTGGTACGCCCCAGTCGAGACGGGCAGATACGTATTGGGTCGCGTAAAGCCTCAGACCAACGCCGATGCTGGTCAGGTAATCGTTCTTGTCTTCACCGGGCTGGACATCATTTTTGAATACGCCGCCATGATCGGCAAATAAAACGAGTTTTACGGTATCGCCCAGGTTCTGGTTGAATATTTTTGTTTCAGGATAGGGAGGCGCGATGTAGAGTTCCCCGGAAATGGAATAGCCCTTGTCGCCGCTCAGTGCCGAAGGAGAAAATCCCCGGATGCTGCCCACGCCGCCAATGAAGAATTGTTCGGCGACAAACAGATCGTCATTGGAATACTGGCCGGAAGCTCTGAGAATAAGGTGATTGTAGCCGGGAAGTTTCTGGACTCGCGCCAGATCGAGTGTGCCTTTGCTGAAGCCTCCGTCGGCATTGATTCTGCTGGTTTCGGGGTCATTTGCGCCGTTTCCGCCGAAAAGGTCTCTGATTCCCTGATAATAGGTGATGTTGAGGATGTTTCGGCCGTAGAAGCCATCCACGACATTATAGTTGAGGCCCAGGTTAAATACCCGGATGTTGTCTTCGCTGGTGGTTTCATCAAGCATGTATTCGTAAATGTCTTTGTAGTCAAAACCGAACTTGACATCGAGGGAGGTGGCCCGGGTTTTGACCAGCGGATGGGTCAGGTAGGCGCCGGCAACGTGTGCCTTGCCCTGAATGTCGAGAATGGCGTATTGCTCTCCCGCTTCATAGATGCTGTTGGAGTAGTAAATACCGGCCTTGGTTCCACTATACATGACGGGAATGATATACTCGATCCGGCCATAGGAAAGGTTTTCCAGGTCAATCTTGTCGAGTCCGGTCAGGCCTCTGAGCATGAGAAGGTCGCCGCTGGTGATGAGGTTGCCGATGTTGAGTTCGGCGTTCAGTCTGCTTTTGCTGGTTGTGTCGGAGCCGAAGTTATCATAAGACAGGCTTCCCGACAAAGGACGGCTGTCCTTAACCTGTGCGGTGATGTCGGTGGTGCCGAAGTCTTTGCCGGCTTTGAGTGCTGCTTTGACATCGAGGGAAGGATAGTCATTGAGGATGAGCAGGGCGCGATCAAGTGTGGCTTCCCGCAGCGAGGGGTCTTTTTTTGTCTTTTGCAGGTGTTTCTGGATAAAGTTACTGCTGTAGGATGTGTTGCCGGTAACATCAATTTGGCCGACTTTTGATTCTATGACGGTAATCTGCAGGATGCCGTCTTTGATTTCCTGCTGGGGGATTAAAGCGTAGGCGACCAGATAGCCCTCGTTGCGGTATGCCGTGGTGATTTCTTCGGCAATCATGTTCATCTGGGCAAGGTCGAGTTCTTTGTTTTCGTATTTCGAGGTAATGGCTGTAATGATCTGGAGACCAAGCAGGGGCTTGGCTTCAGCGGGACTTTTGCCCTGAACGGTCACATTGATTTTCTGGACAAGGATTTTAGTGCCCGCAGGTATCTGTCTGACTGCTTCTTCCTTCTTTTGCTCAATGACCGGCTTCTTTGCCGCTTTCGGGGAAGTGATTTCTTTTCTCTCCAGTTCTTTTAAGACAGCGCCGGCCTTTTCTTGAGCTGGTGCGGATAATGAGAATACGGCAACCATAGCGGCAACGAGAATAACTAAAACAACAGGGCTTTTCCTGAATATAAAAAACATAATGAACTCCTTTAATGTATCTGTTCTTTAAAGAATGGTCGTCACGTAACCACGCTAACACTTTAAACACTAATAACCTAATTAATTAATTGCGCTGTCATTAACTGGAATAGCGGGTTGCGGAATGCCTGCCGGGATTGAAAATTAAATTGACATATTTATTGACGGAAGCGTATAGAAAACGACGATCAAAAATCATCTTATAAAAGGGATAATATATGCGAAAAAAAACAGGTTCTTCAAAAGTATCGAAAATCAATATCGGCGTTTTATATGGCGGGAGATCGGGCGAACATGACGTTTCACTTTGCTCTGCCGCGTCAGTAGTTGCTGCGCTGAACCGGAATAAATATAATGTAACGGCCATCGGCATCGCCAGAGATGGCCGCTGGTATGTTCAGGAAAAGCCGGAAATTATTCCCGACAAGGATTTCGGTCGGAAAATGGCTTTAAAGAAAAATGGGTTGTGGCTGGTCAATCATTTCGAGCAAAAAAACAAACTGCATCTTTACGATATCAAAAATAAAAACAAGGAAGTGATTTTGGATGTTGTCTTTCCCGTTCTGCATGGAACATTCGGCGAGGACGGCACACTGCAAGGCCTGCTGGAACTGGCGATGGTGCCTTATGTGGGTGCGGATGTCATCGGCTCGGCCGTCGGCATGGACAAGGACGTTGCCAAGAGATTGCTTTGCGAGGCGGGCATTCCAGTTGTTCCTTCCGTAACGGTCAGCAAGCAGCAGTGGAAAGAGGATGCAAAAAATATCAGTAAAAATGTACTGCAGAAACTCGGCTTGCCTTTATTTATCAAACCCGTTTGCGCCGGTTCTTCCGTCGGCGTGAAAAAGGTCAAGAAAAAAGAAACTCTCTCCAAAGCAATGAATTTTGCTTTGCAGTTCGACAATAAAGTTTTGGTTGAAAAAGCGATTGACTGCCGCGAGATCGAATGCGCCGTCCTGGGAAATGAAAAACCGGCCGGTTCGGTTTTAGGCGAGATAATCCCCAAACATGAATTTTATTCCTACGAGGCCAAATACATCGACCCCAATGGCGCGGCATTGAAAATTCCGGCGGAAGTTAATAAAACACTGTCCGATAAAATCAGAAAGATTGCCGTTGAAGGTTATATGGCACTGGGCTGCACGTCCATGGCTCGGGTGGATTTCTTCCTCGATAAGAAAACCAACAAATTTTATCTCAACGAAATCAACACGCTGCCCGGCTTTACCAGTATCAGCATGTATCCGAAACTCTGGGCCGCCACCGGCCTCCCCTACGACGACCTGCTGGACAAATTAATTGAATTATCCCTTCACCGACACAAGAAGAAACTTGAAATTAAGACGGAAGGTATTTAAACTTAAATCTGACATAACACTTCATTGACATTTTCTCCCGAGAGGTCTATATTATGATATATACCCACAAGGAGATTTTTCATGAATACAGCCAAGATTTTTACCAACGGACGAAGCCAGGCAATACGGTTACCGAAAGAATATCGTTTTAAAGATGATGAAGTTTATATAAACAAAATTGACGATATTGTCGTTATTATGCCTAAAAATAAAAAGATGGCATCTTTAATGAACACCATCAACAAGTTTACCGATGATTTTATGGATGAAAGAAATCAGCCTGCAGCGCAACCGCGTGAGAATTCTTAATGAAATACATTATCGATACCAACATCTGTATTTACATTATCAAGAAAAAACCTGTTTCCGTCTTCCATCGTTTATCCAGAATTAAAATCAATGAAGCCGGCATTTCTTCAATCACATTGAGCGAATTGGAATACGGAGCGGCAAAGAGTTCTTATCCCGATAAAAACAGGGTTGCTCTGCTGGAATTTGCCTCTTTTTTTGAAATCCATGATTTCGATTCGGGAGCGGCGCGTGAGTATGGAATGATCAGAGCTGATCTGGAAAGAAGAGGAAAAATAATCGGCGCGATGGATATGTTGATTGCCGCCCAGGCAAGATGTTTAAATTTGATTCTCGTAACGAATAACGAAAAAGAGTTTAAACGCATTCCCGGATTAAGAATAGAAAATTGGGTAAAATAATTTTTAGGAGGTAAAATTATGAAACGTCCGGCATCGTTGGCAGTCGGTATTTTACTTCTCATCATGTCCGCGGCGCAGGCCGGCCGCTTTATCATCAGACTCAACGTGACTGCTGGTGGGGTGGAAATTCCCATGTGGATCAGTGCGGTTGCCGCCGCCGCTCTGGCAGGTTTAGCGATTTGGCTGCTGAAAGAAAGAACCCGTTAGATGTCCCAGATGAATATCACGCCGCTGGTCGGAAATATCCATTCTTTGTCGGATATCTTAACGCCGATGGATTTGCCTTTTCTGATGGAGACAACCGGCTGGGGATGCTTCCCGGCAAAAAAGCTTTCCTCTCGAACGTTTTTGATACCCGCATTTTCATAATTGAAGTTAATCTCCAAACCTCTTACCGGATAAACCAGGTAAACGGGGAAGATTTTATTTTCTCTGGCCTTCTTGGTGGAGATTTCGAATTCCAGTTTCACTTCCGTATTCATTTTCTTTTTGAGCTCATCGGACCCGCACCAGATTTCATAACCGCGCCCGGTGTTTTTTGCTTCAAGGATAGGAACATTCTGGTTGTCAATGCGCACCCGTCCGACGGTAAAATCCCGGTCCAGGATCAGACCTTTACGGTTGCTCATCAGCCAGCGGTATTCGCAGCGCGGGTCTTCAAACAGCGCCGCTAACTGTTCATGATTGGCAGCGCAGCCGATCATGAAAATATTGTCGCGCAGTGTTTTTTTATATTCGATATGCGTGCTGACACGCAGGTATTCCGGCGATGAAGCGGTCTTTTGCGTTTCCGGCAATTTTTCCATACGAATGTCGTAGCGGAAGCCGGAGCGCAATTCCAGGCGCCGGTCTTCGTTGCCGAAGAGAGTTTCAAACATTTCATAATAAATGGCATTGCCCAGTTCCTGGTCGCGCGCCCGCGTCTGCATGCAATGTCGAATAATATTGTCAATGCGGGAAATCGATTTTTCTTCATCGGGAACAAAGATTCTTCTTAATCGCGGTTCGATGGTTTGTTTTTTCCCTTTCCGGATAAAAACACGCGGCGCTCTTTTTCCGAGGGCGCAGAGGACTTCGTAACTGATCGTGCCGGCTTTGGCGGCAATTTCATTGGCGCTGATGTATTCTTTTCCCTGCCGCCCCAGCAGAACAACTTCATCACCGACTTTGCAGGGGATATCGGTCACATCAAGCGTGCACATGTCCATCGAAATCCGCCCGACGATCGGCACGCGCCGGCCGCGGATCAGCGCCTCGCCCTGATTGGACAGGATAAAAGCATAACCGTCTCCGTAGCCGACCGGTATGGTGGCTATGCGCGTTGGC
>CAYZLL010000142.1:0-5747 GCA_964479225.1 uncultured Smithella sp.
TGGCCGGTTTTTCCGTATAATAGACATAAAAACATAAAGTCAGCATCCAGAAGAAGGCGCTCAAGACATCTTTTCTTTCCGAGACCCAGGCGACAGATTCCACGTGCAGTGGATGCAAGGCAAAGAAAGCGGCGACAAAGGCACTTTTCCAGAGGGCACCCGTCATGCGGTGAAAGAGCCAGAAGAGCAGTAGCGTACTGAGGATGTGCAAAATAAGGTTGGTGACGTGATAACCTCCGGCTTGCAAACCATACAATTGATGATCAACCATGAAAGACAGCCAGACCAACGGGTTCCATAAACCAAAATATTTTGAACCAAAAGCCCAGTAGAAACCATTCAGGGAGATGCCTGATTGAATCATGGGGTTTCCCGTGATGTAGATGACATCATCGAAATTGATGAATTCAAAATGATGGACCTGCCAGTAAACGGCAGCGGTGACAGCAGCCAGAATGATGTAAATCATAAACCGCTGTCTTTGCGGCGTGAAACTTAACTGATTTAACATGAATTATTTCTTTGCTCGAATTTTCTTTTTAGCAACAACATTGCCGGCAACATTCCGGGTTGAAGATTTTTTTTCAGCATGTAGTACTGGTTGATTGATCGAAGAATCGTTATAGAAATCTTCAACCAGTGCCAGGTATTCGGCCAACAGTTTGCGGCTGACCACAAAAATATGCCCGATATTTTTTTCAATGACACGATTAAGGCCGCCACAGGTAACTTTAACATTGCCTGTATCCACACAGCCCCATGTTTCTCCGGCGACACAAGACCCTGCCGGGGCGATGGGATCCCGGGAACCCTTGTAATCGAAAATTCTGACGCCGGCTTTTTTCAGAATGGCCATATTGACCGGTTTGCCGTCAAATTGCGGATTGAAAGAAGGAAGACAATATTTGCCTTCATACACCTGATTCCCGATAAAGATATTCTGAATCCACTGAATGTGAGCGCTGACCGGGAATTTGGTTCCATGCGTCAGCCAGTATAAAAACGGTGCCGCGTCGGCAATGGATTCCTTGAGTTCCGCGCGTCCGTAGAAACCCAGGACAACCGTGTGCTGAACGCCCGGTTGAATTTCGTTCATTCCCGCTTCAATAACCTGCGGCGGAATATTCACGGAGCCGAAAAGCTCTTTCATCAGATAAGGATCATAATCGCGACGAATCAGTGTGCGAATCGAATGGTGTCCGCTTTCTTCGTCGTCAAATTTCATCGGTGACGCCATTAAGGCTATTTTCTTGATGTCCATCGGCTTGCCGTCAGCCAACAGTTCTTCTGCCCTTCTTGCCAGGTAGGGCAGAATTAAAGTGCCGCCCATGCAGTAGGCCATGATGTAGATCTCATTCCGGGGATGTCGCTTTTTAATCATGTCGAGATAGAAATCAGGAATTGCTTTTCCGTAGAAATCAAGACCCAGTTCCGTTTCTTCCCAACCCGGATCACCGTGATCCACCAGGTAAATAATATAACCTTGTTTCAGGAGGGCCGCGACGACAGATTTCCCGGTGGCCAGATCGAACAGTTCCGGTTTGTTGATGAGCGGCGTGGACATGTAGATTATTTTGCCGTTGGGTTTAATTCCCTCCGGCGGAGGATAATAGCGCAGTCTTACCCGGTGATTGAGAGAACCTTCCACATATTCATAATAAGAGCAGCCGATTTTGCCCTGCGTGGCTCTTTCGGAATACTCCTTGATATCAAAAGCATTGGCTTCATAAAGATTTTCCAGGCGCATCCGGTTTTCTGCAAGATACTCTTCAAAGGAAGTCTTCAGAGATCCGTCGGGATTCGTCTTGGCGAAGGGCAGCGGTGCATTGCTGAAAGGTTGTTCCGTGATTAAAACCAGCAAGCATTTTAAAAGCTCTTTCATCGCTTTGAGGCGGGAAAGGCCGATATTATTGTATTGCTGCTCCACTTGGGCGAATTCGTCGATATAATTTCTTAAATATTCCTTGCCCTTCGGGGTCGTACAAATCATCAGGGCTTTATCCCGGTTGAATTTTCCGTCTTTGATAAAAAACCCGGTGAGGGTGTAAAGAAGGCGGGAATAACTTTTATAGATCCAGCCGTTCAAATCGGCAATCGCGTCGGGATTACGGGAAGCGCCGACGGCCAGACGGGCGCTGGCCTTGACATGCCGCAGCATCGAATTCAGGATCGCGCTCTGCCAGGACGCGGAAAAAGCCAGCGGGCCGAAAACCAGGGGATTCTTTTTGATGGTTTCCAGAAACTGCTGGTAATTGAAAAGATTTCTGATCTGCTGCCCAACCATTTTACTTTTCCAGGCAATGGTCGTGGAAAGATTTTCAAGATTATCGGCAGGTGAAAAATCGATAACGTTGAGCAGTTCATCCGGCGTAATTTTGGAAACTTTTTTACTGGACATAAACGAACCCCTTTATGGTTTTACGCAACATATGATGACTATTTTCAAAACGATTCGGAAGCCAAATTAAGTTGACAAAAATTTTCTAATATACTAAAAAATAATTGCAGTTTATGCAAGTTTTGTTACCGGTCGTATTTCGGCGTCACTTGCATTCATCCCATGTATTCCGGCAATAACAATTTTGAATGTTTATTTTTTAACATTGAATGGTCATTTTCTTCAATAGTTTTTTTAATCGGAGTGTCCCATGACTGAGGAAGAGAAAAATACTCAATTTAACGAATCGGCGATGTTTCCCTGGCTGCAGATGGTGACGGAGATGTGGATGAATGCAGCCAAATCCATGCCATCCGGTTCACAGACGGCGTTCAATTCGCAAACCGCCATGCCAAACCGCTTCACACAACAGCTTGATACAAACTTGAACCTGCTTAAATCATTTACCAAAATGATGAAACAACCGGAATCTGAATCGGCGGCGGCCAGTGCCATGAAATCTCTGCCGGAGGTCTTTTTGAAAATGACCAAAACCGGTTTTGATGCGGCGATGCAAATACAAAAACATTTGATGGAAAAAGCAGGCAGTATCGGCAAACGCACGGAAGCGTATCGCTTTGAAAACCTGGATCAGGAAATCTTTAAGGCCTGGGGTGAAATATACGAAAAAGACATCCAGCCATACTTTAAAATTCCCCCGCTGGGGTTGACCCGTTTTTACCAGGAACATCTCAATGAGCTTTTAAACAGGCACAATATTTTTCAAACAACGCTGGCTGAATTTCTTTCCATCCTTTATCTGCCGATGGAGAAGTCTTTCAAGGTCTTTCAGGAAAGGCTCCAGCAGATGGCGGAGGAAGGCAACATTCCCACCTCATCCAAAGAAAATTACGCCATGTGGCTGAAGATCCTGGAAGGTCATTACATGACCCTGTTCAAATCGCCGGATTATACGGAAGCGCTGCACCGCGTTCTCAAACATTTCGAGAATTTCATGATTGTCAAAAACGAAACGATGCAGGATTATCTGCAAACGTTGCCCGTGGTTACGCAGAAAGACATTGACGACCTTTATAAAGAGTTTTACGTGTTAAAAAAAAGAGTGAGAGAGCTGGAAAAAATGCTCGGTGTATCGCCGAACGCTATGGATGCCGGGAAATAGAAGCCATTTCCGAACCTGGTTTGAATTGTAACATTCAAGAAAGGAAAAATTTTTCATGAGTCCAACCAAAATCCCTCTTGATCTGATTCTCGATAAAATGGCCGAAGACGCGGAAAAAGCGCAGCAGCGCGTTTCCAAAGCTTCCGAAGTTCTTCAGGGACAGCTCAATACGGACCTTGCCACCACGCCCTATGACGTTGTTTATGAAGAAGACAGGGTCAAACTCAAACACTACCGTCGTAATGAGAATGCCGAGAACAAATTGAAAGCTCCGCTTCTGGTTGTTTATGCGTTGATTAACCGGGAAACGATGCTTGATTTGCAGCCGGACAGGAGTGTTGTGAAGACATTTCTGGAAGCCGGTATTGATCTGTACATGGTGGATTGGGGGTATCCCAAGCGCAAAGACCACTTCCTGACAATTAATGATCACGTCAACGGTTATATGAATAACATCGTCGATTTCATCCGCAAAAAGCATAATGTTCCCAAAGTCAATCTGATGGGAATATGCATGGGCGGCAGTTTCTCCGTCATGTATTCAGCTCTGCATCCGGACAAGATAAAAAATCTGGTGACCACCGTTACCCCATCGAGCTTTGACACGGATAAGGGGCTTTTGCACGTCTGGATGAAGGATCTCGATGTTGACGGAATCATCAATACCTACGGCAATATTCCCGGCGATCTGATGAATTTCGGTTTTCTCCTGCTCAATCCCGCGCGCTTGATGATCGATAAATACGTCGGCTTCATGGAGAATATGGACAACAAAGACTTCGTGGAAAATTTTGTGCGGATGGAGCGTTGGATTTTTGACAGTCCCGATGTTCCCGGAGCAACATTCCGTCAGTTCGTGGAAGACTGTTACAAAAGAAATCTTCTGATTCAAAGCCAGATGGTTCTGGGCGGCCAAAGGGTTGATTTGAAGAATCTGACCATGCCTCTTTTAAATTTTTACGGAGAATATGATCATCTGGTGCCGCCGGAAGCCTGTAATCAATTGACAAAGGCTGTGGGCAGTCGTGACGTCGAGGATATCTGTCTGGAAACCGGCCACATTGGCATTTACGTCAGTTCCAGATTTCAAAGAATGTTTGCGCCGAAAATTGTTCAGTGGCTCAAGGAAAGAGACAGCGAGGACATTATGGCCGAGCCCGAAAAGATTTCCGTGAGCACCGTAAGAAAGCGCAAACCAACGGCCAAAAAGAAAGTTGCAAAAACAGGGGAAAAGGATTCATCGGCAAAAGCCTGATTGATAGCAGTTTAAACAAAAGTGTTTCAGGACATATGACAAGGGAGAACGGATATGGCAGCAAAAGGAAGTTTTTTCTGGGTTTTAAGCAAACTCACTACAGAAATCGGCACAACAACAGAGATGGATAACATCCCGCGCTTAATTGTGTCTGCCGCTGTAGAAGGGTTGAAAGCCAAGGCGGCGGTTATCTTTCTGCGGGATGAAGATAAGGAAAATTTCATCAGCAATCAGGCCGTCGCGCAGGTCGGGCTTTCCAAGAAGTACGTCCACGCCGGGGCGGCACACGCTATTAAAATGAGTCCGCAGTTATTGAAAGACGGCTATATGTATTTCCGTGATGCCACGACGGATAAGCGCCTGACGAATCATAAAGCGAAAAAAGAAGAGGGGATCGGCTCGATTATTTCCGTGCCGATCATGAGTTCGGGTACAATGCTGGGTCTTCTCAGCCTGTATACAAAAGAAATTCGTGAATTTACCAAAGATGAAATAGATTTCTTGTCCATTCTTGCCGGGCAGGGGGGCTTTGCCATTGAAAACGCCAATCTGATCAAGCGACTGCGCAAGCAATCACAGATGTTTCTCGATTTGTCTGCCAGCATGTCATCCAGTCTGGATGTGAAAAAAATTATTCAGGCGATGACGAACGAACTGGTGGAAACGCTGAGGATAAAGGCTGCTTCAGTGAGACTTTTGGATGAAGAAACGCTGACTGTAAAACTGATTGCCAGTTTTGGTTTGAGTGATAAGTATCTCAACAAGGGAACGGTAGGGGCCGATAAAAACATTGGCCGGGCTCTCCAGGGAGAAACCATTTACATTAAGGATGTTTCCACCGATTCGGGAATTCAATATAAAAAGGAAAAAGCGGAAGAAGGCATTGTTTCCATGCTTTATGTTCCCATTAAATCCCAGGATAAAGTGATTGG
>CAYZLL010000143.1:0-3262 GCA_964479225.1 uncultured Smithella sp.
TGCGCAAGTTTTTGCTCTTTGATGATCAAAGGCACCAGGGAAGGCCTGATTTTGACGATGGTGTGTCCGAGCGCAGCGCACATTTTATAACCGTCGCCGGTGGAGCCGGTGGAGGGCCAGGTGGCGCCGCCCGTGGCCAGAATAACAGCTTTGCAGTTGAAAATGGAATCATGTGCCTGAACACCGCAGACAGCGTTTTCTTTTATGATGATATCAGTGGCTTTCGTGTTGAGTTGTACTCTCACCTTATTTGAAGCAAGATATTTTTTAAAGACACGTAAAACATCATGCGCGTCATCGGAAACGGGAAATATTCTGCCGCCGCGTTCCACCTTCGTGTCCAGGCCGTGGCTGTTCAGAAAATCGAGCAGTTCGGGGCGAAAAAAAGGGTGAAAAGCGTTGAAAAGAAATCGTCCGTTGTCCCCGAACATCGCGATGAAATGATTCAGCGCAGCAGAATTGGTCAGATTGCAGCGTGTTTTGCCGCTGACCAGAATTTTCTTTCCACAACCGTCAGTTTTTTCCAGCAGTAACACGCTGGCGCCCTGTTCTGCCGCTTGGCCGGCCGCCATAAGACCGGCCGCTCCGCCGCCGATGACAATAATATCCCAGTGATTTCGATCTTCATTATTCATGTTTCATCTTTGCATCTCTTGCCGATAATTATCAAGAAAGATTATTGCCGGGAAGAGATTTGCCTATAAGCAGAGGAATAAATCCCCACGGTTGGGGAATTATTCTTCATTAATTTGGCAAAAAAGTTTACGTATTCATTTTGAAATAAATTATCTATTTATTTCAATAACATATATTGTTGATTTATGTTTATATGTTGGCATGTAATTTGCTATATAGCGTCGCAGAAAGGTAATGGGGGAAGGTTTTCGTGAAGATAAAATTATTGCTAACTGCTTGCATAATTTTTCTTTTTTCAACGGTGGTTTTAGCCGTTGATAAACCGGTTTCTCCAGTTAAGCCCAACGCGGTGAAAGCCAATATTGTCAAAGCGGCAAAAATGCACGCTACGGGAAAGGTTATCGAGATTTCCACCGAGCTGATTAAAATTGAACGTACTTTAAAAGGCAGCGTGGAAGCGATGGAATTTACTTTAGATAAGCCAAAGACCAATATTATGGTTGGTGATTCGGTGAAAATAGAATACACGGAGCAGGACGGCAGGTTAACAGCATCGAAAGTTGCTAAAATTACTTATAAGAAAAAAGAAGTTAAAGCTCCGTTAATAAATATACCCGAGAAAAGATAATTGTTGTTTGAAGCCCCTCATGGGAAGAGGGTAGTATTTAAATAAAAAAGTAATTTAAAAGGAGGATTTTAAGATGAAGAAAGTTGTATTGTTAGTTGTTGCTTTTGTTTTTGCGTTCACCATGACGGTTGTTGCTGCTGAAAAAGTTGCTGCACCCGCTGCTGAGCCCGTAAAGGCTGTCGACACCGTCAAAGCTGCTGACAAAAAAATGGATGACACCAAAGCCGATGTCAAAAAAGAAGTAAAGAAAGCAAAGAAAAAAGCAAAGAAAAAAGTAAAGAAAGCCGTAAAGAAAGTTGAAGAAGCTCCGGCCGCTCCGGCTGACGCTCCTGCTGCTCCGGCTGCAAAATAATTTTTTAAAAATTATTTGAATCGAAGAAGGGACGGGTTTTCCTGTCCCTTCTTTTTTTTGTTTGTTTCTGGTTTATTATCTCCAATTTTGCTATATCTCAATTCATGTTCCGGAAAGCCATTCAAAACATCACAGCCTATAATGACACGCTGACCGTCCGGGTCAGGTTGATGATTATTGCCATTCTGGGGCTGGCTTTGACGATGGCCATATGGGGAATGATTCAGCTTACCGCCCTGGAAGGCATACTGGTGGGCCAGCAGGTAAAAAGACTGCAAGATGTGGCAGAAACGGTCAGTACATTTTATCAGTATTTTCCCACCAAACAAGGACTTCGCGCCCTTGATTCAGCTCTCAAGGATCACGTCCAGACGGATGTGCGTCTGGCGCGGATTGATATTTTTGATACCGCTCATAAAGAGGTCGATTATGTGGCAGGCGCAAGTCGTGTTCAGTACGAATGGCCGGATGATACTATCGCTGCCGCAGGCGCCGGCAACAAGCAGCGTTATGTTAAAATCGACACGGAAAGCGGTCCGGCTCTGGGACTGCTTTACCCTGTTTCAGGAGAGACAAAACGTTCGCAACTGGTTGTCGGTGTTATTGGTTTTTCCCGCGCAAATATGGAGATCATGAACCGGGCGCGCATCTTACTGATTTTCAGCAGCGCCGGACTATTGATACTGATTCTTATGGTTTTCGGGTTAAGTTATCGCTGGATCATTGAAAAACCCCTCAGAACGATTCTTCAGGCCATTGATGAATTTCAGAAGCGGCAATACAAAAACCGGCTTTCCATTGTTCACAATGACGAATGGGGACAGATATCCAGGCATTTCAATGTCATGGCGGATGAAATCCAGGACGTTATGAACAGCAATCTGGAACTCAATAAAAATCTGGCAGAGCGGGTTCGTGAGGAAACGCTCAAGGTTGTTCAGTTGCAGAAACAGGTTGCCGATTTGAAGCAATTAACAACACTGGGCCAGCTCACGGCCAATCTTGCTCATGATCTGGGAACACCGCTTCATTCCATCGGCGGTCTGGCCAAACTTCTTCTGGAGAGAGGTGGTTGGCCTCAGGATGTGGAACATAAACTGAATTTGATCGTCCAGCAGACACAACGCCTGGATCATGTCATTCAAAATGTGCGAAAAGCCACACGCCTGCCCGAACCGCATTTCGAAGTATTAACCGTTCAGCAAATTTTAAGCGAAACCGTACCGCTGGTTGAACCTTTTGTGCATAAAAATAATGTCAGCATCAAAGTTGATATTGGTAGTGAAAGCGTGCCGTTGTATGTGGATCGATATCGCATTCAAACGGCGATTATGAACATCATTCAAAATGCGCAGGAAGCGATGCCTCAAGGTGGTGAAATCAGTGTATCCGCTCAAGCTGTTCTGCCGGATAATTTTT
The DNA here is from genome assembly GCA_964479225.1 of uncultured Smithella sp. Classification (GTDB taxonomy): domain Bacteria; phylum Desulfobacterota; class Syntrophia; order Syntrophales; family Smithellaceae; genus Smithella. Next base: position 3,036 of record CAYZLL010000143.1, read on the forward strand.
TGGCGCTGATGATCAGTGATAATGGTCCCGGGATGACTTCTGATACGATTGAAAAAGCGAGTGAACCATTTTTCAGTACAAAACAGAATGAAGGAATGCGTGGACTGGGACTGGCGATTGTTCGTGACATCATGAAAACGCACCGCGGTAAGATGGAAATCAAAAGCTCGCCGGATACGGGCACATCTGTTATTCTTTATTTACCGATATTTAAAGATCATAAGCGT
>CAYZLL010000143.1:3362-5741 GCA_964479225.1 uncultured Smithella sp.
ACACGCACTTTCGGATAACCGAATTTCTTCAACAATGATTCCACCAGCAGAGGGATGTCTTCTTTATGTTCTCTTAACGGCGGCACACGCAAACGAACGATAAATCTGTATAACAGGTCCATCCGGAAACGGTTGGTGTTGACTTCTTCGTCGATATTCTTGTTGGCTGCAGCCACAACCCGCACCGCCACATTGTGCACGTCGTGGCTGCCGATTCTCCTGATCTCTCCGTTTTGCATAAAGCGCAGGAATTTCCCCTGCAACGCTGTGGACATTTCCGTAATTTCATCCAGAAATACCGTTCCGCCCTCTGCCGAGGCCAATAGTCCGATATGCTGCTGATGAGCGCCGGTAAAAGACCCCTTTTCATAACCGAATAATTCCGATTCCAGCAGGTTATCAGGAATGGCGCCGCAGTGCACCACGACAAAAGGTTTATTGCGGCGTGCTGACATATTGTGTAAAGATCGCGCGGTCAATTCTTTGCCGGTGCCGCTTTCACCTTCGATTAAAACGCTGGCCGGTGAATCCGCAATACGCGCTATCTGTTTGTAGAATTCCACCATCGCCGCCGAAGAACCGATCAATTTCGTTTCCGATCTTTCCTCCGGAGAATCTAATTTCAATCGTCTTTCGCGTAGTTCTCTGATTTCAAGAACCTTCTTGACGATTTTACGGCAATCATCCGGCGAAAAGGGTTTGCTGATATAATCCCATGCTCTCAGACTTAACGCTTCCATCGTCGTGTCCAGTGAACCGTAAGCGGTCATCAGGATTACGGGCAAATCAGGCCACTTTTGATGCACCTCTTCAAGAAAACGCAACCCGTCCATTTCCGGCATGCGGATGTCGGACATCAGCAAATCAAATTGCGAAAGCTCCAGCCTTAACGCTTCTTTTGCCGATGTCAGGGTTTTAACGTCATAACCATCGAGCGCAAGCGCTTCCTGCAGAAATTCTCCGGCGACCGCGTCATCATCAATGACTAAAATACTTTTCTTCATACGTTACCCTGGCCGTTGCTAATATCATATTTATTTTGGAATGACACGATTTAATCTGGATAGGTTTGAAGAGGAGAGTACGCGAGCATTGTCTTTGCGGATTGTGCTCAGATCAATATGCCTGCACGTCTTGCGACGTGCAGGCATATTGGTTAAGGCATCAAAGGGGGTGTTTTTTATTTAAGTTGCTTGCTGGAATACCCGAGAACGCCTCGGGCAACAATCAGATGTTGGATTTGTCCCGTGCCCTCGAAAATATCCGTAATCTTCACATCACGCATCCATTTTTCAGCAAGATTTTCACACGAAAAACCCAAGGGACCCAGAAGCTCGCAGCATCTCTGCGCGATCAACGTACCGTACCTTCCTGATTTTGCTTTGCACATGGAAGCTTCCAAGCTGTTGGCTTCTCCATTGTCCATCATCCACGCCGCCCGCCAGGTGAGCAGCCGCATCGCTTCGAGATGCGCTTCCATCATATAAAATTCTTTTTCCATAGCGCTTAAGTTGTTGGGATTTTTTTCGTAGTCAAGTTTGATGCCGCTTGCTTCGATTTTTTCCCTTGTCAAATCAAGCGCCGCCCGCGTTACGCCCAGCGCCATCGACGCCACCAGGGGACGGGTGTTATCAAAAGTTTTCATGGCGCCCTTGAAGCCTTCGGTGGACTGCTTGATCTCAGCACTGCCCAGAATATTATCTTTCGGTATGCGGCATTCATCTAGAACGTAAGTGCCCGTGTCTGATGCGCGCACGCCAAGCTTGTGCTCCAGTTTTTCCAGTTTGAAACCGGGCGTTCCCTTTTCCACCAAGAATGATTTGATTCCGGACTTCCCGGCGCTCCGGTCCACGGTGGCCCAGATAACAGCCACGTCAGCGCGTTCCGCGCAGGTGACAAATATTTTTTCGCCGTTGAGGACCCATTCGTCGCCATCCAGAGTCGCTCTGGCGGTGATGGAGCCGGAGTCGGAACCGGATCCCGGTTCGGTAATGGCCATTGATGCCCATTTTTCACCGAATCTTTCCATTTGTTCATCTGTGGCTACCGCCGAGATGGCGGCGTTGCCCAGGCCGGCATTCGGCAGCGATAACAATAACCCCAAATCACCCCAGCACATTTCTTCGATGACAATCACCATGGAAAGGTTTGCTCCCAGTTTTTTCGCACCCGGTTTTTCCGGTTTGGCTTCTTCACCCGCTTTTTTCTTTTTCGGCCGGCTCATGATCTTGATGGAACGGAACATATCCAGCTCTTTCGGATATTCATGCTCGTGTTCGTCGTAATGCCGGGATATCGGCCGCAGCATACTGGTGGCCATATTATTCATGCCGCTTCTCACATCAATCATCTTTTGTGTCATTTCCAGATTAATCATAG
>CAYZLL010000144.1:0-5688 GCA_964479225.1 uncultured Smithella sp.
TTCCAAGGTCTGCAACATTTCGATGGCGCGACTGGCCACGCAAGTCATGTTGGGCAAGAAACTTAAGGATTTAAACCTAAAACATAAATCATTCCGTCATTTCGGTGTGAAGGAAGCCGTATTCCCCTTCAATATGTATCCCGAAGTTGATCCGGTGCTGGGACCGGAAATGCGCTCGACGGGAGAAGTTCTGGGGCTGGCCGATTCTTTCGGTCTGGCTTACTACAAGGCACAGGAAGCAACACAGCAGAACCTCCCCTCGGCAGGAACCGTTTTGATCACCGTCGAAGAAAAGGACAAGGACGGTGTTCTGGAGGTGGCGCGGGCCTTTAAAAAGATCGGCTTTAAAATCAGAGCATCAGAAGGAACTTATAAATTCCTGAATGAAAATGGGATAGAAACCGAGAAAATTTTAAAGATGCATGAGGGCCGACCCAACATTGTGGACGCCATTAAAAACGGCGAGATTCAACTGGTGATCAACACGCCGGCAGGACGCCTCAGCAAATACGATGATTCCTATATCCGCAAAGCGGCTATTAAATATAAGATACCTTATATCACGACCATTGCGGCGGCGGTCGCGGCGGTCAAGGGAATCGCCGCACTCAAACAGGGTCACGGCCGGGCAAAAGCTTTGCAAAGTTATCACGCGGAAATAAAGTAGGTTCATTCTGCCGGATTCCCCTGATTAAGGGGAATCCGGATGGCTAATCTCATTCTCAAGATCCAAATCCTGTAAAGTTTCTCTTGTCTAAAGGCTTCAGACCATCCCCTGCTTATCCTCTTTGTTTGTCCAATATGTTTTTTTATGTTTTTTTATTTACAGTTTCGCTGAAAAAAAGTAAAATCCCATAAACTCACGAAAAAGCCATTGGGGTATGTAAACCTTAACCGTTATCTTACAACGAAGGAGAGGTAATAATGTCACCCGATCTATGGTCTCTTTATGCTCTGATGCTTAATTCCCGTCTGTTCGAGGAAGCCACCGCAAAACTCTGGCATGAGGGTTTGATTTCCGGCGAGATGCACCTGGGAACCGGCGAAGAAGCGATCATCGCCGGTGTCGTTTCACACCTTAAAGACGGCGACGCATTGGCTCTCGACCACCGCGGCACTGCGGCCATGCTCATGCGGGGTGTGGAGCCTGTCGCGCTCCTTCGGGAATTTCTGGGCTATAAAGATGGTCTGTGCGGCGGCATGGGCGGACATATGCATTTGTTTTCCAAAGAGCATCTGACCGCTTCTTCGGGGATCGTTGGCTCGGAAGGGCCGGCCGCGGCAGGTTTTGCCCTGGCAGCTCAATACCTGCGACCGGGATCAATCGCAGCCACCTTTTTCGGTGACGGCGCCATGAACCAGGGTATGCTGATGGAATCAATAAATCTGGCCGCGGTATGGAAATTGCCGGTCTTATTTGTCTGCAAGGACGACGGCTGGGCCATAACGACGAAATCGGAAGTCTCCACCGGCGGAGACTTGAACGCGCGGGCGCATGGATTAGGTGTTCCCGCAATCGATATTGAAGGATGCGACGTAGCGAAGACGTGGCAAGCCGCCGGAGAGGCGATTGAACGCATACGTTCCGGCGAAGGTCCCATTTTCCTGTATGCTCGATGCGTTCATTTCGAGGGCCATTTTCTGGGCTTTCAGCCGATAAGAATCGTGCGAGAGCCTTTGAAAGAAATGCCGAAAGTTGCCATCGGCCTGACCAAGTCCGTCCTGCGACTTGACGGCGCGACCATTCGCGAACGGCTTGCCGGTTTAAAAAAAGTTATGTCTTCCGTCATCACGACTCTGCGCGATCCGCGCCGCGATCCGGCCAATGACCCGCTTCTCCATACGCGCGTGGTTCTTCAGTCGGATGAATCTCGCTTGAAAGAACTGGAAGGCCGGATGGAGAGGCAGATAAACGATGTCCTGGAAACCGCTCTGGGGGAGGTGCCGTCATGAAAACGATGTTCTTTACTCAGGCCGCTGATGATGCTTTGGCTCAGGCGATGGCTGAAGACCCCCGCATTATTGTTTTTGGCGAAGATATCCCGTTGATCAGGCGTGATCTTCTGGTGCGCTTCGGACCCAAACGCGTGATGGGAACGCCCATCAGCGAAAGCGCCTTTCTGGGGGCGGGGGTGGCGGCCGCCATGGCCGGATTACGCCCGGTCGTGGAAATGTATATGGTGGATTTCTTCGGAGTCTGCATGGATGCGCTGCTTAATCATGCAGCCAAAACCGAAGCCTTCTCCGGCGGGAAATGGACCGTGCCCATGGTGGTGCGCGCGCCCTGCGGAGGTGGTTACGGCGACGGCGGACAGCATGAACAGTCTTTGTGGGGATGGCTGGCGCACATTCCGGGGCTGACTGTAATCGTTCCATCCACACCGGCCGATGCGGGTGGATTGATGCTGGCCGCGCTGCGGCATGACGGCCCGGTAATTTTCCTCGAACATAAGCTCCTTTCGGAGTCATGGCTGGAATTCCTCGGCTCCGGAGCGCGAAAAACCGTCAGCTACGATATTCCTGCTGAAGGAGCAAAAGGCGAGGTACCTTCAAAATGGGAGCCGATTCCTCTGGGAGAAGCCGCCCTTCGCCGGGAAGGGACTGATGTAACGATCATCAGTTTGGGCGTGAGCGTGCACCGTGCTTTAGAGGCCGCTAAGATATTGGAGACGGAAAGAGTTTCAGCGCGTGTGCTGGATTTGCGAACCGTTTCTCCGCTGGACAAAAAGGCCGTCTGCCGTGCTGTTGGACAAACCGGCCGTTTACTGGTCGTCGATGAAGATTATGAAGCCTTTGGCCTCTCCGGTGAGTTGTCGGCAGTTATTCTTGAGGCTGGAATAACGTTCAAGTATGCGCGTGTTTGCACACAGAAGACTATTCCGTATAATCGCCATTTGGAAAATGATGTTCTTCCCAATGTTAAACGTATTTGCGCCGCCGCACGGCAGCTGATGAAATAATTATTTTTACAAGTTTTAAATATTTGATTTTAGGTTTTTTCAAGAAATCCCAAGTCCTGCAAAATTTCTTTCGCTCTCTCCGCGTCTTCAGACTTTACCAGCAGTCGCGCATAAGCGCCAGCCGCAATCAGCATGATAGAATTTTCACCCTGAAAAAAATAAGTGATATCCTCGCCTTCGAGAATAGATTTTAGAAAAGAAATATCGTCCTGATGATAAGTGGAGAAGACTTCCACAAATTCATCATTGCTGACGTTATCCGGCACTTCCTGCGGCAGCCCATCAACCAGATCAGCATCGCAGGAAGCACACTGATAAAAACCTTCCTTGTATTCTTTTTTGCATTTTGGACAGAACATACTTTATTAAACGGCACGGGCGACAAAAATACTGTAATGGAGATAAGCCACAAAACCATCATTTGTGCATTGAAAAATATTTTCGATTTCTCCAAATTCATTCAGCAACTTGTTGCGAATTTCCACAACAGATTGCGCATCAAGACCATAGCGCTGTCCGAGTTCGGGGGATGATAATTTCAGCGGAGGTGCCGGACATTCCTCAATGACCTGCCAGTTGGCAGCCATCATTTTGTTCTGTATTTCTTTTATGACAGGATACCACTTTGGCGTGCCCATTTCCCGATACAAGCCATTCAAACAGCGCGCTTCCACTTCGCTTTCAAAACACGCACTCTGGTGGATAAACATCTCTCCCTTTTGAGCCTGATTGCGTATATGTTGAAGAATATCAACCAGACCGTTCTGGCCAAAATAGTGTAATACCGATCGCATAATAAAAAAAACACGCTTTTCTTCGTTGGTGAAAAGGTCACTTCTGCTGAATTCTGAAATCATGCGGTTGATACAGCAGATATCACTCTTTCCCATGGCATCCAGTTGCGTTTCGGAACAATCGAGATTGACTGGGAAAATATTGGCCGTCACACCTTTGGCGATCAATTCCCGCAAAATGAACCCTGTTCCTCCTCCCAAGTCCACGATCACATCGGGAACCGCATCTGATAGATGACGGACTATCGTTTCAATGAGGGGATGGGCGACAAGGGTATCGGAAAAATATCCATTATGCAAAGAGTCCCATGGTTCTCCATGAATACCGCTTTCCCGCTTTATTTGTTCATCTATCTTCATGTGTTGCCATGCCTAAACTTAATGGTTTAATGATACCACAGGAAATGGCGGTGTCAAATTGATTAATAAGAGCTATTGACTGCTGAACCAGCACCGGCTAAAATACTGGCAATCCAATAGTCTTTAGCTTGGTTACGGAGGAAGAGAAAGCCATGGAAATTAAAAGCTCATCTTTTAAACACGAAGAAATGATTCCTGCCCAATACACCTGTGACGGTCGGAATATTTCACCGCCTCTTTCCTGGAGCGGCGCTCCGGAAAAAACGAAGAGCTTTGCGCTCATCTGCGATGATCCGGATGCGCCGGTGGGACTGTGGGTGCACTGGGTATTGTTTGACATAGCGGCAACTGTCAATGCGCTACCGGAAAATGTTTCCCGTCATGAAGAAATTGCCGGTTTGGGAAAAAACGGCAAAAACACTTCCGGTCGTTTTGGCTATGACGGTCCCTGTCCTCCCGGAGGAACACATCGTTACTATTTTAAATTGTACGCTTTGGATGCTTTGCTGAATATGAAACCGGGCTTGACCAAAAATGAACTGGAAAAAGCGATGAAGGGACACGTCCTGGCGGAAGCGCAACTGATGGGCAGATACAAAAGATAATATTTTGTGCTGCTGAGAAACCATTTATTCAAAACTGACTCGATTTTTTCCGTTCTTTTTGCTCTTGTACATCAATCGATCAACGCGGGTGACAAAATCTTTGATGCTTTCTTGCTGCTTATACTGCGACAGTCCTATGCTGACGGTAAGATGCACGATTTTATCCGGCATCGGCGTAAAATCTTCTTTACTCAATTCTTCCCGGATTCTTTCCGCAGTAACCATCCCTTCCTCGCCTGTGGTCATGGGCAAAATAACGGTGAACTCTTCACCGCCATAACGGTAAGCGGAATCGGCCTTCCGGAGACATCTTTTGATCACCTGGCCCAGGCGCATTAAAACCTGATCCCCTTCCAAGTGGCCATAGGTGTCATTAAATACCTTGAAATCGTCGAGATCCAGAAGAAGAAGTGTCAGAGGATAATCGTAGCGTTCCAACCTGTTGACTTCCATTTTGATCTGACTGTGAAAATGCCTCGCGTTATAAAGCTGGGTCAGTTCATCCATGATACTCAACTGCCGGTATCTTTCTTCACTTTCTTTTAAATCTTTTTCCAGCCTTTTCCGTTCGGTAATATCACGGGACACCGCCTGAAAACCTATAATTTTACCCCCTTCCATGATTAACTGCGTATTCTGTCCAAGCCAGATTTCAGTGCCGTCTTTTTTTATTACGGGGTATTCCGAATATGTATTTTTTATTTTCTTAACAGACTGGTTTCTGAAAAAATTTTCAGCTTCCTCACGCATATCAGGATGAATGATCTCCATATACCGTTTGCCGATAATTTCATCTTCTTCGTATCCGGTCATCAGGATTGTGGAAACATTGGCAAAGGTGATGTATCCTTTCTGATTGGTCCGGAAAACCATGTCACTGGCATTTTCCACGAGGGCCCGATATCGTTCTTCGCTGGCCCGCAAAGACTGCTCCGCCAGTTTGTGACCGGAGACTTCCTGCTGCAAAGC
>CAYZLL010000145.1:0-5630 GCA_964479225.1 uncultured Smithella sp.
TAAAAAATATAAGTATTCAGTATCTCAGGATTTGATAATTATTGGTTGACAAGGTCACGTGACTATGGTCATATGACTATATGAAAAGGACAATGCAAAGTTGTCGTTTTCATATAAATAACAAGGGAGGATGATCGAAATATGGAACGAATGATTTCTAAATCTCAATTCAAACCGCGATCTCTGGAATATTTTCGCCTCATTGAAGAGAGTGGAGAGACGCTTATCATTACAGATCGTGGGAAACCCGTGCTGAAGGTTATGCCTTATACTGCAAATACAGAAGATCAATTGAAAATTTTGCGTCATTCTGTTTTGGGGTATGACGAGCCCACCCAACCTGTTGCACTTGAGGATTGGAAGGCACTTCAATGATCGTTTTAGACACGCATGCATGGATCTGGTGGGTAAGCAACCCGGAGTTTCTTTCGGAAAATGCGAAACAGATCATTGATGAGGCAGTAGCTAACAGGAATGTCCTGATTTCCACCATCAGTACTTGGGAAGTTGCTATGCTTGTCTCGCGGGGTCGGCTAAAGCTGACGATGCCACCGGATGATTGGGTTGCTGCTTCTGAAGCCCTGCCGTTTTTTGATTTTGTGCCCGTCAGTAATAGTATTGCTCTAAAATCAGTACAGTTGCCGGGCGTTCTGCATAATGACCCCGCAGATCGAATTATCATTGCCACGGCAATTTCCCTGGGTGCTGTTCTGGTTACAAAAGATGAAAAAATAAGAAATTATGAGCATGTTAAAACGGTTTGGTAGTGATTATGTCTTCTGCTGGCTCAAGTTTGTAGCTTGAACCTTTTTATTTTATCATAATAGAAACTTCCAGATTCAATCTGCACATTGAACCCGCAAAAGGGTAAAAATATAATGTTCTTGACAGACTTATCACCTGATGATAATGGTTGTCTCAAATGAAAAGACTTCATCATGATTATGATCTTGAGAATCTTTTAGACCTTAATGAGGTTGTTTATTATATCCAAAAAGGAAAATATTGGGTAAAATTTGAAGCAAAGAAAGTAACACCAACTAAAAATATTCCTCATGGAATCAAGTACAGCCTTACTTTGCACGATAAAGATAATAAAAGGATTCTTGGTTATGATAACGCTCACGATTGTTTACCTAAACTTCGCAAATACAGGGCAAAGAAAGAAAAATGGGATCATGTCCATAAGAAGAACAAGGTATACTATTATGAATTTGATACTCCATCTCAGCTAGTCGAAGATTTTTGGAGAAGTGTTGAGAGTTTGATTTAAGAAAGGAAGGTATTTGTTATGGCAAGAGAAATGAAAATAGGAATCGCATCATTTAAAGATTTTAAAAAGCGGACTATATCTGTTGCTAGTGGTGCATATAAACCAAATAATAATGAGCCGACAGTTTGGTTTGACTCTATTGAATCTATGGCACAGGTTCTTAGTTCTAAAAATCAAGAACTCTTGAAAAAGATAAGAGATAACAATCCTGAATCTCTGGCAGAGTTGGCAGTTCTATCCGGCAGGCAGGTTAGCAATCTATCCAGAACGTTGAAAAATATGGAGAAGTACGGCATCGTTGAACTTAACAAAGGAAAAGAATCAGTAAAACCTTTGCTTCGCGTAGATACATTTCGTGCTATTTTTAGTTTTTAAAGTAATTATAATATGGCAAGTTCAGAATTGGTAACGTACACGATTCAAATGCATACTGCTGCTGGATCAAGTTTGTAGCTTGAACTTTTTTGTTTTATCATAATAGAAACTTCCGGATTCAATCTGAAACATTGAACCAGTACAGAAGTCCAGGGCTTGCCCTGGGGTTCATACCCGTGATTGAGTGGGTGCGGGTAGCATACAGGGTAGCACGGTAAAAAATAAGGGGTTAACGAATTTCGTTAACCCCTTGATTTTATTGGTAGCGGGGAGAGGATTCGAACCTCTGACCTTTGGGTTATGAGCCCAACGAGCTACCGGACTGCTCCACCCCGCGATATTGAAAAACGTTGACTTTACACCATTATATCCTGCGTTTGTCAAGGAGTTATTTTGTCATATACCCCATTAAACGGTAAATGAGTTTGGCGGTCATGAAATCAGGGCCGATATTGCCGGGAATCGGCGCCAGTTCCACGATGTCGAAGCCCCGAATCGTACAGGAGGAAGCGACCCGTCTCAACAAGCACAAAACATCTCGCCAGAAAAGACCTCCCGGTTCCGGCGTTCCGGTGGCGGGCATGATGGATGGATCGAACACGTCCAGATCGATGGTGACAAATACATCGCCCTTTAAATTTTTGCATACACTTTCGCACCAGTCCTTATGTTCAGCGACAAAATCGGCGCTGTAGGATTTGACTTTGCTTTTCGGCAGGAAGTCGCCTTCTTCTTTGCTCATGCTTCTGATGCCTACCTGAACCAGCGGACATATTTCCGAAATTCTGCGGGCTACGGAAGCATGACTATAGGCGCTTCCCTGGTAGCTTTCCCTCAAATCAGCATGGGCGTCCAATTGCAGCACGGAAAGTTTCGGATATTTTTCCTGAACTGCCTGCACGGCGCCGAAAGTTATACTGTGTTCTCCTCCCAGCATAACCGGTATTTTATCCAGAGCAACGATTTTGGAAATTTTTTTGCGCACGGCGTTAACCATGTTCTTCGGGCCGCGGGCGTCAATTTCGACCGGCAGCGTGGTGTGAATACCGGCCAGATAGGTTTCCTTCTTTAATTCTTCATCGTACAGTTCCATATTGGTGGAAGCTTCGATGATGGCTGTCGGTCCCCGGCGACTGCCCGGCTGATACGTTGAAGTCAGATCATAAGGAACAGGGACGACGACAAAGGTCGCTTCGCGCAGCGAGTGCGCGGGATAAATTCCGCCAAAGTTCATAAATTTAATCCTTTCTCATGTAAATTTTAAAACATATTTCCGGTCATAAAAAAATTATGGCCGGTACTTTTGAAGAACAAAGTTCTTGTTTTCATAATATAAAAACGAGTCATGCCGGATCCAGTCACCCAGGGTGGCAAACGTTTTTTTTCTGTTTTGAACCGTATAATAATTTATGCCCGGCACGTGACAGTGTCCGAGAATAATCACATCATAGCCTTCCTGAAAATTTTTCATAATGTAAGGATTCATCTTTTGTATCAGTTCATGGCCATCTTGTGCCGCCAGGTCCTTGCTGGCCGTGGAAGTCAGGCCGGCCAGTTTCCAGCGCACGGCAGCGGGGATCAGGCGCTGAAAATGATAGAAAGCCCTGCTGCGCAGAATATTGCGGAGCAAAAGATAACGGGTATTGGATCTGTCCGCCGTGTCTCCGTGAGCGATCAGGACATTCAGGCCGTCCAGGTCTGCTACTGTTTTTTCTTCTAATACCTCCATGCCCAGAACATCATGAAAATATTCTCCCATGAAGAAATCGTGGTTGCCCTCACTGATGTGCACACGAATTCCCGCTTTCTGCAATTCAATTAATTTGTTGATGACCGGCTTAAATTCGGGATTAATCTTATCTTTTGTGCAAAACCAGTAATCAAAAAAATCACCGGCAATATAAAGATGATTAATCGTTTTTTTGTCGGCTTCATCTGTTTGAGCATTAACAGCTACGCGGATATTTCCATTTTTGATGTCTTCCAGAAAATCCATCATTTTTCTGTATCGTTCATCAGAGGACTTTTTCAAGTGAGCATCGGAAATAAAAATAGCCTTCATCATTAAACCTTACTTTTAGTATAGCGCTCTTTAGCAGATAGCTTGTGTCAGGTCAATAAACGCGTTGGTGGCTTCAAAATCAACGAATACTAATATTAAAGTTCACATGAACTGAAAAACCAATTGATTCTTGTTTTGTCGCAGTTTTTTTGCTAGTTTCAATCCCTGTAAGTGAAAAAATATAATGATTTCAATTTCCCATAAAGGCGATAACCATGATTAAGAAACAAAATATCATTAAACGGGCGAAAGATGTTTTAAAGATAGAAGCGCAAAGCATTCTGCGGCTGGTTGATACCATTGACGACAACTTTGCCCGGGCCGTGAATTTGATATGCAAATCCAAAGGCAGAGTTATTATCACCGGTATCGGCAAGTCAGGCTTGATTGGCAGAAAAATTGTTGCCACCTTGACCAGTACGGGAACGCCGGCGCTTTTTCTGCACCCGGTGGAGGGGTTGCACGGCGATCTGGGCATTGTCACAAAAGAGGATATCCTGCTGGCCATTTCCAACAGCGGCGAAACCAGGGAATTGATGCCGGTGATCAATTCCGTTCGGCATCTCGGCGCGTCGATCATCGCTTTTACGGGCGGCTTGACATCAACACTGGCCAAGGCCAGCGACATTGTCATTGATGTTTCCGTGGAGAAAGAAGCCTGTCCCTTTGACCTGGTTCCTACCTCCAGTTCTACCGCCGCTTTGGCAATTGGAGATGCTTTGGCCATCGCCCTGCTGGCCGAGAAGCAGTTCAAGGAAAAAGATTTTTACAAATTTCATCCGGGGGGAAGTCTGGGTTCGAGACTGCGGGAAACAGTCGGAGAGGCGATGATTACGGGTAAAAAAATTCCCAAAGTCTCTGCCGGAACATCCGTATTGAAAGCGATACAGGAAATCAACCGGAAAAATGTCGGATTTGTTTTGGTCACCGACAGAAAGAACAAGCTGCTGGGAATCTTAACCGACGGAGATGTGCGCCGTCTGATCAGCAAGGGAATGTCCTTTGAAGGAAAATTTGTCGACGATATCATGACGCACAATCCCCAGACGATCGATGAAAAAATTATGCTGGCTCAGGCGATGGAGATGATGCAGAAAAAAGAAATCACGTCCTTTGCCGTGGTCAACGGTCAAAAGGAATTAAAAGGATATATCCATCTGCATGATATTTTGGGTCGTGGCGGTTCGGTCAATATTTCGCTGGCCTAGTTTTGCAAAGGGCAATGACTTATGGCGCTTTATGAATTTGATGGAAAGAGACCGCGGGTGCCGGTTGATTCCTTCGTCCATCCTCAGGCTTCATTAATCGGCGATATAGAAGTCGGTCATGAATGCCTCATCGCTCCCGGTGTTTCCATTCGTGCAGATTTCGGCCCGGTCATCATCGGCAACCGTTCCAACGTTCAGGATAATACCGTGATTCATGTTTATCCAGGCTCTCAGGTCATCATTGAAGAAGATGTCATTATTGCTCATGGCGCGATCCTCCATGACGTACACATTAAATCAAGATGCGTGATCGGCATGGGCGCTATTCTGCTTTTTAATGTGGTTTGTGAAGAAGATGTTTTCGTTTCTGTGAGTTCTGTTGTCCCCAAAGGCATGCATATTCCGGCCGGCAAAATTGTTGCCGGAAATCCGGCAAAAATCACGCACGATGTCCATGATGATCAAAAACTGATGGCCCAGGAAGGAATTAATTATTATCGCGATTTATGTAGAAAATATATCACCACGATGAAGCCGGTGACTTGATAAATTGTAACGAAGCCATCCCCCCGTTATCATCATTATTTTTCCTTTTTAGGAACACAGGCCAACATATCTTTCAAGATTATTTCCGGATGGTGATAGCGTTTCTTCTTTGCCGTTCCTTTGCCATACTGAATGGCTTCTTCCGGACACCACTGGAGGCAGGCAA
>CAYZLL010000146.1:0-5591 GCA_964479225.1 uncultured Smithella sp.
TGCGGTTCGCATAACTGTCATAAGGGAAAAGATAACCTTTTCTGATTTCCGGCCGCATTTTTTTCGCTACCGCCATGTAAGTTGCCGTCAGCGCGAAGCCGTTCAGGCGACGAATCACCTGTTCGGCCAAAACGGGAATCCGGCACATATTAATCTGGAAGGCGATCACTTCTGACGTGTAAGCGGCGGTGTTCAGAATAACAATCTTCTTGACCAGTTCCGGATGCCGCTCCAGAATGCCGAACCCGATGGCGCCGCCCCAGTCATGGATAATCAAAACAATATCTCTTAGTTTGAGATGTGTGACCAGTTTTTCCAGATTGTCGATGTGCTGCTTGAGCGTGTATTCGTAATCCTGAGGCTTGTCCGAAAGGCCGCAGCCGATATGATCCGGAACAATCACTCTGTGGGATTTGGAAAACTCGGCCACCAGATTCCGGTAATAAAAGGACCAGGTGGGATTGCCGTGCAGCATCAGAATCGGTTCGCCCTTTCCTTCGTCCAAATAATGCAGGGAAAGATTATCTTTCAGTTGGAAGAAGTTGGACTTAAACGGATAGAGTTTATTCAGCCAATCGGGTCTTACCACTGGACCCCCAGCATAATGGAATTGAGGCCCGACCCGATGCCCAGCAGACCGACCCGGCTGCCTTTTGGAATTTTCTTTTGCTCATCAAAAATGTTGAGCGTGATGGGCAATGCGGAGGCTCCCGTATTGCCCAGATACTGGTAAGTGGTAAAAGTGGGGCAATTTTCGAGTTTTAATATTTGTTTGAGAAGGGTTTCATGTGCGATGCCCACCTGATGGCCGACAAAATAATCAACATCTTCGTTGGTCCATTCCAGTTCCTGTTTGGTTTGGGCCCAGGTCTTTTCGGCCAGCGCGACGCCGGATTTCATCAGCTCTTCAGAATCGGTTTCCATCATCAGAGAGTGGGTGTCTCCGCCACCGCGGCAGAGGACATTGGCTGAAGAATCCACCAGAGAGGCTCCTCCCAGAAGGAGGTGTCCATCATCGACATAATCCTTGTGCGAAACGGTATAGGCGACAGCGGCAGAACCGATGGTTAAATTCGCAATATATTTCTTGATGCTTTTTCTGGTGATATTTTCATCTTTTAATAAATGCTCAATCGTCTGAAAAAGCAGCGGGCCGCCGTTTTCACCGGAGACGATGAGAGCGTGCTTAATCAAACCGTTGTCGATCATGTTGGCGGCGACAACAAAGCAGCTCATCATTCCCAGACAGGCGTTGGACAGATCAAAAAACATGATCTGTTCGCGCAGTCCCAGATTGTGATGAACAATCGAAGCGGTTGAAGGTTCCAGAAAATCACGGCAGACGGAGGCATGAATCAACAAATCGATCTGCTCCGGCTGAACGATTTTTTTTTCAAACAGATTTCGGGCGGCCTGAGTGGATAAGTCGCTGGGCATGGTGCCGGGCGGCCAGAAGCGCCTTTCCTTAATGCCGGTCATCAGTTCGATGCGCCCGGCCGGCAGTTTGAGGCGTTGATACAGAGGGGCAAGTTTTTCTTCAATGGCTTCCGTCGTCATGATTTGTTCGGGAAGATAATAGGCAAAAGAAGAAATAACGGCGTTCTTAAACTTCATGCGCTTTCTCCGTTCATCAGGCCGTGCAGGTTGGCCATGGAAATGCCGCTGAGCATCGCACCCACAATGCCCAGAAAGCCCTGATCGGTACCGCAGATAAAAAGATTTCTGATGCCGGTGCGTCCGTCACGGGCTTTTTGCGTGGTTCCGTAAACAGCGCCCTGAAAATGGCCGGTGTAGCGCGTAATCGTTTTCGGTGTGAAAACATCGTGATAAAGAAGATTGGCCTGAAATTTCGGAAACAGTTTTGCTGTCAGGGCCAGCGCCTGATCGCGCACTTCTTTTTTCATTTGAATATAGGTTGGCCTGTCCAGCTCATTCCATTGGTCGAAGTTGGCAATAAAGGTGACACGGATGATTCCTTCATCATAATCATCATGGTCGAAGTTGTTGGGGAAGCAAAGGACAGCGCTGCGATAATCGCATAAGGTCTGCGGCCTTTGATAATGATATTTTTCATCGTCGTTGTAGAAGATGATGGTTTCCCGGATACCGGCATCATCGGGCTTCTGATCAAAGAACAAAATGGTTTCCGTAAAACTCATATTGCCGGTGACCGGCGCATCCGCTTTTTCAGAAGAAATATTCATGGTTTCCGGCAGACCGATGGAGGAAATGACTTTATTCGCAAAAATTCTTTCTCCGGAATCGAGCGTGACGCCGGTGACGACGCTATTTTCCACATCGATGCTTTTCACGCCGGCGCCCAGACGCAGTTCGCCGCCGACCTGTTTGTATTTTTCAAGCAGTAAGTTAATCACGGTGCGCACGCCGTTTTGCGGACGGCTGAAGCCTTCGAGATAAATGCTTTTGAACATGATGACAAACTGGGAAAAATCCATGTCGTTTTCCCAGGCGCTGCCGTAAATCAGCAGAGGACAGAAAAGCATCTCGAGCAGACGCTCATCTGTGATGATTTCCCGGACTTTTGCTTTGGCGCTTTCTGCTTTATTGTTGAGATTAACATCATCAAAGTTGATAATGAGTTCGAGCAGCCGCGTAAAATTGTCTTTCTGATCGGGAAATTTATTTTCTATTTCCTGAGTCAGCAGTCGCGGGTCGTTGGAAAAGGAAAGGTCGCTTTCCGGAAAAACAATCCGGGAAAAATTCTGCTGCGACAATTCCAGTTTTTCATAGGGGATTCTGAGCTGTTTGAGCAGCTTGGTTAAAGGCCGGCCTCTTTCGCCCCGGAGGGCAAAATTGGTCATGGCATGCAGGCCGACATCCAGCTTCCGGCCCTGGCGTTCATAATAGGAATTAAGACCGCCGGCGACCTTATGCCGCTCCAGAATACACACTTTTTGATCGAACATGGCCAGCCTGATACCGGCTGCCAGACCCGACATACCCGCGCCGATTATGACCGTATCATAATGTGTCATTACGCCGGACTTAAGGCAAATTTAGGTCCCAGATATTCAACGCAGCTTTTCAGTGTGGCCAGTTTTATGTAATCTTCGGTCGGCACTTCTATTTTGTATCTTTTCTTCAGTTCCATGACGACATCCAGAAAATCCATGGAATCCATGTCGAGCTGCTCGCGCAATCTTATGTTGTCATCAAGATTGGAAAGGTCTTCATCAATTGCGATCTCCGCAATGATATCAATAATTTTTTTCCTGATAGACTGATAGTCCATAATGCTGCCTCCCTGTATAATTTTATGGTTGATATTTTTTGACGATGAGGACGGAATTAATTCCGAGCATGCCGAAAGAGTTGCTCAAAATATAATTGACTTCCTTTTCAATGGGGTTACCATTTACCAGATTTTTTAAACTGCACTTGGGATCGACATTTTCGATAACCTTGCACGAATGAATTTTGTTATCGGTAAAACTGGGCAGGTTCCCCGCCAGTTCCAGCGCTCCGGCGGCGCCCATCGCGTGTCCGATGAATCCTTTGGTGCAGTTGATGTAGGTATCGGGGGCTTGTCCGAAGACCGCCCGGATCGCTTCACATTCGTTAATGTCCCCGGACGTTGTTCCGGTGGCGTGCAGATTGACGATATCAATGTCATTGGCCGTAATCTTGGCCTTGACCATCGCAGCCTTCATGCACTCAATCTGTCTTTGCGTGTCCGGAAGCACAAAATCAACGGCGTCGGAATTGACATGATAACCGGCGATTTCAGCGTAAATTTTCGCGCCCCGTTTTAGTGCATCTTCGAGTCTTTCCAGAACAAAAACGGCGCCACCTTCGGAAACGACAATGCCGTTGCGGTTCACATCCAGGGGGCGGCTCGCTTTGGCGGGATCTTCATGAGTACCCAGCGCGCCCTGACTCTTGAAACCGGCAAAAATTCCGAATGTTCCGGTGCTTTCGGAAACCCCTCCCGCTAAAGCCAGATCAACTTCGCCCAGTTGCAGCATTTGCATCCCGTGGATGATTCCGATATTGCCTGCGGCGCAGGCGGCGCCGATGGTATAGGTCGGGCCGGTAATTCCCAAATTCAGGCTGACTTCGCCGGCCGGCGCGTTGGCGACGGTTCGGGGATTATGGTGATGGGACCACAGGCTCGCATCCAGTTTGTTTTCATGCAGCTCATATATTTCATTTTCCGTCTCGACATTGCCGTGTTCGGTAATCCCCAGATAAATGCCCGACCTGTCTTTAACCAGTGCATCAACGGACAAGCCGCTGTCCAAAAGGGCTTCATGAGCGCAGTAAATGGAAATCGATCCGGCGCGTGTTCCCCGTCTGCGCATTTTTTTCTTTTGATGCAGGAATTCATCAAAATTGCACTTGCCGACGGCCACCTTTCCCATATAACGGACTTCCATCTCGGTAATGCCGGATTTCTGAGTCAGAAGGGCTTCACGAAAATCTGATAGATTGTTCGCGTTAGGCGCCGTTAAGCCGACGCCGGTAATGACAACACGCGTTTTCGGGCTATGATTCATGGATACTTCCCATTCAGTTCATTATTTTAAAAAAATAACTGCCTCTTGCCGAGATCTGACGGGGCAGGTTCGGTTTCCTAAATCAATAAGGCAAAATATTGAATTGGGTGGTTACTTAACAGTCTTCACCCTATATGTCAATAAAAAAGTTGAGGGAAAGCTCAACTTAAATTGAAGGAAGGCTCATTTTACAAAAAACAGAAAGAGGGGCGGCTGTAAAGCCCGCCCCTCAAAATGAATGTCTGGTTAATTGAATTTATTTTTTCCCCTTTGCTTTCGGGGTGGCCGGTTTGGTTGACGGCTTGGGTGTTGTTGTCGCCTTTTCAGGGGCATCTTTTATGATATCCAGCAGTTCAATTTCAAAAACCAGCGTTGCACCACCGGGAATCAGGGGAGGTCTGCCCTGATCACCATAAGCAATATCCGAAGGACAAATCAGCTTTGCCTTGCCGCCGACTTTCATTTTCGCCACACCTTCTGTCCAGCAGGGAATAACCTGTCCCAAGGGAAATTGGGCCGGTTCGTCGCGCTTGAGGGAACTGTCAAATTCCTTGCCGTCAATTAAGCTGCCGACGTAATGAACTTTGACGGTATCCGCTGCTTTAGGCTGAGCGCCGGTTCCGATTTTAATCGGCTGATAAATAAGGCCCGAATCCAATTTCTGGGCGTCCTTTTCTTTCGCCGCGTTTTCCAGATAAGGCTTGGCCAGTTCTTTTTGTTTCTGTGTGGCGGCCTGCATCCTTGCCTTGGCAAATTCACTGATATTTTTTGCATAGGCTTCCGGTTCGACAACCAGTTTCTGACCTTTGGCAACGTCATTAATGCCTTCCTGGATAAATGCATATTCATCGGCAGACAGGCTAAAAATCGACAATTGTTTGGTCATCATCACACCGATCGCGTAAAGTGTTTTCTGATCATCCGTTTGCGGCTTTGCAGCCCATGCCGGAACAGCCAGTAACAAAATAAAAAAACAAATGATAAATTTTCTCATAAAGATCCTTTCCTGAATTTTTTTTAATGAAAATATCACTTAATATAAGAATCTCCGTCTGCTGTGTCAAGAAATATTAA
>CAYZLL010000147.1:0-5578 GCA_964479225.1 uncultured Smithella sp.
TAAACAAAACAATCGCCAGACCGAAAACAAATTCTTTTAGCGGAGCCATATTCAACCCCAGACTGGTAATGGCGGGAACATTCATCAAAATGCCCGTCACAAATCTCAAAAGTTCATTAAGCAGTGTAATAAAGGTCGCGCCGAAAATCGCGCCGGGAATATTGCCCATCCCGCCGATAATGACCATGGCAATGTATTCAACGGACAAACCTAGATTAAAAGGTTCTGTCGTTATGCTGACCATGTAATAAGCCCAGAGGGCTCCGGCAAATCCGGCATAGAAAGAACTGATACCGAAGGACAGTAGTTTGTATTTGAAAATTGGAATGCCCATGCCTTCCGCGGCTCGATCGTTGTCACGGATGGCGATAAAAGCCCGGCCGTATTTGCTGCGGATGATGTTTACGGCAAACCAGGTCATGCAAACCAGACTGATGAAAATCAGGAAGAAGAACATTCTATCACCTGATATCTGCCATCCCATGATTTCCGGTGACGGCAGTGTAATGCCCATGGTTCCTTTGGTGAGGCTTTCCCACTGAATCAAAACGTATTCAATAATAAACTGACCGGCCAAGGTGGCGATGGTCAGATACAGCCCTTTCAACCGTCCTGAAGGGATGCCGAAAATCATACCGACAAGCGCGGTGATGATCCCTGCCGCAGGGATGGCAATATAAAATCCGACGCCCAGCCTTGTGGCCAGAATGGCCGCAGCGTAAGCGCCAACACCGAAAAATGCTCCATGCCCCAAAGAAATCTGCCCGGTGTAACCGATCAGAATATTAAGACCGATGGCGGCAATGGCCGCGATGCCGATTGTATTGAGAATATAGAGCATATAAGGGCTCAGAACAAACGGAGCGACAAAGAAAAGCACGGCCAGGAATATGCCCATCCATAAACGGCCGAAATCGGTTTCGAAAATATTCAGTTCCTGCTGGTAGGTTTCCCGGTAATTGCCGCAGGGATGAAATGACAGTTTGTTCATTTTCATGTATTACTAAACCCTCTCTATTTCCACGAGACCAAACAATCCGTAAGGCTTGACCATTAAAATAAACACGAGAACGATATAAGGAACAACATCGCGTAACGACGGTGAAAGATATCCACCCGTAAACGTCTCCAGGAGCCCGATGATAATGCCGCCGATAATCGCCCCTCCGATGCTGTCCAGACCGCCCAGAATAACGACGGGGAAAACTTTCAAGCCAATAGAACTTAAATCATGCACATTGACCCCGTTGATAATTCCCAGAACAATACCGCTCATAGACGCAACCAGCGCAGCAATTGCCCAGGAAAGGGCAAACACGCGCCGGACATGAACGCCCAGCGACAGAGCCGCTTTTTGGTTATCGGCAACCGAGCGCATATAAATTCCCTGTGCGGATTTCTTAAAAAACAGTCCGAAAGCGACAAGAAAAAGAACACTGATAATCAGCGTTGCCGTATAAACAGGCGCGACGTAAACAGCACCGAACTGCAATCCCATGGTTTCCGGCAGAAATTCCGGATAAGTATGCAGATTACCACCCCAGATCAGCAGAATCAATCCCTTGAACATGGCCGCCAGTCCCACGGTCAGCATAATGACAAAAATAAGTTTTTCGCCAATCAGCGGACGGAGGAAAAAGCGTTCAATGAGGAATCCCAGCATAAAACAACCGACCATTGTCAGGATAAAGGCGATGTAAACGGGTAATTGCGCCCAGGTCACCAATGATAAGAAAAAGAATGCACCCAGCGCCAGCAGTTCGCCATGGGCGAAGTTCAAAACGCTTGATGATTTAAAAATCATGACGAATCCCATCGCGGAAATGCCATAAAGCAATCCCACGCAAATGCCGTTGACTAATAATTGCAGAAAAAATTCCATTTATATTTCCTTACAGCAAGTTGTTTTTAAAAATTTACTTGGCATTATGCCAATTGAAAATTGGCGTTAACTTACATTGATAACATTTATTGTTGTTTCTATTTCGCCGATTCTGCCGTCACGGTACTTGACCTTGCCGGTAACTTCTACATTCTTCAGATTGTTGTACATCGCTTCAATAATCTTCAGATACAGACCGTAAACGAAACGGCGTCGCACCTTACCGGTACGGGTCAGCTCCTCGTCATCCGCATCCAGAAGTTTATAAAGCAGAACAAACTTTTTAATCTTCATCACCTCGGGGAGCTGTTCGTTGACCTGCCGCACCTCATTGAGAATTAACTCCTCCACAGCCGACTGTCCGGAAAGATCCATGTATGTTGTATAGGGTATCATTCGATCTTCCGCCCAGTTGCCGACGTTGCCCAGGTCAATATTGATCATGGCCGTAATGTAGGGACGCGCTTCGCCGAACGTAACGGCTTCCTTAATGTACGGGCTGAATTTAAGGCGCGTCTCGATGAAATCCGGAGAGAAAGCTTCACCGCTTTTGTTACGGATAATATCTTCCTTGCGCCCGATAATCAGCAGATGGCCATCGCTGTCGATGTATCCGGCATCACCGGTTTTGAGCCAGCCGTTTTCGAAAGCGTTTTGGGTTGATTCATAATCATTGTGATAGCCTGAAAAATTCGCTTCCGATTTGACCAGCACTTCCTGGTCATCGGCAATCTTGACCTCGGTCTGAGACATGGGCTTTCCGACGGTTTCCAGTTTGACTTCATTATCCGGCTGTATCTGAAAAATCCCGCAGGATTCCGTGAGGCCATAACATTGTTTTAGATTCAGACCGATAGCGCGAAAAAAATGAATGACATCCGGACTAATAGGATGGCCGCCGGTAAACGCGCTGCGAAAACGGGCGCATCCCAGACGATCCAGCAGCGGTCGATAAACGACCACGGACATCATTTTATATAAAGCTTTTAATGACGCGGGAACGGGCTGTTTGTGTGACTGTTTTTCCACAACCGATTTGCCGATTTTCTCACCGAAATAGAATAATTTCTTTTTCACCCAGCCAGCGTCGGATATTTTTACGCGAATGCGGGAGGCCATGTCTTCCCAGAAGCGGGACGAGGTAATAATCATCGAAGGTCCAATCTCTCTGAAATCTTCCAGAACCGTTTCCGCGGTTTCCGGAAAATTCATGCACATGGCACTGCCGAGGGCGACGCCTGCTCCCCACATCTGGTCAACAATCCAGGCAGGCGGTGACATGGAAAGCCAGTTTTCTCCCGGTTCGATTTTTGTTTCCTCCACCCACTGTCTGGCCATCGTGGTTAAATTACGATGAGATAACATCGCCAGTTTGGGAACGCCCGTAGTGCCTGATGTCTGAACCATCACGGCAATATCATCGGGTCTGCCTTTCTGGATCTCTTTCTCCATAAAACCGGGATGCTCTTCGATAAATTTTTCGCCCAGTTTTAAAAGCCCGGCATAACTGATCAGCCACGGATCATCCGCATAGGAAGTCATGCCGGTGGGATCGATATAGACAACCTTTTGGGTTTGAGGCAGTTTTTCTTTGATCTCCAGAAGTTTATCCACCTGTTCCTGATCCTGAACGACAACGATGGGTGAATGGATTCTCTTGATGGAAAAAGCCAGCTCATCGGCAATGGAAGAAGTGAAAAGATTAAGCGTTGTCGCCCCCAGAGCATGAGCGGCCAGTTCCGAAAAAAGCCATTCCGGATGATTATGAACAACCAGGCAGACATGCTCGCTGCGTTTGAGATTCAGCGCGGCAAAACCGGCCGCCGTGATCCGCACAAAACGACTGTAGTCCGCCCAGGTATATTTCTGCCAGATGCCGTATGCCTTTTCACGAATCGCCGTTTTGGAATCACCGAACAAAGCGGCATTTTCCATTAACAACTGCGGCAGCGTCAGATTGTGTTTAATATTATGCTGTGCTTCTTTGCTCAAAATAAAATGCCTTAAAACATTTATAAAGCTTCCGCTTCACCAAGATACGCCTTGACGACTTCAGGATTCGCGCTGATTTCCTCGGCGCTTCCTTCCCCCAGCTTTTCTCCGAAATTTAAAACCATGATGCGCTGCGCAATACTCATAACGATGGACATGTCATGCTCAACAAGAATCATCGTCAGTCCCCATTGGTTGTTCAACTCCAGAAGAAAGCGCACCATGTCTTCCTTTTCTTCCATATTCATCCCGGCAAAGGGTTCGTCCAAAACCAGAAGCTTGGGTTCCAGAGCCAAAGCCCGTCCCAGTTCGACCCGCTTTTGCATTCCGTAAGGCAGCGAGCCGACCGCCTGCTTTCTGATGGACTGCATTTCCAGAAAATCAATTATCTCTTCCAGAATCTGCCGGTGACGGATTTCCTCTTCGCGGACTGATTGGGAAAAAAGAAATGATTTTATGAAACTGTAATGACAGTGAATGTGCCTCGCCAGTGTCATGTTGGCCAGAACGGTCATGCCCGGAAAAAGCTCGATGTTCTGGAACGTTCTGCCGATGCCGACACCGACCAGCTCGTGGGTGTGCAAATGGGTAATATCTTTTCCGTTAAAGATGATTTTGCCTTTCTGGGCCCGGTAAAAACCGGTGATGCAATTTAGCAGACTTGTCTTCCCTGCACCATTCGGTCCGATAATCGCCATGAGCTCGCCGGTATGGACTTTCAGGTCAACATCCTTGACGGCAATGACGCCGCCAAAACTCAAACGTAAACTTTGAATTTCCAGTTCAGCTTTTTTATCTTCTTCCCGCCGGTTAATCATAATCGACGGACGGCTGCGATACGCCTTCATTAAAACCTCTTTGATCAAGGGTGTTGCAGGAAAAGTTTCCAGCAACACCCTTGATGGATAACAAATTATTTCTTGAGCAGTTTTATCTTGTCTTTACCCGGAACATAGAAATTTGTCAGCGGGATGAAGTTTCCATCTTCTTGTACCCTAACCATGCGCGCCGTAAATGATGCGCCGTGGTCATTCCTTGAATAGGTTATTTTCGGCACTAGTCCGCCGAAATCTTCATTTTTAAAAGATTCCAGAGCGGCATTGACGGTTCCCGGATTAATGTTCTTGGTCTTTTCGTAAGCGCGGGCAAATGCTCTTTCCATGATCATGCCGATAACGACACCCTCCCAGTAGGAAGCATCAAATTTACTGACTGTTTTATACCGTTTCCACATATCCTGCATAACGGCAATGCCCTTGGATTTGTCAGAAGGCAAACCACCCGGGAATTGAATGGTTAGACGGTCTTTAATCAAACCTTTGCCCATTTTGAAGAAATCAGGATCCGTTGATGTCCAGGTTCCGAGAAATACCGGGCTGTAATTGATCCGGTCCGCGCTTTTGAATGCGGTGATGATTGCAGAAGGCAGCATCTGCATAAATACATACTGCGCACCGGCTTTCTGCAAACGAAGCAGCTCCGTGTTCAGGTCAACGGTTTTCGGCGGAAATTCCTCTACGGCCACCAGATTGATGCCGAGCTGCTTGGCGTATTCTTTGCTCGGAGCATGAATAGAACGGCCGTAAGCATTATTATAAGTTAAAAGACCGACTTTGGGCGCTTCTTTTCCCTTGTGAATGGCCTTGATGTATTCCAGTACGGCATGGCAGTCCATTTTGTAACTGCCGAAGGGCAGATACATAT
>CAYZLL010000148.1:0-4283 GCA_964479225.1 uncultured Smithella sp.
TTCCAGAACCTTGAGAACACCAATGTGGGAAAAGCCGCGGACCCCGCCGCCACCCAGTGCAATACCAATTTTTTTGCCCGTCCATTTCATCATAAGCCTTCTTTTGAGCCCAATTAAAACTGTGTATTTCCTTTATCAATAATCCGGCACGTATTCAAGTCCTCTTGGTCAACAATTTTCTTCAGGCAGTCCGTTACGGATGAACAATGCACAAAATAATTACATTAAACCCCATGTTTCGTATTGATTTACTAAAAACTAAAATGTATAGTGCAACATCATTTTAAAATCCAATAAGGAGGCAATCAATGAACAAAGCTGATTTAATCGAAGAAGTAGCAAAAGTCACCTGCACCAAGAAAGAAGCGGTAGAGGCAGTCGATGCAACCCTGGCAGCCATCAAGAAATCGCTCAAAAAAGGCAACGCCGTAACACTCGTGGGTTTCGGAACTTTCGATGTTAAGAAAAGAAAAGCCCGCGTGGGCAGAAACCCCCAGACGGGAAAAGAAATTAAAATCGCTGCGAAGAAAGTTCCCGTATTCAAAGCCGGAAAAGGTCTGAAAGACGCGGTCAAATAGTCTGCTTTGAATCTTGCCGGAGATTTCATATTAAATCAAAGAGGAGGCTATTCTTATGAGTATGATGCAAGAATTTAAAGAATTTGCAGTCAAGGGAAACGTTGTCGATATGGCCGTCGGTATCGTCATAGGCGGCGCTTTTGGTAAGATTGTTTCATCTTTTGTTGCTGATGTCATTATGCCTCCCATCGGCGTCATGCTGGGCGGCGTCGATTTCTCCAAACTGGCTTACACGGTTAAAGAAGCGGTAGGAGAGGTTCCGGCGGTGGTCATCAGTTATGGAAAATTTATTCAGACGATCTTGGATTTTGTCATCATCGCCCTGGCCATTTTTATGGTCGTCAAGGCGATTAACGCGCTCAAACGCAAAGAGGAAGAAGCGCCGGCAGAACCATCCTCTCAGGAAAAATTACTGGGAGAAATACGGGATTTATTGAAAGAACGAAAGTAAGAACGGCCGCGTGACCGGCCGGTAAAGCAACACTGCTTCATGCCGGCCGGTTATGCTTCCCCTGGACACTTCACCTGCATCCGATCAAACATCGATAGACAGAATTTGATATTCAACCTTTCTTGCCGGGTAGAGCGTCTGCATGATTTTAGTGTAACGCCTGAGCTGCTCTTCATATTTGTAACGCAGTCCCCTCATGGAGCCGGATTTATAATCAACCACCGTGATGAGCTCATCCGCTACAATCATCCTGTCCACAATACCGAAGCTTTCTTTATCCGATATCTGCTGTTCGATATATATTTTACCCGGACGAAAAATGACAGCGGCAACATCATCTCGCCCAACAAAACGCAGGGCGGTTTCGTATTCTTCCCGGTTCAACTCTCCGGCAGGCGGAAGATTATCTTGATCAATAACCTGAGCCAGCCAGCGATGCAGACGATCCCCTCTCAGGATACCGGCCTTGATATTGGCCGATACCAACACCGGGTCAATTTCACCGTATTTTTCCGGCTCGTCATTATTCTTTGATGGCATATCGTGTCTGGTCATGGGTTGCCGTTCTGATGTTTTACCGGATGACGAACAGATTTCTTTTTTGCTGCCTTCCGAGGCGAAACGCGAAAAGGTTGCCAGTACGGCGTGATGAACCGTTTTATACTTTTCGTCCTTATTTTTCGGCAGAAATACCGTCAGAGTCATAATCGCCCGTGTCGCGGCGACATAAAAAACATTTGCCTGCTCCCGACGCATTTTTCTTGCGCTTGCTTCATAATGATTAACAATATTTCTCGCCCCTTTTGAATCGCTCGCGGTCAGGAAATTGATCTCATCTTTTGTAAACTGAACATGACATTTTTCGTCTTCCAGAAAAAAAGGAGAACTTCTTTCATCTTCATGCCAGAAAATAAAGACATACCTGAACTGCAATCCTTTGGTCCCATGAATCGTATCGACCTTGATATTTTCACTGTCTTCCGCTTCCGGCACCTTTACATTAAAACGGGTATTGAACATCCGCAAAAGAAAATCATCCACATCTGCGCCGCCCTCACTGAAGAACAGTTGCGCTTCATCCTGCCAGATATCGAGGATGGCATCAGAGAGCTTCCCGCGCAAAAGTTCTACCGCACTGCTAACAGCCATGAATCCGAAGGGCCGTGGATACTTCTTGGCAAAATCTTCACGGATGGTCTCAATGTCAACGAACAGTTCTTTCCATAACGGCGAGACGGCTGCCTGCGCGATGAATTTGCTTATATCCTCACCGGCCAGCACACCGGCAATAAAAAGCATGACCGCCACACCTGGAGCTGTGGAAAGAATCTGTCTCCCCTTGACTGTGGCGACCTTGATATCGTTTTTTAAAAGTTCTGCTTCTATTTTCTGAACATGGTTGTTGGTCAAAGCCAGCACGGCCATATCGCCCCAGGGACAGGCATACTCCGCTTTTTTCTTCTTCAAATATTCAACCATCGAGGTAAAAAGAGCTTCCTGTGACCTGCCCTCTTTGGTCAGTTCAACGCAATTCACTTCCGTCACACCGTCAAACAACGGCGGTTTGTCCGGCGGCTTCTGACTTTCGGTTTTCTCTTTTCCTTCAAAAAGATGCCCCACCAGCTCATTGAAAAAAGAAATTAGCAGCGGAGTACTGCGATAATTGTTTTCAAGGGATCTTTCCGTTATGACCTTGCCGGAGATGTAGTTGCCGATGCACTCCTCCAGCGCCTCGCGGTCCGCGCCGCGCCAGCCGTAAATCATCTGCTTCCAGTCGCCGACTGCAAAAAATGACCTCTCCCCGCGCTCACCCCGGCCGGATAAAATCTCATCAATCAGCGGAAGAAGTATTTGAATGTCGTCTTTTGACGTATCCTGAAATTCGTCAATCAGCAGATGCTCCGTGCGGTCAAGCCCCAGCGAAAAATAATTGCCCATGAGCCTGGGACGTTCCTGGGATGTACTACCGTCCAGCGCAAGCAGAGCCCGGCGCACATCTTGGAAAAATATCATTCCCTTTCTCTTTTTCACGTCATCAGCCGCTGCCAGATATAAATCGCAGAGCGAGGCTACCGCCAACTCGCGCAGCAGCGCTTTGTTGATGGTCAGCCGTTCGGCCGCTTGCCGGTATTCGCAAAATATTCTGTTCAGCTCTGCATAAGGTTTGTCGCTCCACACAATGTTCTTGCCCAGACTTTTGTAATTTTCCAAATCTGAATGAGTCGCAACGGTTTTGGATATGAAAGTTTCGTAATGAGCTAAATATTGAATGACCCGATTATTAACGTTAGCCGCTACCTGTGCAGCATACACATTCGCCCTGTCGCTGATGGATTTGAGCGTCGTTTTTAAAACGCCATTTTCCCTCATCAGATCATCAAGGTCTTTGAGCCTTTCTCTGTCCATCAGACAACGGTCGATGGTTGGCTCTGCCGCCAGCGGTTCCCAGAGGTTGTCAATTTCTGTCTTCAAGATTCTGGCTGCCACGATTATCTTGTCCGCTTTGCCCTCCTGGATGACGTTGTCACGGAAAAGAACTTCTATTTCGCGCAACATTTCAGCCTGCGCTTTCTCATCCGCTAACTTCGGCGCGAAACCGCCCGCGGCAAAGAGCCGGTAGAAAAACGAATCGATGGTCGAATAGCCGACGCGTCCCGCCTCCATAATCAGCCGCAATCTCTCCAGAAGAGAATATCCTTTTTGTTCGGCTATCTCTTTCATGATGCGGGAGCGCATCTCAGTTGTGGCGGCGCGGGTAAAGGTCAGCGCGGCGATGAATTTCCCGCCTTCCAGGATTCTTTCGAAAACCTCTTTCGTGAGTTGTGTTGTTTTGCCGGAACCGGCCGAAGCTTTGAGCAGAATGCTTTCCATCAGTCATTCCTCCGTGCCTTATAAAAATCTTCCCTGCCGCACAAGGCCTGAAACTGACAATATTCGCATTGATCGCAATCGTGCTCCGGTCGAATTTCATCCGCTGCGATGATCGCATCCAGGCGTTCCTTGATAGCCAGCATCAAGGCTTCCGCCCGGGCGCTTTCTTCAGCCGGCAGCACCAGTTGCCGATCTTTTGTCGGTTCTTTAAGAAAATAAAAGCGCGCGCCCTGAGCGCCCCTGTTGAAATGCTGATAGATGATGAGCTGTGCTGCGGGGTGCAAAAATCCTTTTTCGATAAAGCGTCCGAGCACAGTTGTTTTGTCCGAAAGCTTGTACTGATCCTGCTTTTTGGAATACTTGAAATCAATCACTTCGGTTTT
>CAYZLL010000148.1:4383-5567 GCA_964479225.1 uncultured Smithella sp.
CGGCGGTCGAAAGCTTTTGCAGGAACTGATGAAGAAAATCTCCCATCTTCATATTTATTTTTTCGTCATCGTCCATAAAGACGGGAGGGTTGATACGGAGGATATACTGATGGTAAAACAAAAACGGACATGCGAGAATTTTGGTCAGGCTCGAAAAAGAATAGGGAAATTCTTTCAACTGATTTCTGAGCTTCTCATCTATGGTGATCACGGCAGTCTCTTCGGACGTTCCTGATGGCCGCGTTTCCTGAAATGATATGGCCGTAACGGGTTTCCCGAATTCCTGAGCCAGCAGACTCATGTAGTAGCCCGGCGTTCTTTCCCTGATGGAATCTTCCACCCCAACTATTTTGATACTGTCACCCTGCGCCAGAATCTGCCGGAAAATTAAATCTTCATATTCGAACATACTTTTGCGCAGTTGCGGAACATGAACAGGATTGATGAAAGGTCCTTCAAAAGGCTGAGTCGGCAGGATGCCGCTGTCCAGAGAAAGTATCAATCCCCGGCTGAACCGTTCTCCCGAAACATGACCGAAACCGACCACCTGCACCGGCGCCGACCGGCTGCCCGTGACGCGGAACTTTTTCGATTCGATCAGCATTTTCGCAGCCCCGGGCAAATGGCTTCCCAACCGTTCCTTCCAAGCATCAAGGAGCGTGGCAAAAGAGATCGCCACCTCTAGTGCCTCACATTCCTCACGAACATAATGCTCTCTGTTCCCGGATAATTCCACGGCACACACTGATGCAAATTTCTTCAGATCCGGCATTACACCGGACATCTCCGCTTTTTCCATTTCTGCCAAAAGTCTTCTTCCTGCCGCCGTCGTTGAAAACGGTAACCAGACAGCCAGATTAACAGTTTTGCCAAAAAATCTGAGCGATCTGTTCCAGAGCATGGGCGTTAGTGATTCATCAAGCAGGAATATCATTAACTGCTCGTCACCCGATCTTTCTTTCAGAAAATTGGATACCTCCAGCGTTACCAGATCAGCCAGGACATGGAGCCCTGCCAGAGAAACCAATTCGAGCCTCGCGCCAACCGATGAGGATACGGCACCGCCGAAAGATAAGACAAGATTTTTTGCCGAATCAAACG
The DNA here is from genome assembly GCA_964479225.1 of uncultured Smithella sp. Lineage (GTDB taxonomy): Bacteria > Desulfobacterota > Syntrophia > Syntrophales > Smithellaceae > Smithella. The sequence continues at coordinate 5,485 of CAYZLL010000148.1, forward strand.
GCAGTTCTTCCGGTCCGGACAAATCAGCGCCGAAAAGCGGCTGATCAATGAATAATCGGTCTTTTCTAATCTTGCGGTAGAAG
>CAYZLL010000149.1:0-5461 GCA_964479225.1 uncultured Smithella sp.
GATACATCGTGGGCTGCACACCGCGGGTAAAGGGATAATCTCCGGGAAAGCCCAGTTTCTCATGATAATCGAGGCCGGCTGTATCCAGCGGCGTGTATAACCTTTCAATGGGAGTACCGGAAATACTGGTAAATACTTCTTTGCGTTCTTTTTCGCGGATCAAAGATTTTTGCAGTTTTTCACTTTCCCATTTTTCTCCGGCAGTTTGAATCTTATCGAGTTCTTTTTTGTCAAACATTTCCTGTGTCTCCGGTTTCCTTTTTTGGATGTCCGTTTTCTTTGAAAATCAAGATATCCGCATTTTCCGGTCGCGGATCTCGGCGTTTTTCAGTATCAATTATCATCTCAATATTCAATCAATTTTTACAGGCTTTGCTACGAATCATTGTTCATGATTCGTAGCAGCTTTAAGCATCTGTCATTTTACCTTGACACAGACGGTTTATTTTTATATTTCATTTTTGCTGTTCTACCGGTCTTTCCGAAATGTGTAATCAGAAATACCTGAACGTAAAATACTTTTGCAGGTCGATGTGTTGCGTATGCAAAAAAAGAAAAGATACGAAATTAATGAAGCAGACGAAAACGGGGCACGAAAAAGAAAGCTCGGTCATGTCATCATCATTGAAGATCGCTGCAAAGGATGCACTTTTTGTGTCGCCAATTGCCCCCGGCAGGTTTTAAAAGTTTCCGCTGTTTTCAATAAAAAGGGTTATCACCCCCCGGAAGTCGTTGATGCATCGAGATGTGTTAATTGTCATTTCTGTGAAATTCTCTGTCCCGAATTCGCCATTTACAGCATGGACCAGAATGATATTTATGAATAAAGTTGCAAAGGAGATGTGTTTTGTCTGCAAAGGAAGTATTAACAGGAACACACTTTATTAACGGTGATCAGGCCTGTTGCGAAGGCGCGTTGGCGGCCGGCTGCCGTTTTTTTGCCGGATACCCGATCACACCGGCAACGGAAATTGCCGAATCCATTTCCAAACGTTTGCCTCAATTAGGCGGCATCTACATTCAGATGGAAGATGAAATCGCTTCGATGGCGGCCGTTCTGGGCGCAAGCTGGGGTGGCGTAAAAGCCATGACGAGCACATCCGGTCCCGGTTTTTCACTGATGATGGAAAATATCGGTCTGGGCATCTGCACCGAAACCCCCTGTGTTGTCTGTAATGTTCAACGTGGCGGTCCCAGTACCGGTTTGCCGACACTGGTGGCGCAGGGCGACATGATGCAGGCCCGCTGGGGTTCTCACGGTCACTACGAAATTATCGCACTGGCGCCTTCCAGCCCGCAGGAAATGTTTGATTTGACCATTCGGGCTTTTAACCTCAGTGAACAGTATCGCCTCCCTGTGATCATCCTTGCAGACGAGGTTATCGGACATATGAATGAGCGGGTGGTTATTCCTCGAGAAGACGAAATCGAAATCATCAACCGGCCCAAGCCAACTGTCCCCCGTGAAGAATATCTCCCCTACAAAGCGGATGCCGACGGCATCGCCCCTATGGCTAACTGCGGAGACGGATACCGGATTCATGTTACGGGACTGACGCACGATGAGCGAGGCTATCCGGGCATGGACGCCAAAACTCAGGAACAGATGGTCAGCCGTCTGGTCGGAAAAATACGAAATAATCGTGAAAAAATCATCAAAACAAAGAATCTTTTTATCGATGATGCGGAAGTGGTGATTGTCGCTTACGGGATCAGCGCGCGTTCCGCGTTACAGGCCGTTCGGGACGCTCGCAACGACGGCATCAAGGCCGGTCTCATCAAGCTGGAAACCGTCTGGCCGTTTCCGGATGAATTGATCCGGTCGATTGCCCCCCGTGTAAAAGCGTTCATCATGCCGGAAATCAATGGCGGTCAGATGGTCCTGGAATTGGAACGTTGTGCCAGTGGCGCCTGCCCTGTTCATCTTATTTCCAATTTTGGAGGATCTATCATCCATCCCGGCTTGATTCTCAGCGCAATCCACAAGACCATCAAAGGAAAATCATGACGACTCATCAAAACCCCAGAAATGTTAAACCGCATCCGATGGATTCCCTGCTCCGCACAGAGCGGATTCCGCACATCTGGTGTCCGGGTTGCGGGATCGGTACGGTGTTTAACGCCGTTCTCGCCGCAATTAAAAATACGGGGTGGGATCCGAATTCCATCGCAATGGTTTCCGGAATCGGTTGTACCGGTCGCATGGCCGGCTACATCAAACTGGATTCCTTTCACACCACCCACGGCCGGGCCTTGCCTTTTGCCACCGGTTTGAAACTGGCGCGACCGCAAACCAAGGTTATCGTCGTCTCGGGTGACGGGGATCTCTTCGCCATCGGAGGCAATCATTTTATTCACGCCGCCCGCAGAAACATGGACATCACTGTCATCTGTGTCAATAATCTGACGTACGGTATGACAGGCGGTCAGCAGGCACCCAGCACGCCTCTCGGCGCAAAAACAACAACAACCATCAACGGTTCGCCGGAGGAACCTTTTAACTTTTGCTATCTGGCTTCCTCCTGCGGAGCAACATACGTCGCCAGATGGACGGCCATGCAGGTCCGCTCGCTGCGCAATTCCATCAGCGAGGCGCTGCACAAAACCGGTTTTAGTTTTGTCGAAGTCATCACCCCCTGCCCTTCTTCTTTCGGGCGTCGTAACCGCATGGGCAGTCCCCTGGAAATGCTGAAGTTTTATCATGGCCGTTCGGTCATTCGCGGCGACATCGACCCGAAAGATGCGGCAATGGATATTGATAAAGAAATCGTTGTGGGCAAGTTTGTTGATATCGAACGTCCCACATTCCTGGATAACTACGCGAAGTTTAATCGCCTGCAGATCCCGCAATGGCGTTCAACTTCCTAATCATAGGGCACGGTAAATGAAATGAAAACTCTGAAGGAAACACACGTCATCATCACCGGTTTCGGAGGCCAGGGAATTGTGCTGGCCGGCGATATTCTGGGCAAGGCGGCATCTATTTACGATCATAAGTTCGCCACCATGACGCAGAATTATGGACCGGAGGCGCGCGGGGGCGCCTGTTCCAGTCAGGTCATTATCAGTCACGAAGAAATTCTTTTCCCCTGTGTCGAAAATCCGGAGATTCTCATCTGCATGAGCCAGGAAGCCTACACCAAAAACATTAAATCGCTGCGCCCGGGCGGAACACTGATCTGGGATACGGATCTTGTCCATACCCGAAAAACGGATGTCAATTGCAAGACCTTCAACATTCCGGCGACTCGCTTTGCCGAAGAACTGGGCACGAAAATGATGGCTAATATTGTCATGCTGGGATTTCTTTCCGCCGTCGAACATCTTGTTCATGCGGATGCGTTAAAAAAAGCGATTGTGGATTCCGTTCCGCCTTCCACCAAAGACAACAACATCAACGCTTTCAATACCGGCAGAGAATATGGTCACTCGGTTATGAAAGATCTGCCGAAACCGGAACATGCCCACGACTGATTTTTTTAACAAGGATTGCTGGGGTTCACTCGCGCCGCGTCACTTCGTTTTACGGGATAAGATAGACTAATCAATTCCAATGCGCTTCGCTTTTGGATTTGGAGTTTATCTCATCCCATCATGCTTCGCATGAGGGACGGTTCGACTTACAAGTTTCAGTTCGCTATACTCCTGAAACTTGAGTCTCACTCGTCATAAACCACCCACTGTTCAAAAGGACGGTCGGCGTCATATTCTGATATGGGAGCTATTTCACGGATAAAACGGGAAGGCGCCAGATTTAATACACCGGAAGAACGGGTGTAATCGAGCGCCGGATAACACAAATAAAGCTGATCTTTGGCTCTGGTCACGGCGACATAAAAAAGTCTTCGTTCTTCTTCTTCGCCGCCATCTTCTTTCAACGCCCTCTGCAGCGGGATCATACCGTCCGCGCACCAGATTAAAAAAACATAAGACCACTCCAGCCCCTTGGACTGATGAATGGTGCTTAAGGCTATCTTGTCTTCATTTTCTTCTTCGCCAACGTTTTCTTCCTTGGCCATATTCGTCAGCAAAGCCAGTTCGTTTAAAAAATCTTCCATCTTGAAGAACTGGGCCGAAAAATTTCCCAGTTGGATTAAATCTTCCTCCCTGGATGCAGCGTCGGAATAATTGTCCTGTAAATAAACACGATAGCCGCCTCTGTTGAGCAAAACATCGATTACCTTTTCCGGGATACGCTCAACTTCCGGAAGCTCCAGAAGCTGCGCAATCGTCTTGCGGCATTCTTCCAGCCCCGGCTTCGCGGATTTCGACATGTTCTTGATGAATTCATCTTGTAAAATGGTGTTCAGCGGATTGTCTGTCTTTTTTAAATACTGCCAGATTTTATTGAAGGTCGCCTTCCCTACCTTCGGATACATAATCAGCAGACGACGCCAGGCCAGTTCATCGCGCGGATTAACGAGAACCCGCATATAAGACGTCACATCCTTAATGTGCGCCTGTTCAAAAAAACGAATGCCCGAACGCATATCAAACGGAATATCGCGCCGCACAAATTCCATCTGCATTTCCATCGAATGATAATGAGCGCGATAAAGAACAGCGATTTCCCTCAGCGGCACGCCGGATCGAATCAGTTCCGTCACCCGCTGCGCCACAAAATCAGCTTGTTTCACAACATTCCGGGCTGATACCATCACCGGTCTTGTGCCGTTCTTGCGTACGGCTTTTAATTCCTTGGGAAACTGTTTTTCGTTATTATTGATACTGAGATTGGCCAGATGCAGGATCTCCGGTGTGCTGCGATAGTTGGTTTCCAGTTTGAATATTTTGCAATCGGGATAACGATGAGGAAAATTGATGATGTTATTGAAATTCGCTCCCCGGAAGGAATAGATGCTTTGCGAATCATCTCCTACCACCATCAGGTTTCGGTGAGCAGAAGCCAGCAAATCAACGATGTCGGCCTGAATGACATTGGTGTCCTGATATTCATCCACCAGAATATGCTCAAACCGGCCGGAAAGCGTTTTCAAAACATCGGGATTTTCTCTGAGCAGCGTCCGGCAATTATTTAATAAATCATCAAAATCCATCACCGCCAGTTCTTTCTTTTTTTGCACATAAAGAGCGGCCACCTGTGTAATTTCATTCATCAGGTGCAGGAAAAACGGATATCGTGACATGAGAATATCATCAATCGTGCTCTGTGTATTAACCGTCAGACTGATGATCTCACCAATAACATTGCTTTTGGGAAACTTACTCAGTTTCGGATTAATTTTTAAATCAGCCATGCAGGTGGAAATAATCTGACGGGAATCTTCGCTGTCCACAATCGAAAAATTGGTTTTATAGCCGACGTAATCAGCGTGTTTTCTTAAAAAGAGATGCGCAACATGATGAAACGTGCCGCCCATGATTCTTTTCGTATCAGCATGAATCAGACTCTCGACCCGGTTGAGCATGGCATGAGATGCTTTATTGGTAAAGGTGGCCA
>CAYZLL010000150.1:0-5448 GCA_964479225.1 uncultured Smithella sp.
GGGCTAAAATTTCCGATAACATCGGTCGCAAAATGGTTTTCCTGATCATGTTTGCTACGCAGGCAGTTCTTTATGTTCTGGTTGCCAAAGGCGTTATTTCCACCTATTGGCCTTTCATTTTTGCTTCCTGCTATCTATTAGCCTGTTACGGCGGTGGGTTCGCAACCATGCCTGCCTTTGCGGCGGATTCATTCGGTCCGGCCAATATTGGTAAAGTTTACGGTTTCATGCTGACGGCGTGGAGCGTCGCCGGAATCGTCGGTCCCTTTGCCTTTGAAGCTTTCAAACCTCAGGCTTTATACATTGCCGCAGGACTTTTGATTGTCGGTTTCTGCATCACCTTGGTATTTAAAGCACCTAAAGGTAAAAAAGCTTAAATAACTACTTTCTTATTTCCAATAAAGCCTCTTCGGTGATCATCCTGAAGGGGCTTTATTATTTTTTCTGTGTTTTTTAGAAAAAGGAGAATAATCATATTTTCATAGATTAATTTTTTAAATGTGCTAACAAGAAGAAAATTATTCACAAACCATTATGAAATATTTTATTAATTCCACAGCTGATTATCATCAAAATGATTTAAACACGCTCGGGTGGGAGCTGACTGTTTGCAATGCTCTGGAACCACCCGACAGCCCCTGCCGCAGGCTACTGACCTCTCCAGATTCATTCGGCAACAACCTTTATAAATTTCTAAAAAAAAATCTTCCTTTTGACGATATCCAATCTGTTTTAGAGATTGGTGGCGGCATGGGATATTTAATGCGGGATTTGCTCATTCAGAATCCCCGACTGCGGCCAAAAATGGTTGACATCTCCCCTTTTCTTCTCGGCAAACAAAAAGAATCCTTGAAGTCATTCCATGTTGATTTTGAACTCGCCGATATTCTCACGGTTCCTGTTCACGATCTGTCCGGCTTTGATTTAGTGATGATGAACGAAAATCTGGGCGATCTGCCGACCTTGGTCGCCGGAGGAGAAACGAGCAGCGATGCCGGCCAGAACATTGCCGCAGTCATGCATAAGTTGAAACACTTGAATGAAAAATATCATCTATCGCTGGGATTGGACGAAAATGAACACATCAATATGGGCGCGCTGGAAACGGTCGAAAAATTATGTTTAGCCGGCATCAAGTATATTTATTTAAGTGAGCACAGTTGTGAAGCTATGGTTCCGGAGGAAATGAAATCTTTTCTATCCTTTCAGTCCGCCGGTATTCCCGAAATGATTTCTCTAAAAGGACACAAAGAGTTCACCATTAAATTTTCCTGCTTGCAGAAAATTGCCGAAATGTTAAATTACAGCACGCTGCGCGGGCCTTTTGCTGATTTTCTTCCTCTAGATCTTAATGACAAAGTCCAAACGGCGCTCAGACTTACAACACCGTTTAATGACGAGCAGGAAATAATCCGGCATTTCGTGTATGATCTTTACAAGTACGAATTTTTAATTCTCATCAAAGGAGATGAAAAATGAAAACAAAAGCGATTATGATTACACTTGCATCAATCTTAATTTTATCTTTCTCGTTGACGGATGCCCTGGCTTTTCGTTGCGGCATCAGGCTGGTCAGCGTAGGAGACTCCAAGGCCACGGTACTGGCAACATGCGGGAAACCGACTTTGAAAGAAAAAACCTGCAAGGAAACCTCGACAAGTTCAAGCAGCAGCAAATCTAAAAAGAAAAAATGCGGCGAGAAAGTTGAAGTCTGGTATTACAACTGCGGCGACAGTGATTTTATTTATGCCCTGACTTTTGAAGGCAATACGTTAACCGGAGAAAACACGGAAGGCCGCGGCAAGGGCAAGTCGGCTTGCACCGGAAAGAAATAATTGTTCCTTGAAATTATCTGATTTTATGGTAGAAGCAGCGCATAAATAAATGAATTCATACTTTTAAAAAAAACCGGGAAGAATTGAATGGATATGAAAAAGATTAACTTGTTTGTTTTATTATTATTTATGTTGGCGTCTCTGCTGCTTTTTGTGGGATGCGAAAAGGATGCAGAAGATACCGCCATACAAGTACCCAGCGACTGGGTGCAATACGGTATCGATAAAGATGAAAACGTCTGGACCTACAACCGGAATTTAAACATCAAAAAAGAAGGCGATAGTTATATGGTCAGCGCCTGGGCCAAAAGAATTCTTTCCGAAAAGGGCCGGGAGAAAATCATCCAGCAAATGAAATCTCAGGGGAAATCGGTCACCGGATATGAAAAACTTGCAGAGGATAAAATTCTGAATGAAGTGGACTGCAAAAATAAGCGATATAAAATATTGTCCGTCATCAGCTATGATCAGAACGGCAAAGTGTTACTTTCAGAAAATTCCAAAGAAAGCAGTTGGAACTATGTTGCTCCCAATTCCAACGGCAATATTTTCCTGAGAAAGGTCTGTCCGGAGAAGTAAAATAATATGATCTCCTACTGACTGTCCTTGATCAGCATGGTTGCCGGATCGAGCAGCAAATCTTTCGGAGAGCGATCTACGGTTCCACCCTTCAATGATTTAATATAAACCTCTTCACCTTTGGTTGCCAGTTGAACCATCACATCAAATAGATCCGCTACGTGTAAAAAAGAGAGCGGCAGACCGTTTTCCTGCGGCGGTTCGTGGCGATGGGTATGCACGGTAAACCACAAACACATGGAATATTTCTTCGCCAGATCCTTGAGCTGCACCAGTTGTCCTCTGCCCGCGTCATCAAACTTAAATCCATCAATAATGATCGTATGTGGCTTGAAGATGTTTTGCTCCAGTAAATCAGTCAGACGTTCTTCCAGTTTTGGCGCGCTGAATCCCTCAACCTTGAAGGTCATAATAAAACGATAGGGTTGAATTTTGTCCCAGTATTCATTCACATCGGGGATATCGAATTTTTCAGCGATGTCACGAAATATTTCCTGATACCAAAGGTCCACCTTGCTGACGGCATCATTGAGACTGACGTGCAGAACAGAGTGCTCCCGCAACATCATATTCAAGGCCAGTTGGACAAGCAACGCCGTCTTCCCCACTCCTGCATGGGCCAGCACAGCACCGAAACCGCCCACCGGCAAAATATCTTCATTGTCGTAACCAAGATTGACCAGCGGATTGCGATAAATCATTTCTTTTTTCATCATGATGATATCCTTATACGTTAAATGGATAATATTGTTTTCCCTTTTCAGGGCAACGCTCCTTGTAAACATTTCTCTCAAATACATTAAGCGGCAGATTTTTTATTCTGAGCCACTTCCAGAGCAATTTTCTCCGCGATGGACTGCGGCACCTGGCGGTAAAGAGCAAACTCCATGGTGAACTGTGCTTTGCCCTGGGTGGCCGAACGCAGGATCGTCGAAAATCCGAACATTTCGGCCAGCGGCACCTGCGCTTCAATCACGCACATGACATCTTCATCCTGCGAACCGATAATCATGCCACGGCGCTGATTCAAAAGTCCCATGACCGGACCCTGAAATTCGACCGGAGTTTCCACAACAACCTTCATGATCGGTTCGTGAATAACCGGCTTGGCCCGCAGATACGCTTCTTTGAAAGCACCGCGCGCCGCGGCTTGGAAAGCCATATCCGAAGAATCCACGGCGTGGGAAGAACCGTCATTGATGACCACCTTTACACCGGTAACCGGAAATTCCAGTTTCGGCCCTTTGGCCATGCTCTGCTTGAATCCTTTTTCGCAGGCGGAAATATATTGAGAGGGAATCGCTCCGCCGAATACTTTATTTTCAAAAACAAACTCGGCATCGCTGATTGGTTCCAGATAACCGGCAACACGTCCGAACTGACCGGAACCTCCTGTCTGCTTTTTATGCGTGTAATTGAAATCGGCGTGCTGGGTAATGGTTTCGCGATAAGCGACGCGGGGATTACCGGTTGTTACGTCAGCGCCGTATTCACGCCGCATTCTTTCCACGTAAATATCCAGATGCAATTCGCCCATGCCCTCAATAATCGTATCGCCGGTTTCGTGATCGACAAACGTTTTGAACGTAGGATCTTCCTTAGAAAATCTGTTCAGAGCTTTGGCCATCGCCAACTGCGATTTGTTATCTTTAGGCACAATAGCCAGAGAGATTACCGGTTTCGGCACGTACATCGAAATCATCGTTAAATTGGTTCCCGGCGACGTAAACGTATCTCCGGAAGAACATTCAATCCCGAATAGCGCGCCGATGTAGCCCGATTTGAGGGCTTCCACATCTTCCATCTGATCGGCGTGCATCCGCACAACGCGGCCGACTTTAACTTTTTTGCCATTGCGGATATTGACAATGGTGGAACCTTTCGCCAGCGTTCCCTGATAAACGCGCAGATAGGTCAACTGACCATACTGACCGTCTTCCAACTTAAAGGCCAAGGCAACAATCGGTTTTTCGGGATCATTTTCCAGCTCAACGATTTCCTCGTTCTTATCCATATCCATCGCCACATTTTCAATTTCGGATGGACTGGGCAGAAGATACGTTACACCATCGAGCAACGGCTGTATCGCTTTGTTCTTATACGCCGATCCCATATAAACGGGGGTTATTTCTCTTTGCAAGGTGCCTTTGCGCAGGGCCGCGTAGATCATTTCGGAGGAGACTTCGCTCTCGTTGAGGATGGCTTCCGTCAATTCATCGGAAAATATCGATGCGGCATCAATTAATTCTTCTCTTTTCGCTTTGGCTTCATCCAGAAGACTGGACGGAATTTCCGCCTCACGCACGTTTTCTCCGTTATCACCGTCAAAATAAAGCGCTTTCATGCTGACTAAATCAACGACGCCTTCGGCTTCATTTTCCAGACCGATGGGAATCTGCATGGCCACGGCATTGTGCCCCAGCTTTGTTTTCAACTGACCGATGACACGGAAAGGATTGGCGCCACTACGATCGCATTTATTAATAAAGGCGATACTCGGAACTTTATATCTTTTCATCTGACGATCCACGGTGATGGATTGCGACTGAACTCCGCCCACGGCGCACAGTACCAGAATGGCGCCGTCCAAAACACGCAAAGAGCGTTCCACTTCTATGGTGAAATCAACGTGTCCCGGCGTATCAATGATATTGACTTCATGGCCTTTCCATTCACAGTAAGTAGCCGCTGAAGCGATCGTAATTCCGCGCTCTTTTTCCAGTTCCATGGAATCCATGGTGGCGCCGACACCGTCTTTCCCCTTGACATCATGAATGGCATGAATCCTTTTCGTATAGAAAAGTATTCTCTCGGTAAGCGTTGTTTTGCCTGAATCAATATGGGCGCTGATGCCGATGTTTCTAATTTTTTGATCATCAATCTTCATTACTTTTTTCCTTTTTTCTATTGCTTATAAAAAACGACACCCCCTCCAGTCAATCTCTTCCAGATGGGGTGTCCACCATTAACGAGCACTAATGAAGTGGATTTCATATATGTTGCACCGCAATATGTCAAGAAATTATTTTCCGAT
>CAYZLL010000151.1:0-5344 GCA_964479225.1 uncultured Smithella sp.
TTGGGCAAGCATTACCGGGAATATTTGGATAGCAATTATCTGAAAAAGATTTCCCTGGAATGCGGCAAAGTATATCAAACGGGAAATCCCTTCGAAGATTTCCATTGTCTGCTGAAAAGTAAAGAGGGGAAAGCCAAAGATATCGAATTATCCGTTTTGCTGATAGAAGACATCTTTGGTAAACCATCGGGATTCAAGGGTTTTGTGCGTGACATTTCCGAGCACAAGAAAATTGAGAAAAAATTAAAAAACGAAGAACAGATTTTTCGTTCTCTTGCCGATCAATCTTCGGATATCATTGTGCTGGTCAACACAAAAGGTGTGATCACTTATGAAAACAAAGCTGTGGATGAAATATTAGGATACAAACATGAGGAAAGAATCGGCGCCAGCTCTCTGGATAATATCCATCCCGATGATTTGAAACAGGTGACTGGTGCATTCAGAGTTTTATTTTCTGATAAGAACCCCCACACCCTTAAAACGGAAGTTCGCCTTCGTAAAGCAGATGGAAACTGGCGTACGTTTGAATCGGTGGCCAGTAGCTTAATCCGTAATAATGTCGTTAAAGCAGCCATCGTCAATCTCCGGGACATCACCGAACGCAAGCAGACGGAGGAAAAACTTCGGCAAACTTTGAGCAGTCTCAAAAAGGCTGTTTCGGCCACGGTTCAGGTACTCGTTTCCGCAATAGAAACGAGAGATCCGTACACGGCAGGCCACCAGTTCCGTTCAGCCAATCTGGCCTGCGCGATCGGCAAAGAAATGGGGCTGACGGAGAGCATGATTGAAGGCATCCGCATGGCGGGCACCATCCATGATATCGGGAAAATGGCTATCCCGACTGAAATACTGACCAAACCATCCAAACTGACCAATATCGAATACAAGCTGATTAAAGAACATTCCAAGATCGGATATGAGATGCTCAAAGGCGTGGAATCTTCCTGGCCGCTGGCCCAGATCGTTCATCAACATCATGAAAGAATGGACGGAACAGGTTATCCCCGTAACATGAAAGGTGAAGAAATCCTTCTGGAGGCTCGCGTGATGGCGGTTGCCGATGTCGTTGAGGCCATGGCATCCCACCGTCCTTACCGGCCATCTCTGGGTATTGAATTCGCGTTAAATGAGATAGAAAAAAATAAGGGTATTCTTTATGATGATGTGGTCGCGGATGCCTGTCTGAAATTATTCCGGGCAAAAGAATACCGGTTTTCATCCATCAATCACGAGCGGTGCAATCTGGCATGATTGATCATGCTGAATCCCAATAAAATAAGTAAGAAGAAATATTTATGCAACGAACTATTTTAGCCATTTTTATCGTTTTGACTTTTCTTTGTTCCCCGGCAATCAGCGCCAGTGGAACAAACTGGGTAAAAAAAGCAAATGCACTATGGGACGGCAAGAAATACACCAACCCGAAAAAGGCCATTGAATATTTGAGCAATTTCATCAAGCAGAAACCGGATGCGGCAGCGGCTTATTATAACAGAGCGATTGCGTACGGACAAATGGGTCAACACAAACGTGCCCTTGCAGATTATAATCAAACCATCCGTCTCAAACCGGATTTGGCCCAAGCGTATATCAATCGGGGCGTTATTCATCTAAACCAGGGCAACAAAAAACTGGGATGCTACGATGCGCAAAAGGCCTGCAGATTGAAAAACTGCCTATTGCTGGATATGGCTAAAGTTAAAGGGTTCTGCCAACGATGAAAAGTTTTTGGTCGCGCGATGTGTCTGCGAACCTTTAACGGCCAAGAGCTTTGGCCTGGATGGCCTGTGGAACAGACTGTTTTCTCCCCATCATGATCATATCGATGAGAACATTAATGCTCTCGTTAATATAAGGCGCATACTGTTCTTTGGCCTTTTTCTTTATTTCCGAAGGTGAATCTTTCTGTTTGTCACCATTTTCCTTTTCCATTTCCTTGCGGAAGTCGGTAATCTTGATAACACCCTTTTTCGCGGCCGCTTCTGCATTGTTTTTTATAATCTCTAGAAATTTTTCGTCTTTTGAGACACGGGCAGAAGATTTCCCCGCCAATTCACCATAGATGGACTTGTCTAACGGCTTCCAAACCGGGGTCGATTTTCCCGGCATATCTATAAAAGATGATATGGCCTGTGCCGGCAGAGGATATTCCAGTGTCGTTTCCCCGATATCTTCAACAAGAAATAAGCCGGGCACTCGCACATCCGCTCCCACGCCGATTTTCTGCGTGGACTTGCCTTTGGGCAGGAAATAAAGTGCCGTCGTTACTCTCATGCCGCCCAAATCACGGGGCAGTCTTGACAGCGTCTGGACGGATCCCTTGCCGAAAGTATGATCGGACCCCACGATGACCGCCCGGTTATAGTCCTGGAGAGCGCCGGCCACAATCTCGCTTGCCGAAGCGCTTAAGCGGCTGGTTAAAACAACCAGTGGGCCGCTGAAGATATCTTGCGGCTCTTCCGCAGGGAATGCAATCACTTCAATGTTATCACCTTTGATGCGGGTTGATGACGAACCGTTAATGAATATCGTCAGCTCACCCTGACTGTCTTTCGTCGCCACAACAGCTCCCCTGCCCAGGAAAAGCCCGGCGATACGCACCGCTTCGCCCAGCAGACCTCCTCCGTTACGCGACAAATCCAGAACGAGCCCATCTACCCGCTGCCGACGGGCATCAGCGATCAGTTCCTTGACATCTTCATAACAGGATTTGCCTGTTTTCTCGTCGCCGTAGAACGACGGAAGATCAATAATTCCGAATGTGTATTGTTTCCCCTGGAATGACCTTGTTTCGTAGGATATCTTCGCCTCCTGTTCTTTCAGGTAAACTTTATCACGTTTGATCGTTACGTCGAAACGATAAGTGCGCTCCGCCTGCCTCAGGACGGTCAAGGTTACCTGAGTCCCCTTCTTGCCGCGAATCATTTTGACAACATCACGCAGGTCCATATCAATCACATTCACAGGCCGTTCATTCTTCTGGGCAACGGCAACGATCTTGTCTTTAGGCTTCAGCAAACCGGAACGCTCGGCGCCTCCTCCGGGAATCAATTCCTCAATCACGGTAAAACCATTATCAGAGCTGAGCACCGCCCCGATTCCTTCCAGCGAAAGCTGCATCTGGATCCGGAAATCGTCGAAGCTTTCAGGAGACATATAACTCGTATGCGGATCCAGCGCCTGGGCAAAAGCTTCCGCCGCAGAGGTCACCAGTTTTTCCGGATTACGCTTAATGATTCGCATCGTCTGCAATTCATAACGGTGAATCTGCTGTTTTTTGGCCTCCGCCAGGCTGACGCCAGCCAGCAGATTATTTTCAATCTGAAACTGCACAACCTTTTTCAGAAGATCTTCCTTTTCCTGTCTTGTTTTAATATAAGGACGTTTTTTGACATCGATTTGCAGTTCCATTTTCTCATCAAGCTTGTAGCCTGAGCCCAGAATCTGCTTCACAATGGCTTCATTCTCCTTAGCCCGTGTCACCAGTATTTCGTAAACCGGGGTTAGCGAAGTACAGTCTCCAGCCTGGATACTGGCAAAGACTTGACGCAGGAAAGGTTTGAGTCTTGTCACATCAGACTCGTACAACAACGTCTTCGTGGGATCCATGATTTTGATCATCTGATCGACGGCATTATCTTTGATCGTTCCGGTCAGATCCTTCATCGCATAGTGATTGGCCAGAAAACTTTTCATCAGCAGGGGCAGGCGGCTGCAGGTAATATTCTTTGCCACGGATGAGGAAAGAGGCAGCAAGAGAATGACGAGCAGAATCAGCAAAAACCGTTGGACGTAAAATTTCCCTTTTTTGACGACGTTCTGGTCAGAATTACGATTTTCTGGCCCTGTTTCTTTCCCGGAGATATTTTCCACTTCTTTATTCTTCATAATCACTTTACGGTGGCCCAATTTATCAGAGTGCGATTTCTTTTTCTCACCTTGATGATGCCGATTTATAGTGAAGATAAAAGGACGGAAGCATTATGTCAAGGATTAAAAATATATTTTTTATCTATTATTTCATTGACATAAAAACATCTAAAAGTATAAGCATTGCGTCATATGGACATTATTCAGACCATTATTCTCGCGATTATTGAAGGGATTACGGAGTTTCTGCCCGTTTCTTCCACGGGGCATATGATTCTGGCTTCTTCGTTCATGAAGATTCAAAATGATTCTTTCGTAAAAACCTTTGAAATAGCCATTCAACTTGGGGCCATTATGGCTATTGTTATACTTTACTACAAGCGTTTCCTTAAAGGCATAGAAATATACATAAAGTTGGGAATCGCATTTATACCTACTGCCGTGGTGGGCTTTCTGGCCTATAAAACCATTAAGATGTATCTTTTCAATCCCTGGGTCGTTTCCATCTCGCTGATATTGGGAGGCATCATTCTCATTGTTATAGACAAGCACGTTGTTGCCCGCAAAACAAAATACATGGATCTGGAAAATATCTCTTATAAACATTCTTTCTTCATCGGCGTCGCGCAGTGTTTTTCCATGATCCCCGGCGTTTCCCGTGCCGCCGCAACCATTATCGGCGGCGTTTTTAACGGGTTGGACAAAAAACAGGCCACCGAATTTTCATTTCTACTTGCCGTTCCGACCATGTTCGCGGCATCAGGGTATGATTTACTGAAAACGGATGCGGCTATTTCAGCAAACGAGCTGATCCTCTTAGCCATCGGTTTTGTAGTTGCCTTTGCATCGGCCTGGATTGCAGTGAAAGTTTTTTTAAAAATTATAGAGAACTATGGATTCAAATATTTTGGTTACTACCGCATTATCATCGGAGTAGTTTTTATTCTTTATATGCTGCTGAGCGGATCGGGTTCTCTTTTCGAAACATTATAGGCTTCCTTTGCCGCCAGTTTAGGACCCTGCCTCATGTAAGTGTCGAACTCATCAGCCGTTAAATCATTGTACAACTTATGTTTATAAAGATAACTGGCGACTTGATAATAACTTATGGTTTCAGTGAGCGGCTCTGCACTGACAGGGATGTTTATCATGGACTGACTCGCAAAGTCATAGCGGTAGGCGACGTTCTTGCGCATCGTCTTTAAAACGATGAATTTGCCTTCTTCTATATGACCCAGTTTCTGGTAATTGCCGATAATGGCGTGTCCCTCATCAGGGGATATAGCACGTACGTCATGACCAAAAAAACGGCTGGGATAGCTCCAATTCAAAAGCCCAAGCAATGTAGGTGCGTAATCCACCTGACTGGTGATGGTCTTGATATGACCGGTCGGCAGTTGTCCTCCGGGCGCATAAATGATGAGTGGTATATGGTATTCTTTAACGGGCAGTTCGGTCTTGCCCGCGCTGC
>CAYZLL010000152.1:0-5311 GCA_964479225.1 uncultured Smithella sp.
TCAAGACATACAACAGATGCGTTTCGTCATTTTCCTTTAATGTGCATAACTGCCGCGATAAAGAGGTTTTGCCGGTTGATGTCATGCCCAGATGAGCGGGTTGAATAAAATCGGTAGTTGCCACCAGTACAGCATTGTCAATGATTTGCGACAATTCGCGGACATTGCCGGGGTAATTTTTGCTGCTGAGCGTATCCATCGCTTCCGGGGTGAACCCTTTGATTTCTTTTCTGTGAGCCTCACAGGACTTGCGCAGGAAATGAAGGGCCAGCAGCTCAATGTCACCGTCTCTTTCCCGGAGCGGCGGCAAATGGACATGAACGGATTTTAAACGGTACAGTAAATCCAGCCGGAAATGACCTTCCTGGCAGGCCTGTTCAATGTCCCGATTGGAAGCCGATATAACCCGGACATCCACCCAGACCGGTTTGGAAGCCCCGAGGGGATAGAAAGATTTTTCTTCCAACACCCGCAGCAGTTTGGACTGCAAACCGATTGGCAGCTCACCGATTTCATCCAGAAAAAGTGTGCCGCCGTCCGCCTGTTCGAAATAACCACGGTGCGGCACATCCGCTCCGGTAAAAGCTCCTTTGGCGTGACCGAAAAACTGGCTTTCAAACATGCTGGCGGGAATGGCGCTGACATTGACGGCAATGAACGGACCTTCCGGCATCGGTCCCGCCTGATGAATGCCTCTGGCGACCAGTTCCTTGCCCGTGCCTGATTCTCCGGTAATCATGATCGG
This sequence comes from uncultured Smithella sp., assembly GCA_964479225.1. GTDB lineage: Bacteria > Desulfobacterota > Syntrophia > Syntrophales > Smithellaceae > Smithella. The sequence goes on from CAYZLL010000152.1 coordinate 746, forward strand.
ATTGCCGCCGGCGGCCATAACCTGCGCGTACGAAAGCAGGGAACACATTCTCGGACACCGGGAAATAATCTCCCTAAAGGGTTGGGGAACATTGCTTTTGCCCTGGCCTGCTGTTGATGACAAACCGATGAGCAATCCCCTTCTTTCATAGGCTCTCTTAATGGCCAGGAGCAGCAGGTCATTATCCACCGGTTTGACGAGATAATCATAAGCTCCCAGGCGAACCGCCTTGACAGTGGTGGGAATATCATCAATGGCCGTGAGAATGATAAATTCCGTATGCGGGCGGTAGGGCTTCGTCGCTTCCAGAACCTGTAACCCGTCAATTTCCGGCATCAGCAAATCCAGCAGAACGATGTCGAATTCGGTTTCTTTGATTTTCGCAATAGCCTCCCGGCCGCTGGAGCAGATATCCACGCTGCGAATTCCCCGCCACTTCAATAGACGCTTGATCGAATTCAGAGCGACTTCTTCATCATCAACAATCAGGATTCTCATAATCGCTGCCTTCCTGCTTCACGAATGATATTTTGCAACTGCACCATGCTGAATGGTTTTTTCAGTACGTAATCCGCTTGATCCGACGTTTTGCTCTCGGACTTCAGCTTGTCGGCATCGGCAGAATAAAGAATGACACACATGAGCGGAAAACGCTCTTTGATTTTCCGGGCTAATTCCCAGCCGTTCATGGAGGGAAGATTGATTTCCGAGATGAAAATATCAATCTCCGGATGCGCTTCCAGATACGAGATGATGTCTTCGCCGGCATCCCCGGAAGTGCACTGCCAGTCCAGAACATCCACAAAGTTCATTTTTATTTCATTGAGAAAGGAATCGTCGCTATCGCAGCAGAGAATGGCCGGACGAAGACTGATTGGTGTGCGGGAGTCCAGCGGCAGGTAAATGGAAAACCGCGTGCCGACATTGGGACGGGAAAGCACGCCGATGATGCCGTGATGCTCTTTGATCAGTCCGTAAGAGATGGAAAGACCGAGTCCGGTTCCTTCCAGATCACGGCGCGTGGTGAAGAAAGGCTGAAAAATATGATCCTTGACTTCCTTTTTCATGCCGATGCCGTTATCTTCAATTTCAATCAGAATCGCGTTGAGCCGCTCCAGGCTTCTGGCCGTGATGATGATGCGCCCTTTCCGGTCCGGCGTAATGGCCTGATGAGCGTTAATCAGAAGATTGGCGATGACCTGCTCGAGTTTTTGAAAGTGCCCCTGAACCGGCGGCAGATTGCTGTCCACATAAATATCCACGCGGGAAACGGTCTTGCGTACCTGAGCGCCGACAATGATCATCACGCCCTGGATAATTTCCGCAATTTTGACCGGTTTCTTTTCAACGGTTTCATCCGTGCGGGCAAATTCTTTCAATCCGGACACAACACGCTTGATGCGTTGGGAAGCAATCTTAAACTCTTCAATGATTTCTTTCATATTGGTGCAGACTTCAACATACCCGATGCCCTTGTTGCCCCAGTCCGGATGCGAGGCGCCGTCACTGGCCAGGATCGGTTCCACGGCATTCCACATTTCCTCCAGCATGGTAATGTTGTTGGCAATAAAACTGACCGGATTATTGATTTCGTGGGCAACACCCGCGACAACCTCGCCCAGTGCCTTAAGCTTATGGGATTGAATCATCTGCTGCAGCCGGAATTCTCCTTCCTGCCGTATTTTCTTATCCTCCGTGATATCCTGCCACGCACCGACCATATAACTGCGGGCCCGCTGACCCGGTTTAATCAGACGGCGATGATCGGAAATCCAGCGATAGGAACCGTCCGCAATCTGAAAACGGTATTCAAATTGTTGCGTTCTTTTTCCTGTGGCAGATTTTAATTTCTTCAGAACATTATCTCGGTCGTCGGGATGGATGTGTTCCTGCCAGAAAAAATGATTACCGGTAAATTGCGTTGGCGTATATCCCGTAATTTCCTTGACGCGTTTGCTGACAAACGTGATGGTCGCATTTTCATCAGTTTGACAGGCATAGGAAACAATGGGCAGAAATTCCAGAATGAGCGACAATTGATCGGTTGTCTCCTTGAGGACTTTGTTGGTTTTGATCAGTTTACGCGTGCGTTCCTTTACTTTTATTTCCAGGTCTTCATGGGCCTGGAGAAGAGCCTCTTCCGCTCTTTTCGCCTGCGTGATATCTTCAAGCGTTTCCACTGCGCCGATAACCAACCTTTTGGAATTGCGGATAACCGCGGTGGTAAAACGCAGCCACTTTCCCCGCTTGCCCAGCTCCGGGAAAAAATCTGTTGCTTCGTAGGCGCCTTTAATTAATTTTGATTTGATGTACTTTCCGGAATACCACTGCGGAATTTTTTTCTGGTATTTATCAACAAGCAAATCGGCCATGCAAGGCCTTGCGGTTTTATAAAAAGCCCGCCATTGCTGGCCGGTTCCGACGACTTCCTTGGCCTTGATTCCGCTTAACTCCTCGAGTGCCTTGTTCCAGTAAATAATCAGATGATCCTTGCCGATAATAAACGCGGGAATGGGAGATGAGCCGATGATACTTTGCAGGGACTGCTGGCCGTTGCTGAAAACTTCCTTCGCCCAGACACTTTCCGTGCGCTCGGGTTTTGTTTTGACTTTGTTACGAGGGCTTTTTTCTTTCATCTTCCGTTCCCGAAACAATCCATACAGCGTTGAACAATTTAAAAATCAGTGAACCTGACTGAATCTACATCCAGAGGTAAAGATGATATTGGCATTGATTATTTATGGCGTGATTATAGGGAAGAAGGTATTGCGGTGTCAAGACATTTAAACCTTGACATTTAAACCTTGACCCCGGTTGTTTTGTTTCTTTTTACCCGTTATAAATTGATGAATTCAATTCGCAAGATGGACGCTGTTCAAAAGCAAACATTTATTTTTTAGTCGACGGAAACATCATACGTTGTCAACATATATTGATTTCTGGCCGTCAGCCAATTTTTCAAAAACGCCAATTGACCCTTGACGGTTTTGATGGCGACGATATCATCGGGGTTCGGCGCCACATATACACCCATGATTGGCCATTTCACGAAATTCCTTTCGAATGATTTATTGTGCTTTGCGTTAAGCGTGTCACATTCGGCGATGATTTCAGCAATATTTGTCTGCGAATCAGCTAATCTTTTTCGCAACATAGTCTTTATTTCCGGAACTAAGAGAAGTGCTTGATACCACGGATTCATATCGGCAGCCCATAAAGAAACAGTAGGGGAGTGGCTTTCCTTTTGTCCCGGGCCATAATTGACGTTGCCGCTGCTTCTATCAAAATCCCATACGGGACCTCCGTACAAAAGGCCGCTCTTTTTTTTGTAAAGATAAAAGCTCGTAAAGGGCACATCGAGAGAGCAGAACAATTCGTGCACAATGTAGCAGTCAATAAAGGAATTAATATCTATGTGCTGACGGATTGCCTGCATATCCCTGGAAAGGATTGCCGCATATGCGTTGCGAAGATAATCTTTGATGTAATACAATTGCTCTTGTGAATAATAATCCTCGTCTGTGGCAGGAGATTTAATTGTGTAAGCGGGAAACAAGTTTGGCATGAAGAAATAATCCCAATCCAGCTCGCCTTCCATGGATGCCCGAAAGTCCATTTCCAGTAAATAGCCGGTGTCTATATCAGAACTTCCTTCATCAATGTTGATTCTGTCTTCACCGACTTCCATTTGGTCGCATAGCAGATATACACCTAAATATTCACCGTTCAAATACAGCTCGACAAATTCCGCCATACTCGAGAACTCAATGCCGTCCATTTTAGAAGCAAGTGTATAAGCAAGATAGTTTCTGGACAGGCTCTTGTCGCAATAATTGGCAATGAGTGTCCAGCTTTTCGCTTTTGCGCGGCCGAATATATTTTGTTTAGACTTAAATTTTATTCTGTATGGTTTCTTGGGTTCTTCCCAGGATGTATTCCCTCTGCCTCTGACACCCGCTTCCACCTCATCGAGCGACCATTCATCTTTTACATTGGATATGGATACAGTGGCTGCAATATAAACCTCTTTTGATGTTATCTCTGCGCCGTTTTCTGTTGTAATGCTGACTTTGGGAAGTTCAGATGTTTCCTTATGATTGTTGCTGGAGTTGCACGCCGTTAAAGATGAAATAAATAAAATTAAAGAAGCGATCGCTATGAGGAATCCAGTATTTTTTTTCATTTGCACCGTTAATTAATTTATCATTTTATAATGAATGAAGACTTTTTTCGTTTTTGATAAATGTTTTTGCCGGCAAGAATTTAAGTAAATCATCCTTTAATGTCAAGTTAATCTTATACTTATACGCAAAAACCTTAGGCGGGGTTATTTTCTACATTTCGTTGAAGCGTTTTTAATGTTTTATTAAGAAAATGATTAAAGAAGCGATTTGAGGGGTGTGCTTTGCGGAGGTTATTGCCGCTTTTTCATTATATATATCATATACTTGCAATATTTGTTTGCCCTCCCGGATGTTCTGGCACGGTATTTTCATTAATATAAAGGCAAGTGAACAAACAAATTACCCCAAGGAGGTAACAGATCATGAAAAAGACAATGGCAAC
>CAYZLL010000153.1:0-5303 GCA_964479225.1 uncultured Smithella sp.
GGCGAAGAAAGAGTGACCATTGAAGATGTTTATGAACCGTATCTGATTCAGGAAGGATATTTGCAAAGGACAGCCCGCGGGAGAATGGCCTGCGCGAGGGCCTACGAACACTTCGGTCTCAAATCCACAAAATCGCCTCAGGGAGAAATTTTTTAAGATCCTTGACCTTGTTTCAGTCAGCGATCAAGGCGAACAATGATTATGAATTCAAATGACGATCATCAGGCTGTAAATTAAAATCATCAATACGGTCATTCCCAGGGCACATACAGGGATGATGACGTGATTATCGGAGAAGTGATTCTCCGCGACGGCAGGCTGAAATCTCTTTAAAAGCCGGAAGCAAAATAAAGCTGACAAGCCCCCGACAAACACGCCACCCAAAATGTCCAGCGGATAATGCACTCCGAGATAAATGCGGGAATAAGCAATGACAGCCGCCCACAAAAACACCGTTACAGTATAGATCATTCGCCTGACCAGCAAAGAACTTAATAATGCAAAGCCGAAAGTATTAGCCGCGTGTGAAGAAACAAAACCATATTTTCCGCCGGTGTATCCGTTTACAATATGAACCAGGGCACTGAATGAAGGATCACGCGAAGGGCGTAATCGTTGCACGGCGTCTTTGATGATACCCGATGAAATCTGGTCGGCCAGGACGATGCATAAAATCAGCGCTGATATCATCCAGACAGCGTTACGCCGGCCCTGTTTGATTAAAACGTACACTAAGGAGATCATGAAGGGGATCCATACGATTTTCTGACTGAAAGCAAACATGAATCCGCCAAAAAATGCATTATGCAAGCCATTTAGTATCAGGAAGAATTCTTGATCCAGAGCTTTGATGGTGTCGATGTAATTCATTTTCAAGTATTCAGATAATATCTTTTCAATTTTATAACAGCAATTTTAAAAACCCTTACCTGGCGATCTTCGAAAAAAGATAATAATCTTTTACCAGTCCACTTTCTTGCTTGTTTTGGGCGTTCAGGTTGATCCGGTATATCTTCTTTATTTCATATTGAGGAAACAGCGTTGTCAGGTTTGATGAATCTTTCACATCAACGATAACCGCAAATTGTTTTTCGGCGGGCAGACATACCTGATTGCCTTTCTCTTCGAGGATGGGAACCGGTTTGCCAAAATCCCAGATGATTTGGGGAACAAGGGATGAAAGGCTATACGATTTTACTCGGTACTCTTTTTCAAACAACAGGGCTTTCATTGTCGACGCGTAATGTGGATTATAAATCTTCAGAAAAGAATTTAAAATTTCCTGATTCAATATTGTTTTATACAGTAATATCTGGTAATTAAGAACGTCATTTTAAAAAGGTTTTTGTTACATGAAAATGTTAATGCACATCTGCTGCGGGCCCTGTACGATTTATCCCCTGAAAGAATTACGAACTCAGGGACATGAGATCACCGGAGTTTTTTATAATCCTAACATTCATCCCTACCAGGAATACCAGCGACGTCGTCAGGCGCTTAGTGATTACGCCGACAAAACATTTTTCAATATTATCTGGCCGAAAGGTTATCCGCTGGAAGAATTTTTATGCGCCATTGCCCATCTCAAGGAAAATGAACGTTGTTCCTTTTGTCTTCGGGATCGCCTGATGTACACGGCTCAGTTGGCTGCCCGGGAGCAATATGATAGTTTCACGACGACCTTGTTGTACAGCAAATTTCAGAAACACGACTTGATCAGAGAAATAGGGGATGATTTAAGCGCGAAATTGGGGATACAATTTTATTATCAGGACTTTCGTGAAGGATGGTCGGAAGGCATCAAGATATCCAGGGAAACGGGAATGTACCGCCAGCCCTACTGCGGGTGTATTTACTCCGAAAAACAGCGATATTATAAGTAGATGCAGCTTTTTGCATAACGAATACATTAACTGTATATTTTTTGCCACACCCCAATCTAAAACCACCGTCTCAGTCGTGCCCAGATTTTTAATAATATTAATCATTACGACAACTTATGTTTTATTGCGAATATGTCTGAAAATGGTATGCTAATTGCTGTATATTAAGTAAGTCATTAAGGATTGATATCATGCATTTACAGAGGACATTAAAAAAAGAAACAAGTTGCTTCAGTATCGGTTTACATACCGGTCGGAAGATCAATATGAAAATAAAGCCAGCGCCGGCTGATACAGGTATTGTATTTGTCCGCAAGGATTTACCTGATGCCGGATTGATTCCCGCGCGTTACGATAATGTTTCTGATACAACCCTGGCGACAACCATTGGTTCCAATGGTGTAACCGTTTCCACGGTAGAGCATCTTCTGTCGGCATTCAGCGGTATGGGGGTGGACAACGCCATGGTTGAGCTGGACTCTTTTGAAGTGCCGGTTATGGATGGAAGTGCGCTTCCTTTTGTGAATATGCTCAAAGAAGTCGGAACGCATGTGCAGAAGAAAAATAAAAGAATGTTAATCATCAAAAAACCTGTGTCGGTTAACAGTGGGGATTGCAGTGCGATGTTTATGCCTGCGGATGCGCTTAAAATAAGCTATGAAATAGAATTCCAGCATCCGGTAATTGGCCGGCAGTCTTATCATATGACTTTTTCAGACGAGATCTATGAAAAAGAAATATGTGCCGCGCAAACCTTTGGCTTTTTAAAAGATCTGGAGTTTTTGCAGGCCCGGGGTCTGGCCCTGGGCGGGTCTCTGAAAAATGCCATCGTTCTGGATGATAAAAAAATTATCAACAAGGAAGGACAGCGCATGCCCGATGTATTTGTGAAGCATAAAATACTGGATGCGATCGGGGATTTATTCCTCCTGGGTATGCCGATCATCGGCCATTTTGTCGCCTGCAAATCAGGTCATCGCTTAAACAATCTGTTGCTCAGAGAGTTGATGAGTCAGCCGGATTGCTGGGAAATCGTCAACGGTGTTGACAAAAAAGAGCATCATAAGCTTCATCGTTTCAAGCTCCCTTCATTTAGAACATTGGATGCCGTTCAAGTTTAATCCAAATTAATCTTGATTTTTATCCGTATGTTGCCTAGTATTCGTCGATAAATTTTATATCGTTTGAAAAGGCGCCTTCAGGGTCATTGTTTTCCTGAGAACTAAAGCGCACGATATAAGTTTAAGTCATTGATTATGTTATCATTAAATCTGATGATGCCGAACACGCATTCCATCAGGTGCTGAATAAATTTATGAAAAAATTAATAAAGAAATTCCCGGGTTTGTTTTTCAGTGTCTTGGTGATCATGACTTTCTGCTTTCCCGCCATCAATTACGCTCGTGAACCCAGAATTATGGATGTTCTGATTACCAATGATTTTGACAATGTTCTCTTATATGCCCGCCTGATCAATGGTTTTAAACCGGAAATGGAAAGGGCCGTTTCAGCCGGAATTTCGACTGCTTTTACCATGTGGATTGAGGTTTATGAGGAAAGGCCATTACTGTGGGATAGAAAAATTAAAGCGCAGGAGATTATCCGTACGATTCAATATGATAATCTGAAGAAAACCTATACCGTTGCAACGACTAAAAGTGAGCCGGTTGTTTTTAATAGTTTTGAAAGCGCTCAAAAGGCAATGTCTGATTTTAATGGCATTGTCATTGCTCCGATGTCCGCATTGACCAAGGGAAAAAACTATTACACGATGGTAAAGATTAAAATGGACAAGGTTCGTTTGCCTTTGCACATGGAATCTGTTTTTTTCTTTGTCTCTTTTTGGGATTTTGAGACCTCCTGGTACCGACAGAAATTTTCTTATTAATGGATCATTTGTTTAACCCGGAAAATAATTGAAAATAACCATTGGCTGATGCAAAAAAAATCTTCCCCCAAAATCATTGACGAGAACGAATTAAAGAAACGTCGCCGCGAATTGATCATCATTGTGGTCGTCGGTATTCTAACCATCGTTTTCACACTACTCGCGAGTACTTTTTTCAATAAATATAATCTGCCGTTGTCCACGAATATCTTTGTTTTTGGATTGACCAGCATCAATTTTATTTTAATCGTTCTGTTGCTGTTCCTGATTATCCGGAATGTTGTTAAACTGTTTTATGAGCATCGTCGGGGCGTGATCGGTTCCAGGCTGAGGACAAAACTTGTCGCCACATTTGTCGGTCTTTCTCTGATTCCGACCGTTTTGCTTTTTTTATTTGCCATCAACTTTCTTTCTTACAGCATTGATTTCTGGTTCAATATCAAGATCGGTGAGACGTTGAACCGGTCTTTGGAGGTCGCTCAGGTTTATTACCAGCAAATGCAGGAACACGCCAAATTCAATGCCCGGCAGATCAGCGCGGATATCACGAAAAACCGTCTTTATGAAAAAGAACGCTCGGAATATTTGAAAGTCTTTGTTGCGCAACGTCAAAAAAACTACCAGCAGGGAATGATTGAAACCTATTTTGATTTTCAACAGGAAAAGATCGTGTTTCCCGATATTGAACATCCTGATCTCCTGCCTGTTGATCTGACACCCCAAATGACAGAGGACATCTATTCAGGCAAAGAAGAATCAACCATTCAACCTTCAGATAAGGGAGATATCATTGTCGGCATTGCTCCCGTGTTTGCTTCAGCCATTCCTGAAGAAGTGATTGGACGGGTATCGGTCAGTTACTTAATTCCCAAAGGTTTTGTGGATAAATTAAAAAGTATTGCCGATGCTTCCGGGCAGTATCAGAAGATTGAACTGTTAAAAAAACCGATCAAGCTTAATTACACGATTACACTGTCTATCGTGACGCTGGTGATTATTTTTCTGGCGACGTGGTTCGGTTTGACGCTGGCCAAGGGGATTACCGGACCGATACAGGATCTGGTGAACGCGACCAATAGAATCACCAGGGGGGATCTGGATAGTCAAATTGATATTGAGGCTGATGACGAAATTGGAATTCTGGTGAAATCGTTCAATCAAATGACAAAGGATTTAAAGAAAAGTCAGGACAGTTTAAAAGAGGCTAACGTCAATCTGGAGCAGCGACGTCAATATATGGAAACGGTTTTGCGCAACGTTTCCGCCGGTGTGATTTCCGCAGACAAGAACGGGATTATCACCACACTCAACAGCGCCGCGGAGAAGATGTTTGACATTAGTGCTGAAAAAGTTCTTTTACAAAATTATCGCGACCTCATGATTCCGGAACATATTGCTCTGGTCGATGAATTTTTACAGGAAATGAAAGAAAATAATGAGGGGTTACTGGAGAAGCAACTGGAAATTATGCTGAAAGACAAGGCTCTGACCGTTCTCGTGACGATGACAACTATTCAGGATGAAGAAGGTCA
>CAYZLL010000154.1:0-5270 GCA_964479225.1 uncultured Smithella sp.
TTGCCTGTGCGCAGGCCGGCTTCGACATGGCCGACGGGTATTTTGTGGTAGAAGGCGCACAAGGCGGCGCAGAAGACGGTTGTGGTGTCGCCCTGGACGATGACGATGTCGGGCTTTTCTTTTGCGAGATAGGTGTCGATGGCGCTGATGGCTCTGGCGGTTAATCCGGCAAGTGTCTGGTTGGGACGCATGAGGTTGAGATCAACATCGGGTTTGATTTTGAAGACTTTGAGGACCTGATCGAGCATTTGGCGATGCTGTGCGGTGACGCAGACTTTGCATTTGAAACGCGGATCGGCCTTTGCCGCCAGAATTACCGGTGCTAGTTTAATGGCCTCAGGGCGCGTGCCGAAGATGAAGGAGATGTTAAGCATAGGTTAAAAAAGGTTCACGGTTCAACGGTTGAAAAAAGTTCTAGGTTCTACGTTCTACGTTCAAGGTTAAATTTTCACCCTCACTCAATCCCTCTAACCTGAATACCCTGAAGGGCACTATAGGGTCACCATGGCCGTCAAGGGCGGGAAGGGAAAAGCGGCATATTTCGGAGCAGGAAACATCCCTGCTCCAGCTTAGAGTTTTAATGCTGGTTCAAACTTGCAGTTTGAATCAAAATATTTCGCAACAGGAAACATCCCTGCTCCAGCTTAGAGTTTTTAAAAGAGTTCGGCCTGGCTAAGCAAGGGTAGCTGCTGATCCTTTTCGGAAAGAATCGGGTTCTGAACGGGCCAGGTGATGGCAATATCCGGATCATTCCAGCGAATGCCCGCATCGGCTTGCGGATCGTATTCACGGGTGCACTTATACAATAAATGCACATCGTCTGTCAGCGCAATAAAGCCGTGGGCAAATCCCGGCGGTATGTAAAGCATCGCATGGTTTTGATCATTCAGCTCCGCGGCAACCCATTTCAGAAATGTCGGAGATTGCCTGCGTATATCAACAGCAACATCCCAGACTGCGCCTTTGAAGGTGGTTACAAGTTTTCCCTGTGCCCTGGGCTCTCTCTGGTAATGCATTCCGCGAAGGACATTTTTTTTTGAAAAAGAGAAATTGTCCTGGACAAATTTAACGGGAAGGTTGGCTTTTTTGAAGTCGGACATTTTGAAAGATTCCATAAAAAAACCCCGGTTGTCGGGGAAGACTTTCGGTTCAATGAGAATGACATCGGCAATCTGAAGACTTGTAATGGTAAAGGGCATAATGAAAAAACAGGTTCAACGGTTCAGTTGTTCACGGTGCGAAGCGGGTTCAAGGTTTCAGCTTGAACCCGAATGTTTCGGAGCATGAAACATCCCTGCTCCAGCTTCGAAAACTAATATGGTATTCCCGGTTTTTCTGCAAGGTTTTCGGGCGATGTTTCTTTGAGAATTTTTTCAAGGTAATCCCGATAAGTGGACTTTGGCGTTTCTTCAATGACCTTCTTCATTTTCTTTTTGTCCACAAAACCCATGCGATAAGCGATTTCTTCCAGACAGCCGATCTTCAATCCCTGCCGCGCTTCCAGCGTGCCGATAAAATGGCTGGCCTCCAGCAGACTGGTATGGGTTCCGGTATCCAGCCACGCGATGCCGCGACCTAAGGGAACAACATGAAGTTTGCCGCGGCGCAGATATTCCATGTTGACGTCAGTAATTTCCAGTTCGCCTCTGGCGGATGGTTTCATGGCTTTGGCTATCCGGGTAATATTTTTGTCGTATAAGTATAATCCCGGAACGGCATAGTTTGTTTTTGGTCTGGCGGGCTTTTCTTCAATGCTGATGGCTTTCCCTTTTTCATTGAATTCGACAACGCCGTATCGTTCCGGATCATTGACGTAATAGCCGAAAATGGTTGCGCCGCCTTTGAATTGCTGCACAATTTTATGCAGGTCTATTTTGCCGTAAAAAATGTTGTCTCCTAAAATCAGGCAGACGGAATTGTCGGCAATAAAATCTTCCCCGACAAGAAAGGCCTGGGCGATGCCTTTGGGTTCCGGTTGAACTTTGTATGTCAGTTTTATACCCCAGCGACTGCCATCACCCAGCAGCGTTTCAAAACGCGGCGTGTCCTGCGGTGTGGAGATGATGAGAATGTCCCGAATCCCTGCCATCATTAATGTTGACAGGGGATAGTAGATCATCGGTTTGTCATAAACCGGTTGGAGTTGTTTGCTGGCTACTAAGTTGAGCGGGTAAAGCCTGCTGCCGGCACCGCCGGCCAGAATGATTCCTTTTTTTATGCCTTTCATTGGGGACCTCAGAGGAGATTTAAGTTGTTAAGGGTTATGGGTTGAAACCTTTGCATAATGATCAAATTGTCATTTCGACCGAAGGGAGAAATCTTATAATGCAATAATATTAAAGAAAGATTTCTCGTCGCTTTGCTCCTCGAAATGACATGAGGAGGAGTTATGCAAAGCTCTCGGGTTATGGGTTAAAAGTTCTGCGTTCTATGTTCAAGGTTAAAAACACCACCGCGTCATTCCCGCATACTTTTGGCGGGAATCCAGGAAAGAATAATGGATCTACCCTGAAGGGCACCATGGCCCGACAGGTACATTCGGGGATGACATTTACGAGGCGGGTTCAAGGTTGCAGCTTGAACCCGAATGTTTCGTTATTTTTTTCCATTGAGTTTTTCGATGCTGCGCAGGATTTTGTCCGGGATGAAGTTTTCCCAGCGGAAACCTTTTCTGGCGCTTTGGGGTTCATCGTCGGAATAATATCCGTGGCCATAGCCATAACCATAACCATAACCGTGTCTGTAGCCGTAGGCTTTGCCGAAGTACCCGCTTCCGTAGTAGCCGTAATGCTCGCCCTTACCGGTTTTGTCGTTCATGACAAAACCGGCGATCGGCGCGTGCAGTCTGTCCAGAATTTCGCGCATCTGCTGTGCCGCTTTGATGGGCACGCGACCGGTTTCCATCACGAGGACGACCAGGTCGCAAACGGTCGTCAGAACCGGGGCATCGGTGACGGCCAGAACCGGCGGTGCATCGACGATGATGTAATCGTAGTTCTCCCGCTGCGTCACGAGGAGATCCTGCATGGCCTCCGAGCCCAGCAGCTCCGAGGGATTGGGCGGATTTGTTCCGGCGCAGAGCAGGTCAAGGCCGGGGATGGCTGTGTTATTCAAAGCTTCGTCGAAGGTCACATCCCGGGTCAGTACTTCGCTGAGTCCCGGCGTTTTCCGGACAGCGAATTTTTCATGCTGTGATGAGCGGCGCAAATCGCAGTCGATCAGCAAAACCCGCGCTCCCGTCTGGGCAACGACAACGGCCGTATTGGCGGAAATAACGCTCTTCCCTTCCTTGGGAAACGTGCTGGTAAAGATCATGATTTTTTTGTCTTTGGAGATAGCGGAAAAATGCAGTCCTGTACGCAGGGCACGGAAGGCCTCGGACGCCAGCGATTTGGGCTCGTTTTTGGCAACCAGAGCACCGTTGCGCTGGACGATTTCCTTGCCGGATGAGCCACCCGCTGTGATTTTGGAAACCTCTTCCTGATGCGTCAGTTCTTTGCGTCTTGACACGCGCCCTTCAATCTGCGGGATGGTTCCGAGCAGGGGAAGGCCGATGGCGCGCTTTGCCTGATCGGCATCTTTGATGGTGTCGTCAAGATATTCCAGTAAAAAGGCCAGAGCGATGCCCAGCCCCAATCCGGCCAGCATGCCAAGCAGAAGATTTTTGGGAATGTTAGGCGAAATAGGCCATTTGGGAAGAATGCCCCGGTCAATAACTTCGAGATTGCTGATGGCCGATCCGACGGCAATGCGGGCTTCTTCACGCTTTTGCAGTAGAAATGTGAAGATGTCGGAGTTCACCTTGGAAACGCGGGTCAGTTTGGTCAGATCCTGTTCGACCACGGGCAGTTTTTTTATTTTTTTTTCGATAACCGCAACCTGGTATTGAGCCGATTGAATCTGCATCTGAACTGATTTGACATCCGGATGGGTATTGGTCAGATTAGTAAGAAGTGCATTCTCCCTTAATTTGAGTTCGGCAATTTTTGTTTCCATGGCCGAAACCTTGGATACCAGCGCACTGGCTTCGTTATCAAGCTGTAATATTCCCCGGCCGCTTTTATAGTTCTGGAGTTTGTTTTCTGAATTTTCCAGATCGCCGCGCAATGCCTTGATCTGTTCATCAATGAAGGCAACTGTCTTCTTGGTATCTTCTGTCTTGAATGCGACAGAATGATCGATATACGCCCGAACAAAGGCATTGACCATGTCCCGCGCCTGGACAGGATCGGTGCTGGTGTAAGTGGCCTTGATAATGTTGGTGTCTTTTTCAAACACGGTCGCGTTGAAGCCGCCGCTGATTTGCATGGCCGCGTCTTCAAGAGGGATCAGACCGAGCTGGAAACTGTCGCCGGCTTTTCCTCTGACATCACTAAGCAGAAGACTAAACCCTTCTGCCGTCAGAAGAACTCCCGGTTCACCGCTGCCGATCAATTGTCCGTTGCTGTCTCTGACTTCAAAGGTGGCGCGGGAAGTCATTTTGATATGATAAAGAGCATTTTGCGCCGCGGTTGTAAATTCTAGAATTTTAAACGATAACCCCGGTGTCTTTTTCGAAACCTGCCAGTTGAGATGTTGTTGCTCGGCCACCTTTTCCGCAATATAACGCGATTTGATGGTGGCCAGTTCCGTATTCATGGTGGCTGTCGGGTCAACCCAATAACTGGGATTCATCTGCGTAATTCGATCTTTGTTTTCCATGATGCGGATGGTGGAAAAGGCCTGATAAACCGACGGCATGCGCATCGTTTTGTAGAGTACGACGGTGAAGACAACTAAAAAGACCAGCGCCACAATTTTCCAGCGGCGCAGAATAACGCCGATGTAATCGAACAGATTGATTTCGCTTCCCACCGGCTGCCTGACGGGACGTCCGGGCTGCGCCGACGGTGGAGGGGGCAATGCGTTTAACGGGCTCATAGATTCCTTTGCAATATTCCGGAACAAGATGCTTCCGGCCCTGATTTGTTTTTTTAGTCCTTAATTGATACAGCTCCGCCCTCTAGATTACAAAAAGGGCAATTGACGCTTTAGCAATTTTTGAAAGTTGTTAATAATATTAAATATTCATTAATTTGTCAAATAAGAAATAAGAGCTCGTTAACAGGGTGTTAGACTGAAGGCTGAAGTAGGAGAAAAGTTTCGGTTCTACGTCAAGGATGACAGACTCCGGGAAAGGCTATTGATATTCGCCATAAAATACTTAATGAATCAGCAGTCACAATAAACTTGGAACAGTCTTCAGCCTTCAGTCTTCAGTCTAATAGCCT
>CAYZLL010000155.1:0-5190 GCA_964479225.1 uncultured Smithella sp.
GGCATGGATTGGGATCCAACACTGCTTTTATTTAACAATCAACGCCATTACTGGGCAGGCACAATTTATGGTAATAACGTGACAAGCTCTTACATGAATTACATTTCTCAACAATATAATCTTAATGACACGGGAATGTACAATGCATGGTTCTTCCAAGGCAGAGCCGGGATAAAACCCATTGACAAACTGGACATCATGGCTTCTCTTTCTTATGCAAAGGCTGAGAACACTACCCTGATGGGCGCTCCGGACGCTGTCGATGATGAGTACGGCACAGAAATTGATATTACCGGAACGTACAAAATTACCAACAACCTGAGCTATATGGTAGGATTTGGCTATCTTTTTACCGGCGATTACTTTAAAGGCTTTGATAAAACCAGTGAAGTGCACGATGACTTTATCCTGCTCAACAAACTGACCTTTACTTTCTAACCACACCTCTTGTGTATGCGAATCCCCGGATCGATGAAGAACCCGGGGATTTTTTTATCAAACCACAGAGATGGATTGCAGGAAATTCATCTATCCAAACAACTCCCTTTCATTCATGAAATAACAAATCTATTGACTTTAATTATTTTATGAATATAATTTAAACATAAATAAATTAAGCATTTGACAAAAATATTCGCCGGATTTCAAGCAGGATCCGGAACGCTCATTCTGAAGTTATTCGTTTATGGTAAGTGTCACTGGCATACGTAATTAGTCACTTTTCTACTGCAATTCTACAAGAGATTTGACGTCATGAAAAAGCAAGCCACCACTCAATCCGTAAATAAAAAAAAGACAGCCCAACGCAAACCATCAAAGTCCGGGCAGGAAAAAAAGAAAAAGACCGCGACAAAAAGCCCCCCTCCTGTAAAACGCAAGGTTAAAACTGTTCGAAAAAACAACCCGTATCTTTTCCGGAACATTATTGAAAATATGCTGGAAGGTTATTTTGAAGTGGATCTTGCCGGCAATTATACGTTTGCCAATGATGCGCTTTGCCGTATGTTTGGTTATTCCAAAGATGAGATCATCGGGAAAAATTACCGTCATTTCATGTCCAACGAAAGTGCCGGAAAAGCGTATCGAAGCTTTCATCACGTTTATCAGACGGGACAATTTGTCCGGGAAATCGATTGGCAGGCGATAAGAAAAGACGGCTCAATCATTCACATTGAACTCTCCGTATCCTTACTAAACAATCCATCCGGCCAAGCCATTGGATTTAAAGGCATGATGCGCGACATCACCGATCGCGTCATGAAACAAGAATTTCTAAAAAAATCAGCTCAGGAATGGCAGACGACTTTTGATTCGGTCAGCGACGCCATTTGCGTGCTGGACATCAATCAGCGAATTGTCCGTTGCAACAGCGTGATGAGCAGAATGTTCAACATTCCCAAAGAAGAAACCACAGGAAAATACTGCTGGGAAATCATTCACGGCACGATCGAACCGCCGCCGGACTGCCCTGTCCTGAAAGTCAAAAAAACACTGCAAGAGGAATCCATAGAACGCCGAAAGAACGGTATGTGGTATAATGTCATTGCCTATCCGATCTTGGATGATCAGGGTGGACTGACCGGATTTGTTCACATCGTCAAGGATATTTCCGATCGTAAAAAAGCCGAAGAAGCCCTGCGTTATTCAGCAGAAAAGTTTGCCCTGGCCTTCAACCAAAGTCCCTCCCTCATGTGCATCAATAGCTTTCCCGAAGGACGCTATGTTGATGCTAACGATGCCTATCTTCACGCTCTGGGATGCAAACGCGAAGATCTCATCGGTCACACACCCGCGGATCTCGGTCTCTGGATTGATAAATCCGAACCCAAGGCTTTTTTAAAACAACTTTATAAAACGGGTGCGGCAAGAAATTTCGAATTACGCGTCCGTGACCTGCAGGGGAATATGCATTGGGGACTCCACTCAGCATTAATCATCAACATTTCCAATTCGCCTTTTATCCTGACACAAATCATGGATATTACCGAACGCAAGGTTATGGAAGAAAAAATGCGGGAGAACGAGAAGCGATACAAACGCATCACTGAAAATATGAGCGGTTTCGTAAGTGAGATGGATGCCCAAGGTATTTTTCGATATAATAGTCCGTCCATACGCATGATACTGGGCTATGATCCTGAAGAACTAAACCATACTAACGCATTTGACTTTGTTCATCCTGAAGACCGTGACCGGGTCATCGATAAATATATGGAAGGCGTTCGCACCGAATCGGAAAAAGAGGTCGAGCAACGTTACCGGTGTAAAGATGGTACTTATATCTGGCTTCGCTCATCCGGCCGGCCGATATATGGATCTGACGGTAAAAATATCGGAATGGTCGTCAATAGCATTGATATCACGGAGCGCAAACAGGCGGAAGAAGAATTGAATCAGATTCAGTTAATTAATGAAGCAATCCTCGAAAGTGTCCCCGGTATTCTTTATCTCTATGACGATACCGGCCACTTAGTCCGCTGGAATAAACAGCACGAGGTATTAACCGGCTATTCCGGCGATGAAATAAAAGGCAGATATATCATGGACTGGTTTGGCGACCTTGAACCTGATACATCCCAAATCCAAAAAGGCATATCTGATGTGATGGAAAAAGGCTACGCTACAGCCGAGGGACGACTTCTAACAAAAGAAGGACGGGCAATCCCCATGATTTTTACCGGCGTAAAACTTACGATATCCGGTAGAAATTATCTCCTGGGGGTTGGACTAGACATTAACGAACGCAAGAAGGCCGAAGAAGAAATTATTCGCCTTAATGAAACATTAGAACAACGCGTGAAGGAACGCACCGCTGAACTGGAAGCGTTCTCCTATTCCGTGTCTCACGACCTGCGCGCCCCCCTGAGGACGGTTGACGGTTTCGGGCAGGCGCTTCTGGAGGAATACGAAGACAAACTTGACGAGCAGGGCAAGTCTTACATTGCCCGAATGAAACGCGCCACCAATAAGATGGGAAACCTCATTGAAGATATGTTGAAATTATCCAGAATATCGCGTTCGGAAATGGACATTGTCCCGGTCAATCTCTCCCAGATCGCGAAAGCGGTTGCCGAGGAATTGCAGAGTTCCCGGCCTGACCGCCGCGCCGACATCACCATCGCCGAGGATCTCATGGATTATGCAGATCAGCGATTAATGCGCATTGTTCTGGAAAATTTAATGGGTAATGCCTGGAAATTTACCGGCAAAAAAGAAAGACCTGAAATAGAATTTGCGGCAAAAACTGAAGGAGGCAAAAAGGTATATTTTGTTCGTGATAACGGGGCTGGATTCAACATGGAAAATTCAAAAAAATTGTTTGCGCCTTTTCAAAGATTTCACTCAGCAGAAGAGTTTTCCGGCACAGGGATCGGTCTGGCGCTCATCCAGCGCATCATTATCCGCCACGGCGGCAGCGTCTGGGCTCAATCGCAGCCAGACAAGGGAACCACGATTTATTTTACGTTACATGGCTGATCCATGGTCAAACAACCAGGATTTTCACTCATTGAAGCTGACGCCAGACATTAAACAGGGTGAAAAATATTGGCCGCAAGATTTTCTTGACTTCAAAGACTGTTCATTACATATTTACAAAAAATCTATCCATAAAATCTATTGGCAAAGGGAGATGGCAATGAAAAAATATTTTGTAATACTGATGGCAATTGGTCTTTTGGCAATGACTTCCTGCAGTGGTGGCGGCGGTGGCAGCAGCAGTAACAGTGATAACAACGATAATCCACCCCCGTCATCTTCAGTCAATGCAAACGGTACCTGGAAAGGTTCCTACAACTCAACAGCTTCCGGCCCATTAACCAACGAACTGAACATCCAGCAAAACGGCAACAAACTGACGGGTACATTTTTTTCATCAGATGGCAGCGCCGGCACGCTGAACGGCACACTGGTCGGCAATGCCGCCAGTTTTACGATAACCATCCTCAATGCGGACTGCAGCGGCAGTTTTAACGGCACCGGAACAATTAACAACCAAGCCGCTCCTGAAACAATGAATTTCCAATTTGAGGACTCCATGGCCTGTGGCGGTGATGACAGCGGCACGGTCATTATGGAAAAACAACCTTCATCTTCAGAAAATGTAGCCGGCACATGGTATGGCTTTTTTCATGGATTAGGGTATATGACACTCGAACTCCAGCAAAATGGCAATGCCATTACCGGAACCGGTTCCGCAAATATTGGCGCCAGGGGGACGCTCGCCGGTTCTGTAGGCGACAATAAAACCGGCAATGCCATATTGACGATTACAGAACCTCTAAACTGCACCGGAATCTTTGATGTCGTTTCCTATCTTAACACGCTCACTGAGCCGCAAACGATGATTCTGCAATACGATGGCCGAACGGCCTGTACAGGTGACGTCAGCGGTACCGGCATGGTGGAAAAACAAGCGCCATGAACGTCACCGCAGCAAAAATAAGGATCAGACATAAAATCTTTTGCGTGTTTTTTTGTCGGCATTCCGTTAGTCCGTGCCTGAAATGAAGCCATTTTCAGAATGAATCATCATTGGGATATTTTCTGTTGATGTCGAAAAAAAACACTTGCCTGATCATTGCACTTTTAATACTGGCCTGTTGTGTCACTTTCGGCCGGATAGCGGGCAATGAATTTATTTGTTTTGATGACGGCCGGTACATTATCAGCAACAATCATGTGCAATCCGGGTTCAGTCCGGAAAATATCCAATGGGCTTTGACAGCGGTGGTTTCCGGCAACTGGCATCCGCTAACAATGCTGTCGCATACCTTGGACTGGACTTTGTTCGGAGCAAATCCCGCCGGCCATCATATCGTCAGCCTGATGCTGCATATCGGCGCTGTTATTTTTTTATTTCTTTTTCTCAACAAAACAACCGGCAATTTCTGGGCTTCAGCTATTGCTGCCGCTATTTTTGCCCTGCATCCCCTGCGGGTTGAGTCTGTCGCGTGGGCTGCTGAACGAAAAGACGTGTTGAGTATGTTTTTCGGCATGGCCTGCCTTTATGCCTATGCTTTCTACACTGAAAGCTCCAAACTCTCCCGATTTATGCTTTGTTTGATCTTGTTTGCGTTGAGTTTGATGAGCAAACCCATGCTGGTCACGCTGCCTTTTGTTTTACTGCTGGTTGATTACTGGCCGCTGGGTCGCTGGCAATCAGCAACTTTCGCCAACCGCTCTCTGGTC
>CAYZLL010000156.1:0-5182 GCA_964479225.1 uncultured Smithella sp.
GGCAGGTCGAAAAGGGCGCAGACCCGGGCGGTAAATTCCACGATGCTCTGCGGTTCGTTATCGGTGATAAAATAAACCCTGCCTTCGGCACGCGACGATTCAGCGGCCAGGATACAGGCCCGGGCGGCGTTCTTTGCATAACACAGATCAACGAGGACCTGTCGGCCGCCAGAAAGATCTTTGAACTTACCGGCGTGTATTTTAGAAAGAATCTGCGGAAAAAATCCGATGCGGTCCCGGGGGCCCCAGATGGCATGGGGACGAAGGGCTACGGTGGTCAATCCCCTCGTGCCGTTGGCCGCCAGAACCAGCTTTTCCGCTTCCGCCTTGGTCTCGGCATAAAGATTGGCGTACCGGCGCGGATAGGGCTGCGTTTCGTCGATGAACGTTTCGTCATGGTAATTGAAGACGACACTGGGGCTGCTCACATACACCAGCCGTTGCACATGACGGGCCCGGCAGGCATCGAGCACGTTTTTTGTCCCCAGGTAATTGGTCTCGTAAAACTGGCGGCGGGTTCCCCAGTCAGCGGACCGGGCCGCGGAATGATAAACGGTCTCTATGCCGTCAACGGCGCCAAGGAGTGAAGCGCCGTCCTCCACGCTTCCCGTGGCATATTCTATGCTTTTGTATTTTTGAAGGTAGGATCTATCGCTGGATGGACGGACCAGAACGCGCACCGTGTCGCCCCGTTCAATGCACGCATCGACGATGTGGCTGCCGAGAAATCCGCTTGCGCCGGTAATCAGAACTTTCATTTCAGCACCTCCGCTCTACCTGTCTATGATCCCTTTTTCAAGGGGCTTCCACCACGAAGCGCCGAAAAATACCGTCATGAAAACGATCCTGGCCGTGGAAAGATTTTTCTTCCTGCCAATCCGGTACGCTCCGGGAAGCTGCGGAAGATGAAGCGCCAGGGTCACGAGAAAAGCCGAAAGACCCCAGAGAGGCCGGCCGGAAATGACCGCAATGACGTACATGCCCAGGGGAAGAAGCAGCAGAGCCACGGTCATGGATAGATAGGCAAAAATCCTTTGCCTGCCCTTGTTGGCCTTTTCATCCATAGAATTGTTTTGATCCATCACGCCGATTCCCTTTTCCATGGCCACGCGTCCCGATCGCCATCCACTCAGGAAATGTAATATCCCAGTCCCACCGTAAGACCCGCTCCGGCCCCGACAAACATGATTCTGCTGCCTTCGCCGATGACTCCCCTCTCCTTGCCCTCATGATACGCCACCGGCAGACTGGAACTGTGGGAATCGCCGTATTGATCGTGAACACAGATGGACGGAATGGAATCGATCTTCGCCCGGGCCAGGATCATCTCTCCGAATCCCTTCACGGGCTGTGAGGTGATGAGCTTCACCCCGGCAAGATCGATGTCCCTGAGTTTGCTGTTTTCCTTATAAAAACGCCGCAGGGACTCGACGGTAAAATCGGCCAGGTGATCCGGATAGTCTTCATCGATGTCAAAGGCGATGTTTTTCCTGCCCTCGCTGCCGTAAAGCTGCACATCCACAACAGACTTAAATCCCTCATAGATGTCCTGCGTCGTCCTGAACATGAAATCCTGAAATCCCTTTTCATCGCCGGTGTTCTCAAAAAGCACGGCGGAACCGCTGTGGGTAAAGGGGAATTCCTCGGTTTCTCTCCGCGAGGGATGGACGTCTCCCGAGACCACGAGGGCATAACGGATGTCGCCGTTGTCGAACATGGATTTGACAATTTGCGCCGCGTTGAGAAAACCGCAGGACCCGTTGATGAGATCGAAGCTGAAAGTCTTCTTCCCGTTATTGAAATCGGGATTGATTTCCAGCCGCTGCTGTATCAGGGCTGATATGGCCGGCTCCACAATGTTCTGGTCGCGGTACACGCCGGTGTTGATCAGGAGCCGGATATCATTTTTATCTATCCCGGCCCCGGCAATACACGCTTCGGCGGCCCGGGTCGCGTGTTCTATGGAGCTGTGGATATTTTTATCCGTACTGACGAATGTCGATCGAATGACTGTTCCCATATTAAACCTCTATATTTCCGATGGTGAAGGAAAGAAAGCCGATAACAATACCCGATGCCGATGACAGCAGTAAAATACGGTCGCCCGGTTTTATTTTTTTCTCCTTCAGTGCGTTGTAAATCACGACCCAGTGCGTGGTGGTGGACGTATTGCCGTACTCTTCAACACTGGTCAGCGTGGTCGGCATATCCGTGGCGAAATACTCGCTCCCGGCCTTCAGGTACGTCTTGATGGCGCCCACGGTTACCTGGTGGGTGATGACGTAATCGTAATCCAGGGGGTTGAAGATCATCCCCTTTTTTTCAAAATGGTCGGCCAGGAGCCGGGGCCAGGTATTCACCAGGTCCTTGTTGTGCATCGCTTTACTCCGGGTGTACATGGCGATGCCGGAACCTTTTTCACTGGGCATGCCGAAGCACAGATCGGCATAATGGGCTACCGTCGTGAAATCGATGAAATCAAAACCCTCCTTCCCGTCAGGCGACTCATCCATGATAAAGGCGGCGCCGGAATCTCCGACGGTGAGCGAAGCAAACTGATCGTCCAGGGGCTCGCTGATGTCCCGTATGGCCGTATCGGCAATGGGCGTGATACATTCCCCGCTCACCACCATGCCCCGCCGGACCGCGCCGGACCGAATCATATTGTTCAGAATAAAAGCGCCCGTATTCATACCGGCGCAGGCGTTAGCGATATCGAAGTTAATGGCATTATGGGCACCCAGTCCGTTTTTAACGAAATGGCTCATGGTCGGTTCAAAATAACACATATTGCTGCCGTTATATTTCGAAATGGAGGCGTTGATGATGATATCCATGTCGGCCGCATCGTAACCCGATCTCGCCAGGCAATCCCCGGCCGCGTTGAGGGCCAGAGTGCTCGTATCCTCTCCCTTGCTGTCGCAGCGAACCCGCCGGTTTTTGATGCCCGTTATTTTTTCCAGGTCAAAAATCGGCTTGCTGCTCATCCTCGATATCAGTTCCTCTGTAGAGACCACCGTCTCCGGCAGATACAAACCAATACTCTCTATCCTTGCTTTTTTCAAAAAAATCCCTCCGTTTTTTCTTCGTGGTTTTGCCGTCAAACATCCTCTCCGCATGGTTGTCCTTGACGGTCTTGACAACGCATCCCCCGGCAAAACTATTCCAGCCGCTGCAGGAAGGAAAATCCTCCAGGCAGTCGTGCGGCATAAAAGAGCAATGATGACAAAAGAAAACTGTCTCGCTCTTTTTCATACCTAATTTTTGTCACGTTGAGTGCGCGGACCAAACCATATTTCTCTTGCCTATGTCAAGACAAATTAACATGACTTGTCAAAATCATCTTGACACACAATGCCACGCTGTATATATGCAGATTTATTAAAAGATAATCTTATCAACGAATTCATTTTCAACGAGCAACAATTATCATGAGGACGCAGTTGTGTAATTGTGGAATATCATAAAAAATTGACGGCCTTCAAAAAACAGGGCCGGTTACGGGAAGAACATCATGGTCAAAGAGAAAAAAACTAAGCAATCATTCGGACAAAATATCAGGAATTATCGCGAGAGCAAAGGGTTGAGCATCAAGGAACTGGCGCATGAAACCGGGTATCCGGCCGACCTTCTCGAAAAGATTGAAAAAGACGAAACGACCCCTCCGGTTGCGCTTGTTTTGCAACTGAGCCGGTCGCTGAAAGTTGATGTGGGAAAACTGGCGCCTGATGAAAGCAAGAAGGCTGCGTCGAGGGTAAAAAGTCAGAAAAAGCGCGCCGGCTCATACGCTTATACGCAGCTTACCCAGTCAGGCTCCGACAAGCATCTTGGCGCGTACCTTGTCACCATCGAACCCGAAACGATGCATGAGGGTGTTGAATATCACCATGAGGGCGAAGAATTCATTTTTGTATTAAAGGGCAGATTATCGATCTCGGTGGGCAAGAATACCAGCATCCTGGAACCGGGTCACAGCATCCATTTTAATTCCGCCCTTCAGCATGCATTGAGCAATCCTTCTCCCCAAAAAACAGAACTGCTCGTTGTTCTTTATATTCCATGAGGTGCGTGAATGTCATTTGAAATATCAAGCGAACAGGAAATGATCAGGCTCATGGCCAGGGACTTTGCCAAAAAGGAACTGGAGCCGATGGCCGCCGAATGGGACCGCGAGGGCATTTTCCCGGTGGATACGATCAAAAAAATGGGAGAGCTCGGACTACTGGGAATGATGGTTCCCGCTGATCATGGAGGCTCGGGGGCCGGCGCGGTGGCCTATTCCCTGGCACTTCAGGAAATAGCGTTTCAATGCGCCTCAAGCGCGGTCACCATGTCCGTTGCCAATTTGTCCACGGAGCCGCTTCTGAAGTTCGGCACGCCGGAGCAGAAAAAAAAGTGGCTGGCAGGACTTGCCGAAGGATCACTTCTCGGCGCGTTCGCGTTGACTGAACCGGGGGCAGGCTCCGATCCCGGCTCAATGACGACCAGTGCAAAACTAAAAAAAGACAAGTATATTATTAACGGCACCAAGGTATTCATCACGCACGGACAGTACGCAGACGTCATCAATCTGATCGCCCGGACCGGCCAGGAAAAGGGAACAAAAGGGCTTTCCGCGTTTATTATTGAAAAAGGCACACCCGGATTTAAAATCGGCACAAAAGAAGAAAAACTAGGGCTGAGGGCCTCCAACACCGTCGAACTTGTTTTTGAAGACTGCGAAGTTCCCGCCAAAAATCTATTGGGAAACCCGGGCGAAGGGTTCAAGGTCGCGATGCTCGCGCTCGATAGCGGAAGAATCGGCATCGCATCACAGGCCGTGGGCATTGCCAGAGCCTGCCTTGAAGAAGCCATAATTTACACGGGGCAGCGGCGTCAGTTCGGAAAATCCATCAGTTCGTTTGAGGCGATCCGGTTCATGGTCGCGGATGCGGCGACAAGAATTGAAGCGGCTTCGTGGCTCACACTGGCTGCCGCCGACCGCAAAGACAGAGGATTAAAATTCACTCGGGAGGCTTCCATGGCCAAATTATTTGCCTCGGAGACAGCTAATTCAAGCGCCTACATGGCGCTCCAGGTTCACGGCGGATACGGCTACACGAAGGATTACAAGGTGGAGCGTTTATACCGGGACGCCCGCGCAACCACCATCTACGAAGGCACCTCGGAAATTCAGCGCATC
>CAYZLL010000157.1:0-5104 GCA_964479225.1 uncultured Smithella sp.
GGCACCGACGGCAGTGACGGGCCCACGGATGCGGCAGGCGCTTTTGTGACGCCGTTGCTCATGGAAAAGATGAAGGCGAGATCGGCGCAGGCTTCGGCTTCGCTTGCGGAAAACGACGCGTATCATTTTTTCAGTAACACGGGAGATCTTTTCAAAACGGGTCCGACGTATACGAATGTGTGTGATATACAGATATTGGTGGTAATATAAAGATGCCAAGGTGCATTCTTTGGCTAACTTTGTTGGTTGCGTCGTAATTCGTTTTTGTGTCATTTCGAAGCGAAGCGAGAAATCTTAGTGACAGTCGGAATAGACAAGATATCTCCCGCTGGTCGATATGACAATGTTTCATCGAGACACGATACTGGCTTATTGATAGGAGGTGTTTATGTGTGATACGTGTGGAATCGGTCCGGAAATCACCGGCTCCGGCATCAGTATCTTCGGCAAGAACTCGGACCGAGAAGCCGACGAAACACAGCTTGTTGTGTCCGTGCCGTCAAAAACGTTTCCCACAGACGAAAATCTGCAATGCACCTACATTGCTATTCCTCAGGCCGGCAAAACCTTTGCCACGGTTCTTTCCAAACCTTTCTGGATGTGGGGCGCGGAGATGGGCGTAAACGAAAAAGGTGTGGCGATTGGGAATGAGGCCCTGTTTACCAAAATTAAACCGGAGAAAACTCCCGGGCTCATCGGCATGGATCTTTTGCGTCTGGCTCTGGAAAGGTACGCGGGCGCGGAAGAAGCGGCACAGACGATTATCGGGCTTTTGAACCAATACGGACAGGCGGGCGCGTGCGGATACCGCGACAAGGGCTTCACCTATATGAACTCCTTTATCATCATGGACAGGCAGGGCATCATCAAGCTGGAAACGGCAGGACGGGACTACGCGCTTATGCGTCTGCGCGATCACGCCGAAATTTCCAACGGGATTACCATTGCCAACGACTGGCACGCGTCGTCATTGAAGGCGGGCACGGATTTCAGCAAATTCAGCGATTCGTTGATTACGTATTTCGCGGGAAGCGCTTTTCGCAAGGAACGCAACCGGTCTTCCATCCTCAAGGTCAAAGGTAAGCTCGGCGCGACCGATGTTTTTGCCATGCTGAGAAATCATTATGCTGAAATGCCGGCGAAAGGTTTCAACCGTGATGTATGTATGCATGCCTCCGACCCGCTGCTTAGAAAATCCCAGACGACGGGTTCGCTGGTTGTGGAATTGCATCCGGACGACAAATTCAGGATATTTGTCACCGGAGGGTCTGCCCCCTGTCTGACGGCATTCAAACCGTTTATTCCTGCCGCACCTTTTGCGGATCTGGGCAATGGAAAAGTTTGTTATTCCGATCAATCTTTCTGGTGGAGACATGAGGCCTTTCATGTCAACGCGATGTTGCGCTATACAGACGTTTTGCCCCTGGTGCAGAAATATATTCCGGAGGGGGAAGCCAGATGGACAGCCGAACTGCCCGCACATACGTGGGACAGCACCGATCCTTTATTGTCTGAAATTTCTCTTGCGGCATTCCGGGAATCGGCAGCCCATGAAAAAGCCATGATGGAACAAATGAAGAAAATCAGGAAGACTGCGTCCGTCATGACCTCCATGTTCTGGAAGAGGATGGTCCGCAAATCGGGCCTGCCGCTTATTAAATAGTGAGACGTGTCCCATGGCACTGCGTGCTTGGGATAATTCGACTGGCGCTTCGAACTTCGTTTCACTCGTTCTTAGCGAGTCTCATTAAAATGTAAGACGTGAGAAGTGCAAAGACAAATACAGTAATTTCCTGCGTCGCTTCGCTGCCAGGATAGTTCCCATTAGCCAGAAGCCATTGGATCCGACGGTGCTGGACTGAATTGCCGGTGAAGAGGAGAAAAAATTCTATTTGAAGGACAATTGAACCGGCACAAGGATATAAGCCAACAGTGATGGTGTCTCTGAAGAGCAGAGGCTATTCTGATTTACGAATTGACAAGCCATCCTTTTTTAACTATTAAATTCCAGCAATGAGAAAGGTAAAACAATCAATGGATTTTATTGAAAAGTTAAAAGAAAAAGCGATTAAGAAAAAAAATATTAGCGCCTCAGAAGCGCTCGAACTTTTTGTGGAAGGCACCGGCAATCCTTATCGTGTGCTGGCCGCGGCATCCGCAATCCGTGAACACTTCAAGGGCAAAGACATTATTCTTTGCGGCATGACTCACTGGATATCGGCAAAATATACGCAGGGATGCACATCCTGCACTTCCTTTCATTCCAATCCGGATAATTTCTCTGCGAAGAAGCTTAAAACCGCCAGGCAGATCCTTGCGGAAGCAGTTCAGGCGAAAAAAAACGGTGCGGAATTTTTCAGCATCATCGCCGGCTCTGAAGGTTTGAAAACGAAAAAGGAATTGACGAGCATTTATCAGATTATCTCAGGAATAAACAAAACAGGCCTCAAACCCTGCCTGGCTGCAGGCGTGATTGATGCGAATCAGGCTACACAACTGAAGGCTGCCGGACTTTCCCGCTATTGTCACAGTTTGAAAATCGACTGCAAAGAAGACCCGGCGTTGATGGATGCCCTGAAGGCCGCCGGTTTGTCTGTTTGCGCCGGTGTTTCTTTCGGCATCGGTGAGAACTTCACACAACGCCTCCAAGTGGCGGAAGTTTTGCGTAAGCTTGGTGTGGATGCCGTTTCCATCAATATCATCGATCCCGGCAACGAAAATAAACGAGACCGGGGACAAACGCTATCGCCGATGGAAATTCTCATGACGATTGCCGTTTTCCGGTTCATGCTGCCGGATAAAGACATCAAGCTGTGCGGCAGAATGAAAAATAATCTGAGACAGCTCCTGCCACTGGGTATTATCGCCGGCGCCAATTCACTGATGACGGGAGATGATTTAGCAACCACAGGCAGAGACAGCAAGCTCGATCATGAAATGATTGCCGATCTGGGACTGATTCCCACAAGGGAAATAGACCTATGCAAGTGTGGCACGAAAGGCAAACACGGTTGCGCTTCTTCATCGGCGAGCAAAAGCGAGTAAAAACAAGAAGGCACCTGAAATAAGGGTGCCCTCTTGATTATTCTGACTCAATACGATTTGTTTATCTTTTGTAAATAATCGTGCCGACGGGTTTCCCATTCAGCGCTTTGGTCAGGTTGCCTTTTTCCAGTCCGTTGATGATTTGAATCTTGTCGATGACCTCGCTGTTGAGCAGGATGTCCAGACACGGCCTTTCAATGATCAGATCATCGAGGTCTTTCTTAAGCAGGTCTTTGACGCTGATTTCGGAAATAAATTTTGCCTTGCCGTTTTTCTTCGGATCGTCAGTATATAGCCCACGCTCGTCCTTAATAAAGATGCAGCTTCGGGCGCCGATGAGGTCGGCCATAACCAGCGTTCCCACATCCGTGCGGTGAACGGGGATACGTGATTTTGCGACCGGCAGCGCAAAGTAGTCGTAAGGCGGCATACCGTGCATGACGGGAATGCAGTCCTGACCGAAGTAATTGTATAATTTTGTAATTTCATCGTGACCGATTTTAATGCCGCCCCAGGAAGCCAGAAGCGTCGCAACCAGCAGGGCATTTTGTTCGGAAATGGAGCTGCCGAATTTGGCAATGATACCCGTCGGCATACCCAGTTCCAGACCAATGGAGTATATATGACGACTTCGTGTGCCGCCGCCGGTTGTCAGAAGTATTTTGTGTTTTTTCTTATTGGCAACAACCTCCTTCACAATGGCGGGCAATGCTTTTATCCCGCGATCACAGATGGATTGCCCGCCGATTTTAACAATATTGACATCCGGGAAAAGCTTCTCCTGGGGAGCAACTTTCAGTTCTTCCATAAATTTCCGGCTCACCAGACTTTCTCCCATAAGCCTGCTCTTCACATGCAACCTGCGTCCGTCTCTTTCTCTGAATAATGCCATAGTTCTTTTTCCTTTTATTCCTTAACCTCAATTTCATCTTCCTGAAGCGTGCCGTCTTTGGGCGCCTTGATCAAAACAAGTTTCGCGCCTACAGCAGCGGCAATTTCTTCCAGTTCTTTTTTCTTCAGATGCTCGGCATAAAACTTGATGTCCACATCAGCCACCGCCACCAGTTTGAAACGTGGCTTTTTCTCTTTTGTTCCTACTTTCATCCGCTCGCGGTAAAATATTTTTCCGGCCATCATGACACCTCCTTATTTTTTTGTTTGTTGGGATTCCGTTTCTCGCCCAGATTGTCCCACAGGCCTTTGCCTGCCGGTTTGACGGGAAGCACAGCTTCTCTTCCCCACAGTCTGGGCCTTAACCATCCTTTTGTATCCACCATATCCTCCGGGCGGGGGCAACAGGCATCCCGATCCAGAGAAATCACCCGAATGTTTTTTTGCTGTAATGCCGCAACGCTAATTTGATCAGGTATATCTCTTAATCCTTCATATTCGATAAATCGACCATTCCATCCTGATGCGGTCAATCCGACAGCCGCCGCCGCGCCGATGATGCCGTCATGGGTGCCGCCATGTCCGGAAAGATGAGCATTCCCTGCCGCCTTGATGGCATCGTATTGCGAAACAACCTTTGCCGTACACAGCAAACCAAAGGCTTCCAGCGCAGGCAGAGACGAGTCCCCTTCGCCAATAAGACAAAGTCCCGGATCACTGCCGGAAGCGGACATGGCTTCTATGTGAGCAATCGCGGTACTTTTTAAAGCATCTATGTAAGATGAATCCGGACAGTCCACAACCACGCAGGCCGAACTGTTGTGCGACGTATAGGGGATCGCCGGGTCCACCAAAAGCTGTTGACGAACAACGCCCCAGATTTTACACTCCTGCGGCAGAAGTTTACCGAAGCGGCGCGCCACTTTTCCTGTGCCGTAATCGGAAGTTATTACATCCGTATCATCAAAACCAATATAAACGCGCATCTTATCCTTTCTTTTTGCAAAATTACTTTTCCGATGGATTATAAAGTTCACGGCACTGCATGTCAATGAATTAAAAAGTTCACATGACAGCACGAACAATTTCACAACAAATGCTTTGACGCTACCCATCATTTAAGGTATATCTCACAACCAGATGACCAGATAGCGCACATGTTCATTTA
>CAYZLL010000158.1:0-5090 GCA_964479225.1 uncultured Smithella sp.
GCCACCAGTTTGCCCATCATTTGATAATGCTTGGTGCTGTGCGCGAGGATCAGTAATTTATGCTTTGTGTGAAAATCGATCAGGCCCTTTTTAAAATTCTTCGCGCTCAACGTTTCGCGCCATCTTTTTAGTGCGAATATTCTTTCAATAAAATTTTCCCGCAGACCGGGGTCATGCAGCCGCCCTTCATCTTCCACGGGCAGAAGAGGAAAATGTTCCATAAATATTCTGGCAAAGATGCCCACACCGTTTTTGACGGCCATGGACTTCTCGTTGTATATTTTGACGCGTTCCATTCCGCTGCTGGGTGAATCGCTTTTGAAAATAAAACCGCAAAGGTCTTCTTTTTCCAGTTGAACAACTCTTTTTCGCGCAAAACTCTCCATGCGCTCAGTCAGATCTTCTCTCGTCGTGGTTATGATTAACCGGGGGGAATCGGGATTGCCTTCCAGACGCATGGATTTCCGGGGGATGCCCAGGCCGCATTCGACTTCCGGACAAACCGGCATATACTCGATATATTTTCCCAGCGTGTCCGTGAGAAAGCGGTCGAGCTTATGCCCGCCGTCGTAGCGGACTTGATTACCGAGCAAGCAGGAACTAACGCCAAGTTTTATTTTTCCCATTTGAAATCCTTTGCCGTGCGATGATGTCTGCATTAACTATTATTTTTCAAAAAAATGCACTAAAAATTTTAACCGGTGATTTCCAGCAAAACGGAAGATATTGATTGATTTTTGCCGTGATAATTAGTTAAATTTCTTCAACGCCCTATGTTATTGGAGTAAATACTGAAAAATGAAAAAACTTGCCTATTTTGATACATCTCATGAGATGCCGCTGGAAATTATCATGGCGGCAGGATTTACCCCTTATAAAATTTTGGGGGATGTCCACCAATCCACTGACCCGGCGGATAAATATTTATCCAGTTTTTTCTGTCCTGCCGCAAGAAGCTGGCTCACGGAAGCTCTGGCGCACGCACAAGATTGGGCCGGTATTGTTTTCGCGCAGGGTTGCAACAATACCAACAGACATTACGACATCTGGAAGGTTCATGTCCAAACGCCCTTCCTGCACTGGTTTGGCGCACCTCTGCTGGACAGCGATGCCGCCCAAAAATATTACAGGGTTGAATTGCAGAGGCTGATCAGCCATCTGGAAAGTCAATTTGATATAAAAATTACACCGGAAAAAATCAGGGAAGCCATCAGCAAATCCAATGAGATCAAGAAAAAGCTGCAACAACTTTCCTCGTTGAGATCGATCAAAGATGTTTCCAACCGTGATTATCTGGCCGCCGTTATCAAGTGTTTGACGTCCCCCGTGGATGAAATTTCCGCCTGGCTCGACGCCGAAATAAAGGCCTGGAATTCAACACCCGCATTTCCGTCCGGCAAAAAACGATTTCTGTTGACCGGTAGCGACATCACGTACGTGGAATGGATGGACACGCTTGAAGATTGCGGAATCAGGATCGTTCGTGATGATCTTTCCGTAGGAGAAAGATTTTTCGCGACGCTGATTCCCGACAAAAACGACCCGCTGGACGCTCTTATGGAATATTACATGAACATTCCCAAGCCGGCGACAAAACCGACCATTCAGAAGAGGCTGGATTTTCTGTATCAAGCCCTCGGAGAAACAAAAGTTGACGGCGTTCTGTCGCAAAACGTGAAATTCTGCGAACCTTATGCTTATGATTCCGTACCTGTCAATAATGACCTAAAATCCAGGGGCTACAAGGTCATCCATCTGGAAAGGGATTTCTCCCCCGCCGCCGACCAACAGCTCGCGAACCGGCTTGCGGCCTTTGTGGAAATGATGGAGGAAGGGAATAATGGATAAAATAAAAAATTCCGGCCATGACGCCGAAAAAGTCAAGCTGAATACCCTGCCTCATTCGCCAGACCTGAAGTGGCCAATGCTGTGGTGGATAAGCATGGAAAAATTATACAGGACTCTGCCCTGGAAAAAAACAGCCTGGACCTGCGCCGCTTTCCCGATTGAAATGATGTGGGTCTATGATATTTTTCCTGATCATCCTGAAAATATGGCAACCGTGGCCGCCGCCCGCAAACAGTCCCAGCGCCTGATTGAGCATGCCGAAGGGATGGGTTATTCCCGCGATCTTTGTTCCTACTGCAAAACCAACATCGGTGCTTACGATACCCAAATTAAAAAGACGCTCGGGGGAATCAGCAAGCCCGACATCGTGGTCTGCACCAATGCCATCTGCGATACCCACTGGAAGTGGTTTCAGATTATGGCCGATAAAATGAATGTCCCGTTTTTCATGTTTGATATTCCCAAGTGGGTGAGCGGCACCGATGAAAAAACCCTCGAGGGAAATATTGATTATGTCGTGCATCAGTTCTACGACCTGGTGGTTTTTATTGAAAAACATACCGGCAAAAAAATGAACGAGAAAAGGCTTTACAAAGTTCTGAACAGATCAGCGGAATTGTCCGACCTGTGGCGGGAGATCTTTGAACACCGCAAAGCGGTGCCGTCACCTTACAGCGGGGCCGAAACATCGGCAGCATTTTTCCCCCTGGTCGTTCTGCCGGGTGTTCAAGTAGGCATCAATTTTTTCAAAAAAATTCTGGTCGATATAAAAAACCTCACCGCAAAGGGCGAGGGAACCATGCCCAAAGGCAAAGAAAAATACCGCGTGATGTGGGAAGGCATCCCTTTCTGGTACCGGATGCGGTTCATGTATGACCTTGCGCAAGCAGGCGTTGTCATTGCTTTCGAGCCTTACACCTATTCCTTCGCTCCCGTGAAGAAAAAATGTTCCACCCTGGAAGAAACCCTGCGCGATGTCGCCAAACTCATCATGGACACGCCATATGCCTACAATTTGGAGAGGCGCATCGAGAATTTTGAAAAATGGATTGACGAATACAAATTGGACGGTGTCATTTTGCACGAAAATATGTCGTGCAGGCCATCGAGTGCCGGGATGGTCGATCTGGCCGAGGCCATCATGAGGGACAAGGGCATTCCGGTGCTGATCCTCCAGTGCGACATGAACGATCCGCGGGCTTACTCCGAAGGACAGATTAAAACCAGAGTGGAGGGGTTTATTGAACTGATGGAGGCGAATAAAAGGTAAAAAAACCTTCCCAATATCATTTTCAAAAAGTTTCCGTCCGATGGCTCTGCCTTACGATTAGACGAAGGCAAAGTTACAATCAGCCGAACATAAAACTTGCAATTGGACGGGATTGTTGGTTAAGATGATTCCATGAAAAATAACCATTTATATCCCCGATATCTTCAGCCACGGATTATAGAGGCGCTGGCCGATTCGCCGGTAGTGCTAATTCATGGCCCTAGGCAGTGCGGCAAGACCACGCTGGCCCTCCAGGTCGGAGATATCGAAGGCTTCACGTATCTGAGTTTTGATGATGATGTGCAGCGGGCGGCGGCGAAGGCTGATCCGGTGGGTTATGTTGCCGATTTGCCCGAGCGGGTGATTTTGGATGAGGTTCAACGGGTACCGGAACTTTTTACCTCCCTGAAAGCCCGGATAGATGCACGGAGGCAACCAGGGCGATTTATCCTGACGGGTTCGGCGAATGTACTCTTGGTGCCGAAACTGGCTGATTCTCTTGCCGGTCGTATCGAAATTTTGCGTCTGCATCCGCTCGCTCAGGTTGAACTTATACAAGGGAAGTCCGGTTTTCTGTCGACGTTGTTCAGCGCCGCTTTCAAGGTTGGCGCGTCAGGACGCCGCCTGGGCCGAATGCTGGCAGAGCGGGCGGTTGCCGGTGGATTTCCGGCTGCCCTTGCACGGACCGCTGCAAGACGGCGAACGGCTTGGTATCGGGATTACGCCGATACGCTCATTCAACGCGATATCCGGGACTTGGCACGCATCAGTGAAATGGAGTCTCTTCCACGGCTCATGAAGCTGGCCGCGGGACAGACCGCCTGTCTGGTGAATGTTTCCGAGCTTGCCGCGCCCTTTCAGGTAAGCAGGCAGACCATCCGCGACTATGTCACGCTGCTATCGAGGATTTTTTTGCTGGAGGAACTTCCGGCTTGGCATAACAACCGACTGAGCCGACTGATTAAAACGCCGAAACTGCACGTGGGAGACACCGGCCTGGCCTGTACGCTCCTTGGTCTGGATGCGGAGATGTTGTGGAAAGACCGCGCGCTTTTTGGACGAATCCTCGAGACCTTTATTTTTCAGGAGTTACGTCGGCAGGCAAGTTGGCATGAGGAAACGGTATCCTTCAGCCATTTCCGCGACAAGGATAAGGTCGAGGTGGATATCGTTCTGGAATGCTCCGGAAAACTGGCGGGAGTTGAGGTGAAGGCGGCAGCGACGGTCACCGCTGACGATTTTAAGGGACTACGCAAACTTCAGGTTACCACTCAAAAGAATTTCGCCGCCGGGGTTGTGCTGTATGACGGAGAAGCCGTTGTGCCCTTCGGGGAAAATCTATACGCCGTTCCTGTATCCAGCCTTTGGGAGGGCAAATAGAGAGACAAGGGCATTTCGGTTCTGATCCTCCAGTGTGACATGAACGATCCCAGAGCCTATTCCGAAGGACAGATGAAACCAGAGTGGAGGGGTTCATTGAACTGATGGAGGCAAATAAAAGGTAAGCAAGGCTGTTGACGGGAAGAGCATTACCTCAGGAACTAACAATTAGAAATAATTTATTTACCGGTAAAGCCTGGAAGTCTTTGCAAAATGTTACAGAAAAATAACTTGATAATATACGACAAAATGCTTTAATAGTTTGGCAATTAACAGCGGGAGATTTATATGCAAGGCATACAGTTTGTTACAAACGAGAAAGGACAAAAAGTTGCCGTCCAAATTAATCTGAAAAAATTTGGTGAAATTTGGGAAGATTTTTACGACAATTTATTATTCACTAAAAGGTCTCAGGAACCAAGAGAATCCATAGCTTCGGTAAAAGAACGTCTTAAAATGCAGGGTAAATTGCGTGGTTAAATATACAGTTGCTTTTACTCGATCTGCAAGAAAAGAGCTGGAATCTCTCGATGCAAAAACCGTCAATGTAATTTTCCCCAAAATTGAAAATCTTTCACGTGCACCACGTCCC
>CAYZLL010000159.1:0-5011 GCA_964479225.1 uncultured Smithella sp.
TCAAAAAGTTTGATGATGTTTTGAGCCTGAAAACCGGTTTCCTCGGCCAGTTCCCTCTGTGCGCATGCCCGGGGAGATTCGTCGTTGCCATC
Organism: uncultured Smithella sp.; assembly: GCA_964479225.1. Lineage (GTDB taxonomy): Bacteria > Desulfobacterota > Syntrophia > Syntrophales > Smithellaceae > Smithella. Next base: position 93 of record CAYZLL010000159.1, read on the forward strand.
CAGCGAGCCGGCGGGTATTTCCAGCAGATCCTTTTTCACGGCGTTGCGGTATTGCTTGATTAACAGCAACTCGTTTTTTTCATTTAAGGCGACAATGGCCACGGTGGGGTTGTGGTTGATCCAGCTCTGTTTTGTTGTCTTGCCGTTCGGCAATGCGAATTCTTCTTCCCAAACATTAAAAATTTTACATTGGTACGCCAGAGAAAGTTTATTTTTTTTCATGAACGCGTTGCCCGGTTTAATTGGTTTTGATGATGGATAAAAGATGCTGCTCAATTTTTTCTTTGGGCAGCGCGCCGGTGACTCTATCGACCATCCGGCCCTCTTTAAAGAAAAGCAGGGTGGGAATGCTGCGAATGCCGTATTGTGAAGCCGTCAGCGGATTTTCATCGACATTGAGCTTGACGATTTTCACGCCGTTGGCGTAATCGGTAGCCAACTCGTCAATAATCGGGGATAAGGTCCGGCAGGGGCCGCACCACGGCGCCCAGCAATCCACCAAAACGGAGGACTCGGAATTCAGCACTTCGCGGGCAAACGTTTGGTCGGTGACTTCAAACGGGAAAACTTTTTGCTGCGGCATGATCAGCGGTTCACGACATTTACCGCATAAAGGTTTTTGATCGAGGCGATTTTCCGGCATTCTGTTTTTCGTGCCGCATTTCAGGCAGGGGATGATGAGTTCTTCCAGCGAAGAGCCACATTTACCGCAAAGAGACCTGCCGTGCAGCTTTTGTTTCGGGATTCTGTTTTTCGTACCGCAATTGAGACAGCGAATAATGATGTTGTCTGGCATATTGTTCAACCCTAGTAAAAATTATTGCTTGTTTGCATGCAAAAGGCAAATCATATGGCAACACAAACCGATGTTGGTTTAAGGATGCGCATCAGTTCAACGGTCGGCATGCGTGCCAATAAGCCTCGGCTCCCCGCATTAATCAAAATGTCCGACAACTCCGCAATGGTCTGCTCCATGAAAACAGGCAATGGCTTCCTTGTGCCGAAGGGCGAAGTTCCGCCTACTTTATAGCCGGTGTGCTTTTCCGCTACGGCTGGATTGCATGGCGAAACCGATTTCACCCCGATGGCGCGGGCCAGTGATTTTGTGGAAACCTCTTTATCACCGTGCATCAGAATAATCAGCGGACTGGCTGTTTCATCTTCCATAATCAACGTTTTGATAATGCGGTGTTCGTCGACCATCAATTTGCCTGCAGCCGTTTTTGTTCCTCCACGCTCCTTATAAGGATAAGTATGCAGGGTAAAATCAGCGCGTTGCGCTTTCAGGGCTAAAACAGCCGGTGTTGTCGGAAATTTCTCTTTACTCATGGTTCATATAATAACAACTTAATATAAAAAAGCAATATGCGATGCGTTTTGCAGGGGAAGGGTTGACAATATTTTATAAAAAGATTAAGCAATTGCCACCGCATATTACATTTTAGGTGAATTCAATTCATCGCATGGGAAACGAAAAATGCAAGAAAAAACGCTACAGGCATTAATGATTGATGATTCGGAAGATGATGTTCTGCTGACCATTCGTGAACTGACGAAGGGCGGATACAATCCCGTTTTTGAACGGATCGACACCGAGGCAGCCATGAAAACAGCCCTCCGGGAAAAGCAGTGGGATATCATTCTCTGCGATTATAAAATGCCGACCTTCAGCGCGCCGACAGCCATCGCCGTTTTCAAGGAAGCCAATATCGACATTCCTTTTATTGTGATATCCGGAACGATTGGAGAAGAGACGGCCATCGAATGTATGCGTTTGGGTGCTCACGATTATTTCATGAAGGGTAAGTTATCCCGTCTTTGCCCGGCAATTGCCAGAGAGCTGGAAGAAACCAGGATCAGAATCAAACAAAAAAAATCGGAAGCAGAACTGCGTCAAAGTGAAGAAAAATATCGAACTATTCTGGAAAACATCGAAGACGGATATTACGAGGTTGATCTTTCCGGCAGTTTAACCTTTTTCAACGATTCCATGCGCAAGACCCTCGGTTATTCCAGTGAAGCATTAATGAGGATGAATTACCGGCAGTTTATAGATGACGAATACGCTCAAAAACTGTTTCAAACGTTTAATAAGGTTTTCAATACGGGAGAACCCGCAAAAGAATTCGATTGGCAATTGATCAGAAATGATGGAACCAGACGGTACATCGAAGTATCCGTGTCCTTAATGAAAGATGCATCCGGCAACCCGACCGGCTTCCGGGGAATTTCGCGTGACATCACCGAGCGCAAAATTGCGGAAAATTTGATCCGGGAAAGCGAAGCAAGGTATCGCAATATTTTTGAAAACGCGATGGAAGGCATTTACCAGGTCACCCTGGACGGCCGCTTTATCACGGTGAATAACGCTTTTGCACGGATGGCGGGGTATGCGTCACCGCAGGAATTGATGGATACCATCGAAGACGTCAAGACAGAGCTTTATGTTCATTCCGAAGACAGGGAAAGATTTCTAACAATCATGGAAGAACAAGGATTTGTCGAAGGTTTTGAGGTTGAATTCATCAAAAAGGACCGTAGTGTTTTTTGGGTTCTTCTGAATGCCCGGACAGTTACGGATGGGGACGGTAAGATTATTTATAATGAAGGACTGGCAGAAGACATTACGCTGCGTAAGCAGACCGAAGAACAACTTCAACAAAGCATCGCAAGCCTGAAGAGGGCAACGGGTACTACGATTCAGGTCCTGGTGTCCGCCCTGGAGTCCAAAGACCCTTACACAGCCGGTCATCAGGCCAAATCGGCCAATCTGGCCTGTGCCATAGCCCGGGAGATGGGTTTGGATAAGGCAACCATAGAAGGCATTCGCATGGCCGGTATCATTCATGATATCGGGAAAATATCCGTACCGGCTGAAATATTGACGAAGCCTAGCAAATTGACCGAACTCGAATTTCTGTTGGTTAAGGAACACGCTCAGAGCGGATACGAAATGCTCAAGGATGTGGAATCACCGTGGCCGCTGGCACAAATGGTTTACCAACATCACGAAAGAATCAACGGATCCGGATATCCCAGAAACCTGAAAGAGGATGAAATTATTTTAGAAGCACGCATTCTGGCGGTGGCCGATGTCGTAGAGGCGATGGCGTCTCACCGTCCCTATCGTGCTTCTTTAGGCATAGAAGCAGCCCTGGAGGAGATTGAGACAAAAAGAGGAATGCTTTATGATAGTATTGTAGCCGACGCGTGTCTGAGATTATTTAAGGACAAAGGTTACCAACTCACCTAAGACTTAAAAAATTCCATTTCATTACATGGACCGGTTCAAGCGTACGTTCACAAAGCGCAGGTAAGGTCGCAATGCCGGCGTGCCGCCGCCTTCGGAAATGATTTGTAACACTTTGGCTGAATCGGCAACAGTTGCGCCGCCGAGATGTGTGACAGGTGTACCTTTAAAGATCTCCGGTACCAGTGGTGTGGACGGCCCCAGCAGCGCGACGGATCTCGGCTTTCCGAGTAAATTGATCGTTTCTTCAAACGTATGGTTCAAAAGCGTGGTTGCGGTGATAATGGCCACATCGCAATCTTTTAGCACTTTATTTTTGGCTTCCGCTGAGAGCAGTTCCAGGCGTTGAGGATTTTTTTCAATTACAGTCAGCATCGCACCAGCGGCACGAATTTTTTCCACCAACGGTGCAAACAGCCCGACCATAGCCACCTTTTCCCCCGGCTGAAGATTTAGATACGTTGTCGCTTCCTGATTATCTGTATTATCCGCCGGCGTCTTAATCAAAGCGTTGGCACAAGCGAGTCCCAAAGCAATCTCGAGAGAATTTTTTCCGTTTACAAGATATTTCACCAAATCTATTGCTGGAGAACCGGCGATACTTCCCGCTTTAGGCATTACGGTACAACCATGCGGCAGGGCGTCAAACAAAACAGCCGCAATGCCGGTAGCGTCATTATCCAACTTGACGCCAACATAACCCAAACCGATGCGCAAATCGGCAACTTTGCGATTTTCAGCTGAGACGTCCAGCCGCTTATAAAGACGCTTTAAAACGGTCCCTGACGTGATCATAGATAAATCCTTTATTTATACATTTAAGTTGCTTCTTCAGTTTTCGACCACCGCTTCATCCACCCACATTAATTCGCACGATCCCGCGCCGCTGTCTTCCCGGGTCAGTGAAGAGTTCCACGTCCATCCGTCCCGATGCTTGATATTTATCAGGTATCCTTTAAGTTTAACGATTTCACCGGCGCGCACCTTGAACAGCCGGGACTTCACGCTGTCATTGGCGGGCACCAGATGGGTATTGGCGGAAGAGCGGACAATATCAGCGGGATCAATGGGCGGCTGATCTTCCCAAGAATAATAATACCAGCGATTACTTTGACGGATATCCAGTTTTTCGATGACTTCATTGCGTGACATCGGTCCCCAGCCCAGCGCAAGATCCAGGGGAGATAAATCCGACATTCGCCCCATTCTGTATCGTTCGGTGGACAGCACCTTGGCGCGGAGGGCATAACGGGCAACCGGTTGAATGTTATAATCATCTCTTTGCAGCGATGGCGTATTCGTACTTTCCTGAACAGGCTGTTCCTCTACCGGCCCGATGGCGGCAATGCGTTTCTGCTCCAGTTTCTCATGAATAAAGTAACCGAAGATCACGAAAACCAGCAGGATCAACAGCCATTCTTTGAATGTTTTAGGGAGCAATCAACAACCTTCCAAAATTCTTGGAGAACCATTCAGAATCCGGGAAACAGCATACCTCATTATGCAAATAATTTTTAATGATATTTTTCTATTTGACCGCGGATATTTCCGAGTAAGGCGTTTGGCCCTGGCAATTGAGACATTTCTCTCCGTGTTTTGAAGGATAGGCCTCGCCGCAAGCCGGACAGATTCCAACGGGTCCCATTTTTTTGCGGCGGACTTTTTCCGG
>CAYZLL010000160.1:0-5004 GCA_964479225.1 uncultured Smithella sp.
GGTTTATGTAAAGCTTGGCTGGCATCAGCAGGCCCTCCATGACTTCAATCAGGCCATCAGTCTGAATCCTTCTGAATCCGACGCCTACATCAACAGAGCAACGGTTTATGAAAAACTCGGTCAGTATCAGAAAGCTATTAATGACTACAATCGCATCAATCCCGTTGATGCCGATGCCTTCAGTAACCGGGGAACGGTTTTCTATAAACTCGGCCGTTATCAGCAGGCCATCACCGATTATAGCCACGCCATCCGTCTACAACCGAAACATGCCGATGTTTACAACAATCGGGGACTGGCTTATGGCAGACTTGGACAGTATCAGCAGGCCATCGATGATTTCAATAAAGCCATCCGCATGAAACCCACTTTTACCGATGCCTACAACAACAGAGGATATGCTCACTTCCTGCGGGGTAACAAAGCCCTGGGATGTCGTGACGCCCAACGAGCTTGTTCTCTGGGAATGTGTAAATTATTCAAGTTTTCCAAAGAACAAGGACACTGCAATTAAATTTAAATGTCGGGAAATAATTTGGGTAAACAGCAGAAAATAAACTTTTTTAATCACACAAAGTTACTATGTCAAGCAAGATCGATATCAGCACCCCCAGAAGAATGACATTCATTGTCTATATCACCCTGACATTTCTTACACTCACGGTCTTCTGGCAGGTGCATCAATTTGATTTCTTTCTCGTTGATGACGGTCTTTATGTCACACAGAACATCCCTATTCAGTCCGGCATAACGCTGGAAGGCATTCGCTGGGCCTTCAGTACCATTCATGCGGAATATTATATACCCCTGACATGGTTGTCCTTTATGTTCGATTATCAGCTCTACGGCCTTCACGCCGGCGGGTACCATTTGACAAACCTGATTCTGCATCTCATGAGCGCGTTGCTGCTGTTCTGGCTTTTCAATCGCATGACCGGGGCTGTCTGGCGCAGTGCATTCGTCGCCTTTCTTTTCGCGCTTCATCCGCTGCACGTGGAACCGGTTGCCTGGATTACCTGTCGCAATACTCTTCTGAGCGCCTTTTTCTGCATCATGACCTTGTGTGTTTATGTTTATTACACAGAAAAACCGGATACCAGGCGATATGGGCTTGCTCTTTTTTGTTTTGCCTGCGCGTTGATGAGCAAGCCTGTCTTTATGGCACTGCCAGCGGTGATGATGATGCTGGATTACTGGCCGCTGGAACGTTTTGATTTGAAAAAAGAAAATTTTGTTTTCTGGCAAATGAAGGAAAAAATTCCCTTCTTTGCTTTGTCCGCATTTTTTACGGTCATAACAATTGCTTTACGCTACAATAAACCTCATACGCCTTTTCCATTGGATGCCCGACTGTCCAACGCCCTAGTTTCTTTTGTCACGTATCTGGAAAAAACATTGTGGCCGTACGATATAGCCTTTTTCTATCCTTTTCCACCTCATCTTCCTGCATGGCAGATCATCGGGGCCGCCTTTTTGATTATTTTTATAAGCTCTTTTGTTATAGTCATGATGAAACGTTTGCCGCATCTGTTTGTCGGATGGTTCTGGTTCATGATTATCATTTTTCCTGTTTTGGGAATTTTTCAGGACAATGAACAGGCCATGGCCGACCGCTTTCATTACCTGCCCTCCATCGGCCTCGGCATTATGCTGGCCTGGGGCATCCCGGTTTTATTTTCCCGTACAAACATTAGAAATAAAATTTTAATACCGGCGGGAATTGCCGTCACTGTCATCCTGGCGGCTCTAACATGGCAGCAATGCACCTACTGGAGAAGCAGCGTCGATCTTTCCAATCATACCATTCGGGCAACAAAAAATAATTTCATTATGCATAATCTTCTGGGCGCTGCTCTCGCTAAAGAAGATAAAATAGAAGAAGCGATTGATCAATACACCGAAGCCATCCGACTGAAACCGGATTTTGCTGATGCACTCATCAACAGGGGCACTGCTTATTATAAACTCCATCGCTATGAGCAAGCCACCCTTGATTATAGCCAGGTCATCCGATTGAAACCGTATTATGCCGAAGCCTACAACTTCAGGGGATTGTCGTATGGAAAACTCGGTCAGCTCCCGCAAGCCGTCGATAACTTCAATGAAGCGATCAGGCTGAAAACGGATTATGTCGATGCTTTCAACAACCGGGGATGGACTTACCTTTTACAGGGACACAAAGAGCTTAGCTGTCGTGATGCACAAAAAGCGTGTGAACTGGGAATGTGTAAACTGTTGGAATTCACAAAAGATAAAGGATTCTGCCGTTGATTTTACGGTAAGGAAACTTATTCCCGTTGATCACTATCAGTGATTTGAGGAATGCTTAATCAAGCACCAGACAAAACAACACCTTGACACAGTAGCCATAACTTTCTAGAGAAGAAGAAAAGATTTTTTATTTGATTCAAATCATTTGAGTAAAGGAGATAAAACCATGGTTAGAAAAATATTCCTGTTCATCGTCCTTTTCTTTCTGGTTTCGTGTGCGCAAATTGTGCGGACGCCGGTAAAGTATGATTACCGGTATTATGAAAAGATGTACGCGGCCGCCATCGCCCAGGGAACCCGGATGTCCTATACCATTGACGAACAGAACAAGGAATACGGCATCGTTAAAATGAGCCGGAAAGCCGGAAACAGCACTTATAAAATCAAAGTGGATTTTGGCGCAGACAGTTTCACAATTGAAGGCAGCATCGATACCGATTTTTTTAATCCATCCATGGGCAAAGATATTCGGGCGATCGAGGACGCGATTCAGGACGCTGGAAGGTAATCTTTGTTCATGAGCGGCAACAACACGAGAGATGTCCGATGAGTAATGCTTTAATTGGCCCCATGCGGCCTAATTTTCTGATTTTAACACCGGCCTGTGTGCTTTTGGGAATTGCCACCGCTTACTGGTCAGGTGCTACCCTGAATCCTTTATACATTGTATTGATATTAACAGGCGCGCTCATGGCGCACATCAGCGTCAACGCGCTCAACGAATATCATGATTTCAAGAGCGGGCTTGATCTCGTCACCGAAGCAACACCTTTTTCCGGCGGCACCAAGACGCTGCCCAATAATCCCACGAAAGCTCATCTGGCCTTGATTAGCGGAATTGTCACGATTGTTCTGGTGGCCTGTATTGGTATTTATTTTTTAATGGTGCGCGGCCCATGGATATTACCGGTTGGCATTCTCGGTCTTGTCATTATCTATACCTACACGCCTTTGCTTACGCGCAGTCCGTTTCTGTGTCTGATTGCCCCGGGGCTGGGTTTCGGGCCTTTGATGGTGGTGGGTACCGATTTTATTTTGACCGGCCATTATTCCTGGATAGCAGCCGTTGCTTCGCTGGTACCTTTTTTTCTGGTCAATGACCTGCTGCTTCTCAATCAGTTTCCGGATGTTGAACCGGACCGGCAATTCGGCCGTGATCATCTGCTGATAAGAATCGGGCGTCCCGCCGGCGCCAGAGTGTATGTTCTATTTTTAATCTTAAATTATCTTGTAATAATTTTCGGTTGTTTTTTTGAGGTGCTCCCCCAAGGCGCTCTGTTGGGACTTTTAACGCTGGTTCTGGCCGTCCCTGTCATGCGCGGCGTTATGCGTCATGCTGATGATATTCCGAATCTTATTCCATTCATGGTTAAGAATGTCATCATCAATATCACCACGCCGGTGCTGGTTGCTCTGGGATTATTTATCAATCATTGATTGCATTTATTTTTTATTAAACAGACTAAAGCTTTTTTCAGCGGGTGCCTTTGCCTCTTTCGGCCAGCGCTTCCAGCTCAAAGCGATTGAGCAAGCGGATGTGGATGCCCTCTTCCTCGATAAGCTTTTTGCTCTTCATGTTGCCCAGTGCGCGGGAAAGTGATTCCGGCACCGTACCCAGAATGTTAGAAAGTTGTAATTTGGAGATATTAAGTTTGATCAACTCTTTATTTCCCTGCTCCTGCGAAAGATAAAGCAGGTAGGAAGCGATACGACCGGGTATCTCTTTCAGTGACAGATTTTCCACTTGGATGGTGAATTCCCGCAGTCTCATGGAAAGCAGCGCCAGAAGATTCATGATGAGATTCGGTTTGCCGGTAATGAGCTCAATAAATTTTTCCCGGCCGAAAAATAAAAGATGAGTTTTGGAAAGCGCCCGGGCATTGGCGGGAAAGGATGTGCCGGAAAAGACGGGAACCGCACCGATGGTATCCCCCTCTTGTATAATGTGCAGAATTTGTTCTTTCCCATCGGGAGAAAGTTTGTAAACACTCACACTGCCCGCGGCAACCAGATAGAAACCAACCCCTTCGTCTCCATCATAAAAAATAACGTCGCCTTTATTGTAATTTTTAACGACTGCAATTTTTTCGATTTCTGTGATATGCTCCTCGGGCAAACCACCGAAAAGCTGGCTGTTGATCAGAATATCGCGTGCTTTTTTCATTATTTACGTCCTTCGGACAAAAAATATATCTTTTTCTTAACATAAGTCAAGGATAGTCGTAAGTTTTTTAATTATACTCACCAACAAAAAGAACAAATAATATTACACAGGAGGTTACATATGTTTTGTTTTCAATGTCAGGAAACGGTTAAGAATCAGGGGTGCACGATAAAAGGCGTTTGCGGCAAACCCGAGGAAACGGCGGCTCTTCAGGACCTGCTTGTTTACGTGTGCAAGGGCATTGCAGTCTATGCTGAAAAATTAAATACCGTGGACAAGAAGGTCGGCCGTTACGTTTGTGAAGCTCTTTTCACCACCATTACTAACGCGGCCTGGGAAGACGGCAGCATTACCGCCAAGATTGAAGAAGGGCTGAAAATCCGTGATGAAGTCAAGGCCAAGGCAGCATCCACCATCGCCGGCGGTTTGCCTGATTGTGCCACATGGACACCCAAGAACAAGGAAGAGATCATGGCCAAAGCCCTGACGGGAGAAGTACGCATCAACGCTGCCTCGAATGAGGATGTAACCTCCTTGCGGTCCCTGCTCATTTTTGGTGTCAAGGGAAT
>CAYZLL010000161.1:0-4974 GCA_964479225.1 uncultured Smithella sp.
CAAATTTGAAGGTAATTTGTGAAAACCATGATGAAAACATTCAAGCTCAATAACTGGTGGTGGTGGAACCTCAAAGGGAGGATTTTCCGCCGCTGATCTTTTTTAATTAAAGTTAAAGCCGTGGAGAGCCTCCGGGATCTTCACGGCTTTTTTGTTTTTAGCGCATAAAGGCCGTGAAAGAAAATTTCACGGCCTTTATTATTATAGGGAGAAATTTATGTATCAACCAAGTTTTACTGAATTTGAAAAGTTGGCCCAAAAGGGAAATCTGATTCCGGTTTACCGGGAAATACTGGCCGACGTCGAAACGCCTGTTTCCGTCTTGATGAAACTCCAGCACAAAGACCATGTGTATCTTCTGGAAAGCGTCGAGGGCGGCGAGAAATGGGGACGGTTCTCTTTTTTGGGAACAGACGCCGGCGTGATTTTCAGAGTTCACGGTGACAAAGTCATTATTGATGAAAAGGGTAAAACCACCACCCGCGAACATAAGGGTAATCCTCTGAATTTTCTTCGCGACTTGCTCAATCGTTACACACCAGTCACCCTTCCCGGCCTGCCGCGTTTTTATGGCGGCGCCGTCGGTTACCTGGGTTACGAAATGGTGCGTTACTTTGAAAAACTTCCACCCGGCCCGCCGGATGATCTGAACCTGGATGAATCTGTTTTTGTTATCAGTGATTCGCTGATGATTTTTGACAATGTCCGCCATACGATCAAGGTCGTTGCCTGCGCTTATACGCAAGATGATGATTCGCTGGAAGACAGTTACGCTGCTTCATGTCAAAAGATCGAAGAGATGATTGAAATCATTTCAGCGCCGGCCTCTCACAAGATAGCCCCGGCGGCAGCAGATGAAGTAAACTTTGAATCGAATATGACGCCTCAGCAATACCAGGCGGCTATCGAAAAGGCCAAGGAATACATTGTCGCCGGAGATATCATTCAGGCTGTGTTGTCACAACGCTTTGAAACCGAATGCCGCTCCAATCCCATTGATCTGTATCGGGCGCTGCGTTTTATCAATCCGTCACCCTATCTTTTCTTTCTGAAGATGGATGAACTGACGCTGATCGGTTCATCGCCGGAAGTTATGGTCCGCAAGGAGGAAGATACCATGGAAGTGCGTCCGATTGCCGGAACACGGCCGAGAGGCAAAACCGAACAGGAAGACCGCGCTTTGTCCGATGAATTGCTCTCCGATGAAAAAGAAAGGGCGGAGCATGTGATGCTGGTCGATCTGGGGCGCAACGATCTGGGACGCGTGGCGCAAACCGGCAGCGTGCAGGTCAATCAATACATGACCGTGGAAAAATATTCGCACGTCATGCATCTGGTATCCAATGTACGTGCCCATCTGGCCAAAGGCAAGGATGCGTTTGATGTGCTGGCCGCAACCTTTCCGGCTGGCACCTTGACCGGCGCTCCCAAAGTACGGGCAATGGAAATCATCAGTGAGCTGGAAAAAGTCAAACGCGGACCTTACGGCGGCGCGGTAGGCTACTTCAGTTTCAGCGGCAATATGGATTTGTGCATCACCATCCGTACGATGGTTTTAAAAAACGGCAGGGTTTACGTACAGGCAGGAGCGGGCATTGTTTATGATTCCATTCCCGAATCGGAGCATCAGGAATCGATCAACAAATCCCGCGGCATGCTGCAGGCTGTCAGATTGGCGGCCAGCGGCTTCAAAATAAAGAACGGTCATCAGGAGAAAAAATCATGATTTTAATGATTGATAATTACGATTCCTTCACCTTCAACATTGTGCAGTATCTGGGACAAATGGGAGAAGATGTAAAGGTATATCGCAATGACAAAATAAATATTCAGGAAATAAAAGACTTGAAGCCGGCAGCCATCTTTCTTTCGCCGGGTCCCTGCACGCCTGCGGAGGCCGGCATCACGGTCGATGTGGTTCATGAATTTTACAAAGATGTGCCGATGATGGGAATCTGTCTGGGGCATCAATCCATTGGTTACGCCTTTGGCGCAAAGGTTATTCGCGCAGAACGGATCATGCACGGGAAAGTTTCTCCCGTCAAACACGACGGCAAAACAATCTTTGCCGGTTTGCCCAATCCCTTTCCCGCGGGACGTTACCATTCGCTCATCGTCGAGCGGGAAACGCTGCCTGCCTTTCTGGAAATCAGCGCCGAAACAGACGAGGGGGAAATCATGGGACTGCGGCACAGGGAATATCCCGTGGAAGGCATCCAGTTTCATCCGGAATCGGTTTTAACGCCGCAGGGCAAACGCATAATCAGAAATTTTTTAAAACATACAGGACGAAAGGAGCATAAATCATGATTAAGGAAGCCATTGACAAGGCGGTTACCAAAACCGACCTTCGTGAAGCCGAGATGATGGAGGCGATGGAAGAAATTATGAGCGGGACTGCCACGCAGGCTCAGATTGCCGCTTTGATTACCGCCCTGCGGATGAAGGGTGAAACGGTGGAAGAAGTCACCGGCGCGGCGCGAATCATGCGCCAGAAAGCAACGCGGGTCAATGCCTGCGCAAGCATCATTGTGGATACATGCGGAACAGGTGGAGATAAACTGAACACCTTTAATATCTCTACGACGGCGGCATTTGTCGTGGCGGCAGCGGGAATCACCGTGGCCAAACACGGCAACCGCGCTGTTTCCAGCGGCTCCGGCAGCGCCGATGTTCTGGAAGCGCTGGGCGTGAATGTCAGCGCCGAGCAGGAAATCGTCGAAGAATGCGTTCAGCAAATCGGGATCGGTTTCCTTTTTGCGCCCAAACTTCATGGCGCAATGAAATACGCCATCGGCCCGCGCCGCGAAATCGGCATTCGCACGATTTTCAATATGCTGGGACCACTCACCAATCCGGCGGGAGCAACCGCCCAACTCCTGGGTGTTTACGATCCCAAACTGACAGAGATGTTTGCTGAAGTCTTAAAAAACATGGGAACAAAACGGGCTTTCATCGTGCATGGTCTTGACGGCCTCGATGAAGCCACGATTACCGGCGAAACGCGCGTTGCCGAGCTGAAAGATGGAATGGTCCGGACATACAATATCAATCCTGTTGATTATTTCGGCCGGACAGATACACTGGATTCGATTCGCGGGGGAAATCCCTCCGTCAACGCTCAAATAACCAGAGACGTGCTGACCGGAAAAGATGGCGCCTGCCGCAATGTTGTTTTACTCAATGCGGCGTTGGCGATTGTCGCCGGAGAAAAGGCGCAGAGCATAAAAGAAGGATTGGCAATTGCGACCGATTGCATCGACAGCAGCGCTGCGGTAAAGAAACTGCAAGCGCTGATTGAAATGAGTAACAGTTGAAAGGCTTGTGTCATTCCCCGGCTTGACCGGGTAATCCAGAAAAAAATGACAGACAGTTTAGTCACATTAGTTTTACCGTACGTATTTCCTGGATTCCCGCCTTCGCGGGAATGACAATATTTAATGTTTTACTTTATCAATAAGAGTAAATTTTTATATAGATAAAGGATAATATGATTCTTGACAAGATAATTGAAACCAAAATTGAAGAAGTAGCGCAGTTAAGGAAGGAAACCTCAGATGCGCAACTGCAAAAATCAATTGCCGGGCTTCCACCATGCCGTGATTTTAAGAAGGCTCTGCAAGGCAGTGACTGCAACATTATCGCTGAAGTGAAGTGCGCTTCGCCCTCACGGGGCAGACTGGTGATTGATTTCGATCCGGTGAAAATCGCGCAAATTTACGCAACTAACGGTGCGGCGGCTATTTCGGTGCTGACCGACGAAAAATATTTTTCAGGACACAAAGATTATCTGAAGCAAATCAGGCAAAATGTAAAATTGCCGCTGCTGCGCAAAGATTTTATTATTGATCCGATTCAGATTTACGAATCCAGGACCATCGGCGCGGACGCTATTTTGCTGATCGTACGCGTTCTGGGGAAAAAGCTTGCGGAATTCATTTCGATCTCCAGTGAAATTGGTTTAAAGCCGCTGGTGGAAGTTCATACTGATGAAGAACTGGATTTGGCGCTTTCTGCCGGCGCGGAGATTATCGGCATCAATAACCGCAACCTGGATACCTTCATCACTGATATCGAAACCAGCCGCAGACTCAAAGCACGCATTCCGGAAAATAAAATCGTTGTCGCGGAAAGCGCCATTAGAGAAAGAAGGGATATCGAATCGCTGATGGAAGCCGGCATTCATAATTTCTTAATCGGTGAACATCTGGTCACAGCGACAGACATCGGCAAAATACTGCGCGCATTCCAGGGAGAAGGCTGAAGTGACACAGGTAAAGATCTGCGGCATAACCAATCAAGAAGACGCCCTTTGCGCAATACAATGCGGCGCTGCGGCACTGGGTTTTATCTTCTATTCACCTTCGCCCCGTTACATACAACCGAATGATGCGAAAAAAATAATCAGCTCTTTACCGGAGCAGATTGTCAGCGTTGGTGTGTTTGTCAATGAAGCGCTGGAACAGATCAATAGAATTATGGAACATTGCGGGCTGGATATGCTTCAGTTGCACGGAGATGAATCCCCGGAGTTTTGTCGGGAATTTCCGGCATCAAGGATTATCAAAGCCGTCGAATTAAAAAATGAAGATGATTTAAACCAAGCTTTCCAATATGATGTGTCGGGCATACTGGTGGACACTCGCCACGCCGGACTTTATGGCGGAACCGGTAAGCAATCCAACTGGGAAATGGCCTGTCGCCTTAAACATCAAAAACTGCTCATTCTTTCCGGAGGGCTGAGCGAAGGAAACATTGTCGAAGCCCTGCAAAGGGTAGCGCCGGCGGCACTGGACATCAACAGTGGAGTAGAAATATCTCCGGGCAAAAAAGATCACACAAAACTCAAAGAAATATTTAAAGTGATCCAAGAAGCTGATACCGCAACGAAAGATTCACCAATAATTTTTACGAAGAGGGAAATATGAAAAAATCAATGCCTGACAAAAACGGACATTTCGGCATTTTTGGCGG
>CAYZLL010000162.1:0-4964 GCA_964479225.1 uncultured Smithella sp.
TCGGAAATATGCATTTGCCGGCGGTAAATTTCCGCCTGTTCCGAATACCATGAATTGAATACCTGCAAGATCGCATGACTCAACTGATCAAGCGGTTTTTCTTTGAAGTCAATGCCGCTTTCCATTAATCCTTTTTTGTAGGAAAGGGCGATTTGTTTCATTTGCTCGGGCAGAAAAAGGATCTTTCTTTCGACGCCGTATTTCTGCTTGTACTCATCGATGATCGCGTCAAAAAAATTACGATTCAATCCCTGGAACATTCCCCACATCTGTAAAAACCGGCGATAAGAATCCCAGGCCGCCCATTGAAAATCTTCTTTTTTGCTGAGGTTTTCAGCAATAGCTTCGTTAATCCCCACATTCAGAAAAGATTTCATCATGCCGGGCAGAGAAACCGTCGCTCCGCTGCGAACCGAAAGCAACAAGGGATGGCGGGGATCACCCAGTTTGCCGCCGGTAATCTTCTCCAGCCGTTTTATTTCCTTGAGCACCCGGTCGGCCAGATCATTGAAAATATATTTATAACCATAAACCGCATCGTACCCCCGGAAGACTTCCGTGGTGATGATAAATCCCGGCGGCACATTAAATCCAAAGGAAACGAGTTCCTTGAGAAAATATCCCTTGTTGCCCAGCAGGATCTGATTGTCGAGCCTTTTATTCTTTTTGTAAAAGGAAGAAACCGTCAACTCCGGATTGTAAGCCATGACCACCTTCAGAATCTGTTTGTTGTCTTTAAACTTTTCCGCTTCCTCGTTGAGGGTTTTGATGACGGTGTTGACAAAATTATCCAGCACCTGAATCCCGAAAGAGAAAGAGATGATTCCCCGGATGAAATTTTCCGAATGCTGATAAATCAGCTTTTCATGTTTTTTGTGGCCGGATTTTGTGATCATTTCCGTGTCCTGCCGGTAAACCTGACCGATGATGATGGACAGGTTGGAACTGTGAATATCGATGTAATAGTTACGGATAATGTTTTGAATGTCTTTGGAAATGAAACGGAAAATATCCTCGTACTGTTCCAGGGAGAATTGCTTAATCGTCAGCGCGTTCGTCACGTACTTGATTTTCGCGGTCAGTCCTTCCGTGGCAATGCCTTCAATTTCCAGGGCGTTAACGTACAGCCACAGATACGTGTGGATTTTTTTAATAGTCTGCTTGGTGACAAATTTCAGATTGAAAGACTTGCTTAATTCCTCAAAAAGCATGGTGGCCAGACTTTCCAGTCTCAGCGAAAGACCGACGGCATCGAATTTTTTCTCACTGTAGGTTCCGTACATGGACGGAATGCCCGCCGCGATGTGTCTTTTGTAATAGATATTTTCGTAAAACTGCGTTTTTTTCGGCGAGAGAATTCTTTCTTTCAGGACGGACAGGAGCTTCAGAATAATGGTGATACTGTGATAATAGTTCTTCGCGTTTAAAGATTTTTTCAGCGAAGCGATATCGGCCTGCGGGAAAGTGTTGGACGCTTCCAGATCTTTCAGCAGGTCGATAAACTGCGGATAATATTTTTTATAGATCAACTGATAAATGCGGATCATCATTTTAACGCGTTCCTGATCCCTTTCATTGATCCCCTTGACCTGACGCAGCTCATTGCAGACCTTTTCCTTGTCCCAATGAAGGAAATTCAGGGGATCCTGATGAATCCGGGTGAAGAAATATTTGAAAGCTTTGTGCATGCCGTTGAAATATTCTCCGGAATTCGTCACCTGTTCATAAACGTCAACGGGAAGGTGCACGCGGAGGAAATTTTTATCGCCGGAACTCCAGTACTTGAAAATATCCTCAATAAACTTAAAAATCAGACTGTTGCTTTCCACGTGTGATTGTTTCCGCAAAAAATAAACCAGTTTGTCATTGCGCAGGGACAGCTCATCAACTCTCGTGGTAATATCGCGGAGTTCTCCTTCCGCGCCGATCTCGCTGAAATACACGGGAAAAATTCTCAGCAGTTGTTTGATGAGGCTGTAAGACGGCAGGATCTCGCTGTTGAGGAGCGCGGAAATATTCTTCTGAATCAGATCCGTGTCGCGGATAAAAACGCCACCCAATTTTAAATTAACGATCAGCGCCGAAATCAATCGCTTGGTCCAGCGCGGTTTCATCCCGATAATTTCCAGCCAGCAGCGGATATTCATGATGTGCGCCGGATTGACCTTGACCTGCCACTCCTCGTTGGAGCCTTTGATTTCCGGATACTGGAAACCGTAATGGATCAGTTCATCAATGAAGGTATCCACAAGCGAGTGGCTGTTTTGCGCGAAAACCTCCCGGGCGGTCGTCGTGATGCAATCAAAAATTGCGGCGCTGAATTCACTCTGGGATTTATTTTTTTTCAGGAAACCGAACATCTTGCGTACAAAGTCATGAAAGGTTTCCTTCTCCTCTTCCTGGAAAACGATTTTGAGCGCGTGGTTGATTTCCCGAAGCGCGCTGGCGTGTATATCGACCAGACTGGGCACATCGATGACATTAAAAAGAAAGTGCAGTTTCATCATCTGCTGGTGTCCCTGGTACACGCTGGACTTTTCCAATTGATCGGCGACACGCAGATATCCGTTCACAATCTGATAGTAATCCGGCAGATCCAGATAGTTCTGGATGTTGCCGCTGCCCGTTTTCTTCTGCTCCGCGTCCCGTGATTCCATGTTTTTGATAAGTGTTTGAAGATATTCGTGGCTCAGGGGATTAATGAATTGCCGGTAGGCTGCAACCGCATCCGGAGTATCCATGTCGCCGGCAGCAAACCACTCCGCCGGGTCCGGTTGGGCCAGCCAGAATTGATACGTAATTTTAAAAATTTTATGAACCAGACTTTCGAAAAGGAGTGTCTCAATGCCCGAATCTTTTTCGCCAATGCTTTTAATAATCTTTTTGACATAAGAAGAACATTTCTTGAAAATAATCTCATCTTTGTCGATGACGTCCAGCAGGGATTTTATAATTTCGGGGAACAGCGATAAATTCCGCGCAAGGAATTCGTTGCTTTGATTAAAAATCGCATCGATGTAATCAAACAGATAATGGATGGCACTGTCTTTGACGTTTTCGTCTGAGGAGGAACGGATGACGTCAAAATAAATGCAAACCATCGTGGCAAGCGCGGAAAGCCCATCCTGATGTTTGTTGTAAACATAGAAATCGCCGATGGAAATGGTTTTGAGCTCCCGTAAAACATAGTCCCAGTTGACAAACGGGTGATGCAGCTCCGTCAGCAGTTCGCGGGTCTTTTTTTGCAGGCCGTAATGGCCCTCAACAACCGCAAGCAACGAAGCATACTGTTCCGGAATTTCTATGGTTACCGCCGTTCTTTCCAGATTGACTTTCAGGGCGGATGAATCCAGTTCTTTGATTTCTTTCGTGGCTTTATTTTTTTCTGTCATATGATCATCCTTTGCAAAGAGATTAATCAGAATCCGCGTTTTTTTTCAAGCCCGGAACATGCACGCTGATAAGAACGGTGGTGACCGGTCAGGCCTGATGATTGCGTGATTGAAATAGGTTCACGTAAACGCAAAACTCCGATAATGCCGTTATAAAACAGGGCATTATCGGAGTTAAAATCGGCTGGCGGGAGCTTAGTTACTTCTTTTTTCCCGCTTTTTTGACGGGTTTCTTAACCGCCTTTTTAACAACTTTCTTGACCGGTGCTTTAGCTTTTTTCGCCTCCGGTTTCTTCTTGGGCGCCGCTTTGGCTTTTTTAACAGTTTCCTTCTTCTTGGGCGCGACAATCGCCTGAGCTTTCTTTGGTTTTGCTGGTCCCATATTAATCATGGGTTCTTCACAGCAAATCAGATCAATGGTGGCGCAACCGCATTCTTCATCCACGATAACAGCCAGTCCGCAGACTTCACAACTCAAAACATCTCCAGCCTTTGCTCTCGACATTTCCTTCCTCCTCGTTGTGAGGGGTTGAACATCTTCCCTCTTTTGTTTTTTTTCATTCTAATCAAAAATATTATTTTTTCAAGCATAAATTGCATAAATTGCTTGTTTTTTTAAAAAGATAAGCGTAACAAATTTCCATCCGGCCGTACTGATATTTTCGTGTCTGAAAATCATTGGAAGAATGTATGACTCTAAAAAAAGATCAAAAGTACCGAAGTTGGGTAGAGGTTGACCTGGATCATTTTATCGGCAATCTGCGGGAAGTCCAAAGACTGAGCGGTCCGGAAGTGGATTTCATGCCCGCGGTAAAAGCAGACGCTTACGGTCATGGGGCCATCGAGATATCCCACGCCGCCTTAGAAAACGGGGCAAAGATGCTCGGGGTAGCCAACGCCGATGAAGGCGTGCAACTGAGAATCAGCGGCATTGAAGCACCCATCGTTATTTTAGGACCATCAACCGATTCGGAAATCGAACAAATCATCAAATACAATCTTACCCCGTCGGTTTCCGATTTGTCTTTTGCGAAAAAACTCAACAGGGCGTTGATCCAATCCGGTCGCACACTCCCCGTGCATATTGAGGTGGATACCGGCATGGGGCGAGGCGGAACTGTGCATACCGAAGCGATCAAGCTTATTGCGGCAATCTCCAGGTTAAAGAGCATTACCCTGGAGGGCATTTTCAGTCATTTTGCTTCCAGCGAAAAGATCATTTCACACAACGATCAGCAGTGGCAGCGTTTCTCGGATGTTCTGGATGCTTTGGAGCACAGGGGAATAAACATTCCCCTCCGGCATATCGACAACAGCGGCGCAATTCTGAATTATCCCGCTTTTAAACTGAATATGGCGCGCCCGGGACTGATGACCTACGGCATTTATCCGGCCGCGGAAAATGAATCCCAGGCCCGGCTTGCGCCCGTGATGTCTTTTAAAACCAGCATTGTCTTGATTAAAGATTTTCCAGCCGGTTATGGTATCGGCTACAACAGCACTTTTATCACCGCCAGGCCAACGCGCATAGCCACCATACCGGTCGGCTACGGAGACGGTTATGCTTTTATC
>CAYZLL010000163.1:0-4937 GCA_964479225.1 uncultured Smithella sp.
CGCAGGTAGGCGCCGGTATCACCCTTGGCTTTCATGAGGTTGCGGGTGACTTTGTAAAGGAAGAGCCGCGAGGCATCAGTGTGACGACCGAAGGCTTTGCGTTCGTAGTATTCGATGATGCCGGCTCCCGCATGGGCGGTGCAGGACCCGAGGGCGCCCTGATCTTCAACGGGGGAGCACCAGGGACGCAGATTGACGGTGGCGGGCAGTTTTTCCCCACGTCGCTGTGCTCCCGGGATAGTTCCACTAACGCTTCGAGCTGAGCGTCGCTTGCTCTCAGCGAGTGTCACTACCGGCTTAAGTATGCTTTGAATTTCTTGTGTGTCTTGTGTGTAGTCCCGGAAATCGGGGTAATCGGGCAACCAGCCCATGGCGCGTTTGATCATTTTTTGACCTCCGTTAAAAAGTTCTACGTTCTAAGTTCTATGTTCATTCCTTATGTCATTTCGACCGAAGGGAGAAATCTTTAAGATTCCTCTTCGCTTACGCTCATCGGAATGACAAAGTAGGTTCAGGGTTCAGGGTTAGAAGCCATTTCCAGACAGGAATGATTTTAATTTTATTGTCTATGACTGTTTCGTCATCCCAGGTTACTATTGTACCCATCGGGAGGGAAAGTTCATCCATTGCGCTTTTCAATCCACGAAGCTCTCTTTCAAAGGTTTTTTTATCCGACATATCCCAACAGACCTGAATCAGTTGCGTATCGCCGGAAATTCTGTGCCGGGTCAGAAAATCCACTTCTCGCCCGTCTTTTGTATTGACGTATTCCACGTCATACGCCCCGCGTCGCAGGTGCATAAAGACCATGGTTTCCAGCAGGTGGCCGTAATTATATGAATTACGAAAGGTCATGGCGTTTAAAAGTCCGGTGTCAATGGTGTATATTTTGGGCGGGTTGATGAGCCTTGATTTTTCAGAACGACTGTGAACGGGGACTTTGTAAAACAGAAAGGCGTCTGTCAAATGATCAAGATATTCGTACAGGCTGTTCTTGGTGCATTTGATCGACATGCTTTTCATGGTGTTGAAGAATTTGTTAACACTGAATTGCCCGCCGGAAGAATTCATAATATGGCGGACAAGATATTTGAGCACCAGAACATTGCTGACCTTATGACGTTCGATAATGTCTTTCAGCAATACGGTATCAATATAACCTTGTAATATTTCGATGCGCAGATCGCGATTGGTTTTCTGTACTTCCGGGAAACCTCCAACTTCAAGATAATCTTTGATTGACTTCCGCAATATGGAAGATGTTTTCGCACCATATTTTGAGGGTCTGTCCAGCAAAAGCCCATGATATTTTAAGTATTCCTCAAAACTGAACGGGAATATTTCTGTGGCTAAGGAACGCCCCCGCAAACTGGTGGCTATTTCCGAGCCAAGTAACTTTGATGATGATCCGGTAATGAATATTTGAATATTTTCCGTATCCAGCAAACGCCTGATGAACATTTCCCATTGATCAATTCGCTGTATCTCATCAAAGAAAAAGTAACATCGTGTGTTTCGATGTTCAGGGTATTTCCCAAAATAGACATCAATAACGTTCTGGAAATGATGAACGTTAAACTCCAGCAACCGGTCATCTTCAAAGTTAAGATAGAGGATATGTTCTTTTTTTATTCCGGAGTCAATCAGGTCTTTTATTTTTTGATAGCAGAACCAGGTTTTTCCCGTTCGTCTCATGCCGATGACGACATCCGCCTTACCCTTTACTTCAGAAAATGCCTTGTTTCGCGGCACCGGTTCAGGGAGCTTTCTTTCATGAAAATCGTCAATAAGTTGTGAAATGATATTTTTCATGTTGATAATTCTATCTCTTTTTTAAAGATAATACAATTGATTTATATCTCTTTTTTAGAGCAAGAAAGTATATCAGTTGAAGGAAAAACAGGTTCAGGGTTCACGGGTTCAGGGTTCAGTGGTTCAGGGTTCAAAAAGTTCAATTTTCATTGCAGCCAGTGTTTGGGATCGGTGCTGAAAAATTCTTCCAATGGGATACCCGGTCCTCCGATAATCAGTGATTTTGCTTCCGGGTATTGGCTTTGAAATCGAGCCAGTCCGGATAATTTTTTGCTGGCTCCGCTTTTTACTTCAATAGCCCGGATATCAGCACCTCTGGCAACCACATAATCAACTTCGTAATTGCCTTCCCGCCAGTAGGTAATTGTATATTCGATGGAATTTAAACTGTTGCATAGATTGGCTCCTACGGCATTTTCAACAAGTCTGCCCCACCAGGCCGTGTCGGCAATTGCCTGATCAAAGGTTTTGGTCGAAAGGGCGTTGATCAGCGCGTTGTTCCATAAAACGAATTTGGGACTGCTGCCTCGCTTGCGTTGTTTGTTTCGCGAAAATAGTTCAAGACCACTTACCAGAAATGCGGATTCAAGCAACTTCAAATAATGGGCAAGCGTTGTGGTATTGCCGGCATCGTGTAGTTGCCCCAGCATCTTGGTATAAGATACGAACTGAGCCGGCAACGTGGCAGCCAGCGCAAAAAGATGACGCAATAAAACCGGTTTGGCAATCTTACTCATCTGGAGTACATCGCGGGCCAATACGGTTTCGATGAGTGAATCGGTGATGTAGCGTTTCCATGAAATCTCATTATTGATGAATGACGCTGCTCCCGGATACCCGCCGAAAAAAATCCACTGCTCCAGATTCCAGCCGAAAGCGGCTTTGCATTCACTATAGCTCCAGTGGCTGCAGCGATGGAGAAAAAATCTTCCCGCCAGACTTTCTGTCAGACCTTCCTGCATTAGCAAAGAGGAGGAACCTAAAATCAAGACTCTGATTTCCGGCCCGCCCAAACGACTGTCCCATAGAATTTTTAGAGTTTCACTCCATCCCTTTACTTTTTGCAGTTCATCGAGAATCAGAATGACCGGGCTTTTGGAGACATGGCTTTCTGTAACGGCTCGTTTCCAATGTGTTTCAATCCATGCGGAATCCAAAGGAACAGGACTGTCCGCCGTTGCATAAATGGTAGGAATTTTGACAGATTCCTTAAGTTGAAGAGCAATCGTTGTTTTACCCACTTGTCTTGGCCCGATCAAAACATGAATGACAGGTGTCGGCTTGGAAAGCTCTTCTCGTAAAGTTAATAATAAATGACGTTCGAATTTCATAAGTTGTTTATATCAAAGGTTTTATATGCAATAAAGCATATTTACTCAATGACTGAGTAATATTACTCAATGAGAATAAGTTTTAAGATTTAAGGCTGAAATAAAGTTCTATGTTCTACGTTTTATGTTCAAGGTTGAATTTTCACCCTCCCTCAATCCCTCCCGTCAAGGAGCCTGTGTCGTAATTGTTTTTGCACACATTGTTATAAGCTCTTTGACAAAAGAATATTAGAAATTAGTTAAAAAATGAAAATATGAATCTTTATTGGCTTATATTTTACCTGCTTTGCAGCCTTATTTGCCCTTATTATTGAGGCATGGCTTCGGGGCTGGTTCAAGTTTGTAGTTTGAATCAGAATGTGAAACCTTTGCATAATGATCAAATTGTCATTTCGACCGAAGGGAGAAATCTTATAATGCAATAATATTAAAGAAAGATTTCTCGTCGCTTTGCTCCTCGAAATGACATGAGGAGGAGTTATGCAAAGCTCTCAATGTTTCGGAGCAGGAAGCATCCCTGATCCAGCATTGAACTTTTTTATTGTTGATTTTCGAAAAGTCTGCGTTCGAGAAGGGATTGCATATCTCTGCGCCCATCAGCGATCAGCAAAATATATATTTTCTCGTCGATCATTCGGTAAATTAATCTATATGCCTTAAAAAAAACTTCACGGTATTCACGTATGCCCAGGGCCAGCAACTCTTTCGGATAGACTCCTCGTTTCGGTGATTCGGAAAGACTCTGACAAGTCTTTTCTATTTTTGTGAGAACGTTGTCTGCCTTTCCTACCGCATCGTGCGTTGCTATGTATTGATATAGTTCTTCAAGATCACGAATAGCATTGGCTGTAAGAAAAACGTTGTATGGCATCAACGAATATCCTTTTTTTCACGCAAACGATTAATCACTTCTGTAGCAAGCTCAACTTTACCTGCCTCGATTTGTTGATTGCCAAGTGCCAGTATTTTTAAAAGCGCCATTGTTTCCAACGTCTGCTCGTAACTTTCGATATTTTGTATGACAACTTTTGCTTCACCGTTCTGGGTAATGACCAGCGGCTCGTTTTTATCGCTCATAGTGCGGACGATTTCGGCAGCATGAGCCTTGAGGTAGCTTATCGGCTTGATATGACTTGATAATTTCATTAATCATTTCTCCTTGTCCTACGTCGTTATACTCCCAGGATAATTCGACTAACGACTCCTATCGTCATCGAGTCTCATTATATTGAGTGGACTTATTATAGCCCTTAAACAGGTCGATAGTCAAGGTTGAAAACCGGTAAATAGGCTGTCCCGTTCCGCGACGCTTCGGGGCTGGTTCAAGTTTGCAGCTTGAATCAGAAGGTTTCGGAGCAGAAAGCATCCCCGCTCCAGCTTCGAATAGACGCGAACCTGAATAACCTAAAGGTCTCTATAGGGGCACCATGGCCTGACAGGCCCATTCGGGGATGACATATGCATAGGCTGTTAGGCTGAAGCATCATATAGTCGATAGTTGATTGAAAAAATGGTTATTTTCTTTGTTTTTTGATTTCTGTATATAATTGTGCAGTCGATTTTCCGGCAAAAAGTTCGTTTTTCATTTTTTCGTAATCAGTTTTTTGTGCCATGTTTTCTCTAATGAAGATGGCTGCTTTTGTTATACCCATTCGCGTTATGAGTGTTTGAACTGCCTCACTTCTCACCTCTTCACTGGACGGCATTATTATTTTTTTAGCTGTTTGCATTTTATTTCTCCTTTTGCAAGAGCTGCATGGTTAAATCCACCGGATTGATTGCCTTAATCTTCCC
>CAYZLL010000164.1:0-4921 GCA_964479225.1 uncultured Smithella sp.
GAACAGAAAACAAGCATCCGCAAAGACAAGCCGCTGGTATGGAACATCGAGTTTGCCGAAATCTTTGTCGAAAAAGAAGGCTTTGATATAGTCATCGGCAATCCGCCCTATGTGCAGAAGGAAGACATTGCTGACCCTTTAAACAAAATCAGGGACAAAAAAGAATACAAGGCCTGTTTGCAGGAAATGGTGCGCCTCGATTTTCCGGAAGACTTTCCGGCCAGAAAGAAAATCAGCGCCCAATCCGACCTCTACACTTACTTTTATATTCGCGCCCTGCGCCTGCTCAACCCGCAGGGCATTCACACCTTTATCTGCTCCAACTCGTGGCTCGATGTGGGCTACGGCGCTTGGCTTCAGGAATTTCTGCTCAATCGCTGTCCCGTGGAGTTCATCATTGACAATCACGCCAAACGCAGTTTTGAAGCGGCGGATATTAACACGATTATTTCCATTATCCACGCGCCGCGCAATAAAGTGGACCCGCAGCATCAGGTGAAATTCGTTGCTTTCAAGAGGCCGTTTGAAGAAGCGATTTATACCGAAAACCTTTTGGCTATTGAGGATGCCGGTAAAATTATTTCCAACAAGACCTTCCGTGTTTATCCCATCACCGTCAAGGATCTAAAAGATACAGGCACGGAATACGAAAACGAAGAAAAGAAAAAGCTGGGTGCAGGAAAGTACGAAGGCGACAAATGGGGCGGCAAATATCTGCGGGCACCGGATATTTTCTTCACGATTCTGGAAAAGGGAAAAGATAAACTGGTGAAGCTTTGCGATATTGCTGATGTGAATGAAGGACGTCCTACGGGTAACAACGATTACTTTTTTATACAAAAAGAACAAGCAAATAAATATCAAATAGAAAAAGAATTCTTACTTCCGGGCATAATGAAAACTAGAGGAATGTCTTACTATAATTTAAATTCAGAAATTCTGGACAGATATTTTTTAAATGTTAAAATGGATTGCAAACAAATTAGAAAATACAAGCTTAACGATTACATTAAATATGGTGAAAGAGAAATAGTGCCAAAAAGTAAAACACTCAGTTCAAAAAAAGAATGGTATAAATTTTCACAAAGAGAACCAGCTGAATTACTCGCTCCATGTGGCTATGGTGAAACTTATTTCTGTGCGAGGAATAATGCAGAGGCAGTAAGCAGTAATAGTTTTACAGAGATAAGATTGAAGAATCATCATTTTATTAATGCAATACATAATACTTTAAATTCTCCATTTGGATGGCTAATCCTAGAAATATTAGGACGTCAATCATTAGGTGGAGGTATGATTAAAGTTGATCCTATTGAACATAGACAGATTCCTATTTTAAAAATATTGACACAAGTTTATACCTTAAAAAGAAAAATTGGGTCAATCTTTCACGAATGCGGCATTGACCCTGAATCAAAAACACCAATCGAAGAGCAGGAACCCAAGCCGCTGCCGGACCGCGCCGAACTGGATAAAATCGTTTTCGACGCGCTGGGTCTGACGGAAGAAGAACGCAAGGAAGTCTATCGCGCCGTCTGCCGTCTCGTCTGGAACCGCATCAGCAAAGCCCGCAGCGTGTAGGGCTTATAATATCGGATCGTTCGGCGAACGATCCCTACAAAATAACGAACACTAAAGGGGACCGGTCCAATTAAATTGCCAACGGTTCTGGTTCCATCGCAGGACGATTGAACCAGCCGCAAAGCCATCATCCTGAACCGGAAAATTCCCCATCCAATCCCCATTGATTTAATCTTAACCGTTATTATATTAAAAATAACAGTAAAACATTTTCATTTTTAACCCTTCAGCAAGCTCCTGAAGGAAGGCATAACAGCTTCCTTCAGGAGCTTTTATGTATGGCCTGTATGATGCTTTAAGTAATTGTAAAGTAAGGTGAAATGCAATAGTGATCATGGAACACGAACAATCCAGCACTAAAAAGATTTCTCTCTTCTTTTGTATTTCTTCGGCATAGCCGGTTTTCTTTGGCCCCGGTTGGTCATCTATGATATGAGGTGTCAGCACAACGATTTTACATCACCAGAGTGCTAATACAATGAATTCAGGAGCTTTTGGGCAAAGATGAAAGTGATTCCCACCGATGCCTCGACCGTCATGCTTTTGCGCACCTGTCCGGATGCCGGAAGCAGGGACATACAAGTTCTGATGGTGTGCAGAAACCGCAAGAGCAGCTTTGTGCCGGGCTATTATGTTTTCCCCGGCGGCGTAGTGGACCCCGGAGATTCTGATTCCGGATTCGACCGCTTGATCCGGGGGATGGATCGTTCTGGCGCGAATCGCGTTCTTGATGATATGCGGCATCCCGATCAGGCTCTGGGGGCGTGGGTAGCCGGAATCCGCGAAACGTTTGAAGAAGTGGGAATCCTGCTGGCGCAGAAAAAAGACGGTTCGTCGGTAATCCTCAAAACGGAAGAAGAGCGTCGACGCTTTTGTGACTATCGTAAGGCAATCATCAGCGGTGAAATAAGCTTCCTGAAAATGCTGGAAACGGAGGAACTTTTGCTGCCGCTGAACCGGCTGCAATATTTTTCGCACTGGATTACTCCGGAACCTTTTCCGCTGCGCTATGATGTCCGGTTTTTTGTAACGGAGACGCCGCCCGCGCAGGCCGTGATTCATGACGGCATTGAATTGACCAGCCACGTCTGGATTCGTCCGGTCGAAGCGCTCCGGCAGTATGAGCAGGGAAGGATGGAGATGGTTTTGCCGCAGATCATGACCCTGGAGGAAATAAAACATTTCAAGACGGTTGGTGAGGTTATGGAGGCCGCCCGTCAACGCCACGTTCCCGCGACGCTGACCAAAATTAAAAGAATCGACGGCAAAGATGTCGAGGTGATGCCTGACGGATCAGTGTTTGAAAGCCGTCCGCCTGTGTACTCCTGGCCGGACAAGGATCCGGACTGATTTTCATTTTGTTCCCGAACGTAAAAACAAAATTGGTTTATCGTCTGCTTAGGTATGACAGCCTATAATCTTTCTTGACAAAACTGAAAATGGTTGTATATTACAACCATGTTGAAGAAGAAAAAAGAAAATGCAAACGATTTACTGGACGTGCTGGGCGGTCTGGCGCAGGTCATGCGTTCCTGCTGTCGGGATGAGGCTTTTTGCGAAGGCGTGACCTTTCATCAGTTCATGATTCTCGACGCCGTGGCCAGGGAAAAAGAATTGCATATGGCCGATTTACATAAATTGCTTGCCGTGGAAAAAAGCACCACCACGCGACTGGTCAATCCGTTGATCAGGAAAGGGCTGATCACCCGCGAGATTGCGGTCCATGATTCGCGGGCGATCAAACTCGTCCTGACCGGTGAAGGCAGGGAAATCCATCAAAAGGTTCAGTTATGTGTGGCGGATTTCTTTCAGAGAGCGCTGGGAAATATGTCGGAAAAGAAAAGAACGGACATATTGAAATCGGTCAAAATATTTATTGCAGCCATAAAATATTCTGCCAGAGGTTGTGATTGTTGTTCGTGAGGAATTGATCCATGGAAAAAATTGAGCTTCCGGTCATTCAGGAAAAGGCAAGTTGCTGCGGCGGTATTGTGGCAGCGGCATCGGAAAATCGTTTGCCGGGACTGAATCAATGTTTTGTTGTCGGCGCTGTGGATACACCGGCCGGCAGATTACCGCGGGTGTCTGCGGAGCTTGTCCGTCAGGATCGTTGGGGCAGCATCAAAGCGCGCTGGGGCGTGGGACGAATGGGATATAAAGTCGATCCCGGGCTTTATGCGCTGGGGGCGCCGGATGAACATTCGCCTGTTTTTGTTTCTGCCAATTACAAGATGAGCTTTGATCTTTTAAGGCAGTCGCTGGTCGGGCGCTCCGGCTGGATTTTGGTGCTGGATACGAGGGGAATCAATGTCTGGTGTGCTGCGGGGAAGGGAACTTTCGGTACGGAGGAACTGGTCCAAAGAATAGAATCCAGCGGGCTGAAAAAAATTGTCAGTCATAAAAAAATAATATTGCCTCAACTGGGCGCACCGGGAGTCGCCGCTCACACCGTCAAAAAGCTTTCGGGTTTTCAGGTTCAATACGGGCCGATACGGGCGGAAGATTTACCGGCGTATCTCGATGCGGGTTTCAAGGCGACGGCAGAAATGCGGATAAAAACTTTTCCTTTAAAAGAAAGAGCCGCGCTCATTCCCATCGAACTGCTCGGGGCGATGAAACCGTTGCTGATTCTGATGGCCGCATTTTTTCTGATAAGTGGTCTCGGCGGCCCTAACGGATTTTGGAATAACGCGGCTGGTTTGGGTGTTTTTGCTGTTTTGGCACTGCTGGGCGCTGTCGTTGGCGGAGCAGTGCTCAATCCGCTCCTGCTGCCTTATCTTCCGGGGCGCGCTTTTGCGATCAAAGGGTTTTCAATAGGCATTGTCGTTACGCTGATTCTTCTTTATCTGCGCGGCATGGATTTGTCGGCCTGGCCGGGAAGGGTAGAAACGGTGGCCTGGCTGTTGATCATTCCCGCGATATCCGGGTATCTGGCAATGAATTTTACCGGATGTTCCACGTACACATCTTTGTCGGGCGTGAAAAAGGAAATGCGCTGGGCTCTGCCTCTGGAACTATCCTTCCTCGCCGTGGGAATTTTTATGTGGCTGGGCGCGCTGTTGATGGCTTAGGAGTGTAGAATGAAAAATCCGGTTTATTTAAAAAATGTTGTCACCCTGCAACTGGATGAAAATAAATGCACGAGTTGCGGGATGTGCCTGGAAGTGTGTCCGCATGAAGTTTTAAAGATGAATGGGAAACACGTCGTCATCCGGAATCGCGATGCCTGCATGGAATGCGGCGCATGCAGCCAAAACTGCCCGGTGAACGCCATTGCTGTCGATTCAGGTGTCGGATGCGCCGCGGCGGTCATTAACGCCATGCTGGGGAGAGAGGGCGA
>CAYZLL010000165.1:0-4897 GCA_964479225.1 uncultured Smithella sp.
AAATCGTTGCTCTGTTGAGGTAGGCGTCGGATTCAGAGGGATTCAGGCTGATTGCCTGATTGAAGTCATGGAGGGCCTGCTGATGCCAGCCAAGCTTTACATAAACCAGCCCCCTGCTGTTAAAGGCATCATCAGAATCAGGATTCAGGCTGAGCGCATGATTGAAATCGTTCAGTGCGCGCTGATACTGGCCGAGCTTTTCATAAGCGCGTCCTCTGCTTATGTAGGTATGGGCATAATTAGGCTTCAGACGAATCGATTCGTTATATTGGCTAATGGCTTCCTCTGGCTTTCCTTCTGTGAGCAGGGCAGAACCCAGAACGTTATGTGCCATATAATTGTTCTGCTCTATCTTTAAAGAGTGTCGGGATATGGTGGTACTGTTTTTCCAGTAACCGCATTGTTTCCACGCCATCAGCGCCAAGACGGCAATCAAAATCATACCTGCCGTTGCTAAAATTTTTTGACGCCTGTCTTCATGGGGCAATAAAAGCGGAACCCCCCAGGCCGTCATAATGAAAATTCCGATGGAAGGCAGGTAAGTGTAGTTGTCGGACATGGTTCGATCGCTGTTGAAAATGATGCCGATCACCGGGGCAATGGTTATCGCGTACCATGCCCATCCGATAAAGAGATATGGCAGACGTTTCACCGCCATCATTACGGCAAGACTGATTATTATGATCATGACAGCGGAACCCAGCACCTGCCAGAGGGGGATCTGAGCGGAGAAAGGGTAGAAAAAAGACAGATCACGGGGCCAGAATGTCTTATCCAGGTAAGACATAAAAGCAAAAAAGGCATTGGACAGACGGGAAGTAAAGGGAGGGCCAACTTCCAGCGGATTGCCGCGAACCCGGTAAATGTAAAAAACAGAGAAAATCGATACGATGGATAATATAAAAAAAGGTATTTTTTCCTTCAACTGCCATAGGATCAGATTGCCTTTTTCAGATTTAAAACGTTTCAGCGGCCAGTAATCAAGGAGAATCATAATCACCGGCAGTGTAACCACCATAGGTTTGCTCATTACAGCACAGGCATAACATACAAGAGCGAAAAGGTATCTTTTTAGTACCGGTTTTTCCGTGTAATAGACGTATAGCAATAAAGTCAGCATCCAGAAAAAGCCGCTCAAAATATCCTTGCGTTTGGTCACCCAGGAAACTGTTTCCACATGCAGTGGATGGATGGCAAACAGCGCTGCGACAAAAGCGCTTCTCCAGACAGCGCCTGTCATGCGTTTCATGAGCCCGAAGAGCAATATCGTGCTCAGAATATGCAGAATCAGATTGGTTACATGATAGCCGCCCGCGTTCAATCCATAAAGCTGATTATCGAGCATCAGTGAAATCCATGTCAGGGGGTGCCATAGCTTTGCATGGTCTGTACTGAAAGCCCATAGGAAGCCTTTTAGTGTTATTCCGGACTGGACGTCATTATTGCTGGTGACATAAACGGGATCATCTAAACAGATGAAATCATGTTGATTGACCTGTAGAAAAACAGCGAGGGTAACCGCTACTAAAGCCAAGCATATGATTAAAAACCTGTTTTGGAAATTGATATTGGTCGTCATCATCAGTTGCCGATTTATCTATCATAGATGAGGCTGAAGTTCAGCCTTTTTATTAGAAGCGGAAAAATGCCTCACTTAACGTTTGCTTCCACAATCCAAGCATTGAATTTGTAATTGACAGACTAACACCTTTTTCCTATATCTTTTAACACGATGAGCAGACATATAACACAACTCAGAGACACGTACATTTTTTTAACAAAATTTCTAAAGAGAAGAATAGACATTATTGCAATCATTCTGATTGCAGTTTTTATATCCTTACCATCAATCTCGCCACTTTCGTCAGGTAATAAAGTAAAGCTCGACGCGGATTTTCTATATTACGCCAGCATGCACGAATCGATAAGAAAAGCCGTTTTCGAATATCATACCTTTCCCATGCGATCATTCTGGGTCGGTGGCGGGTACCCGACTCTTGGTAATCCGGAAGACCCGACGTTAAATCCGCTGACATTAATAACCATTGTTTTCGGATCCATCATGGGTCTTAAAATAATCATTTTTATATCATTGTTAATCGGAGGGATCAGTACATATTTATTGACAAGATATATTCTGGGATACACCCGATGGGGCTCGCTTTTTTGCGGACTCGTTATTGGTCTGAGCTTGTTTATTCCTATTAGAGTGTATGACGGAAACACAAATGAAGTTTATGGCGCCTTTATTCCTTTATGTCTGCTTTTGATCGGATTAGCGTGTCGTGGACGAAAGGCTGCACTTTTAACTTTGCCTTTCATATTCTACATAATGCTTTCTGATGGCAAGCTCATTGCCTTAATGGCTTTTCTTTATATTGGCATTTTATGTTTTCTGGACGTCATTCCTTCATTGAATATCTTCGGAACAAAAGATTTAAACACAATCAGCGTCAGGCCTCTAAAGTTTTTTCTTTGCGCTCTCGTAGTAACCTTCTTGATCGGCATGCTGCGGATCCTTCCTGCTCTGGAGCTTATCGAAACACAGGGGGGTCTCAGAACCCCATTCCTTTGGTATATGTCCAATTCGTATTTGCCTCAACACATAGTGACGCCAGTGCAGTTATGGCAGAAATTAATAGGCTATAAAAGTCTACACATTTTGACAATCGGGATGATTCCTGTTCTGATTGCTCCCATCTCTTTTGTTATATTTCCCAGAAAAGCTCTGCCATGGGGCATTGCATTTATTTTGTTTGCATGGCTGACTCTTGCCCATAATGCACCCGTGGATTTATTAAAGATGCTCTCGAACCTGCCCTTCTTTAACGTCATTACCAATCCGCTTAAGTATTTTTCTTTTCAGATCGTCTTCTCCCTGGTCATTGTTGCCGGACAGTTTTTCTGGCTGTTGACCAAAATTCGTCGAAAATGGCTGGAACATCTATCGGCTATCGCGATAATCTTTTTAAGTGTATGGTTTTTATGTCCAAAAGTATATGAAATACAGGGAAATACATACACTTATGATATCCCGGCGGCATTTCTCGTAAAGCAAAATGAATTTTACAATATACAGAGCACGGACACAGCACCTCTTGCGCGCCTCCGGACAGAGCCACTCCATTCCGTCGCCCATACAAATACCGTCAGGGGTATCGGCACCATTGATTGGATGGTAGTCATGAAGTTAGACGAAAAAGCAGTTCCTAAGTACTTCGTGGATGAGGATGGTACCTTCATACCTAATCCCGAATATAAAGGTGAGGCCTATTTTACTGATATCCAGAATAAAGTGACACCTGTCTTTCGACCCAATACTATTATTGCACAAGTTAACCTGAAAATGCCGGACATGCTCATTATTAATCAGAACTATCACAGAGATTGGTATACGGATAGGGGGCGGATTTTTGACAAGGACGGTTTAATCGCACTGCATTTGGATGAGACAGGGACCTATAAAGTGACATTACGATACATTTCCCGAAGTTTTTTTGCCGGTCTCATGGTAAGCATTTTAAGCTTGATAGCACTAATTTTGATTTGCTGGGGTTACAAATCAGGGCGGCTAAAGAGATGGTCCATCAAGGCGCCGGTTCATATTCGGTGGGTGCCAAAATTTATCTTGTGGCTTATGAATTAGACATTATTTACAGAGAAGCACAAGATGAGCAGTCGTCCCTGAAAAACTCTTTTTTCGAAAACAAGGATGAACGGTGTTCATTCCTCTGTGAGCCTTTCTCATCTATGGGCAATTTCCAGTACCGATGCTGTGATCTCATTCATCCATCATACCAATAGGGTATGTATTTTCCTTGGACGACTACCTATTTCTTTGACATGCAGGGTTATTCTGTATATGGTTCGTGACAAAAAAATCTTAATGTTCCAGCCGGTATTATCACACATCGGCCATAAAAATTATTTCTATGAATCATTTATTCAGTTTAGCAAGCACATATGAATTGCTTTGCAACGTATGGCCTCGTTTCCCTTATTACATACTGGGAACTCAAAAATTGTTCAAACCATTCCGCTATTTATTTAATATTACAAATAAATGCAATTTGACCTGTCCGTATTGTTGTCAAAAGGAAAGCATGTCCCAGAACCGACCGGAACTTGCTTGTCATGAAATACTTGGGATCGTCAAAAAGTTACCGCGCTATGGGGTGATTGCGTTATGCGGAGGCGAACCTCTTTGTCGGGAAGATTTTCTTGAAATCGTAAAAGGCATCCATCAACTGAAAAGGAAAACAACGCTTCTGACAAACGGATTGCTGTTGAATGATGCTATCATTTGTGGAATAATTCAGAACAGATTGCTCAACATCGGAATCGCCATTGATGGCGATAAACCATACTATGAAAAGATGAAGGGAAAGGGTAATTATCCGGTTCTCATGGATAAACTGGACAGATTGACGTTTTATAAAAAAAAAATAAGAACTTCTTTTCCGGCAGTGGATTGGAAGGTTACAGTCTTTCCCGAGAATGTTAAGCAACTTTCCCTGCTTTATAAACAGGCAATTCAGTATGGTGCAGACACCTTCACCGTTTCGTTGCCTAAAAAAAACGATTTTCAATTCAGTGATTGTCTGCACGGGCTGGAAGTTCTTGATTGCACTCCCGGGCCGGAAGATGGTTTTCAATTCCCTGACGATACACGAACGATCTACGAAGAGTTGTTGATGATGGGAAAGCATGCCAAAACTAAAATTCGCGTATATCCCCGTTTAAAACATGCTGATGATCTCATCAATTATTTCAACCAATCTGAAATTCAGGAAAGATATGCTCAATGTCGCGAACCGTGGTGTGGTTTAGTCATCAGTGTGATTGGCGAGGTTTATCCCTGCCTATCCGTAAGGATTGGTGACATCAGGAAACAATC
>CAYZLL010000166.1:0-4872 GCA_964479225.1 uncultured Smithella sp.
GCGCAGTCCGGTCTGTGTGATTTCCACGGGATCTTCAGCCGTGAGAATTTTAGTATCTTCCCTGTTCAAATATTTCAGAGCGCTATGCAGGGTAGTGGTTTTACCAGAACCCGTTGGCCCCACACACAAAATGATGCCGTATGGCTGGCTGATGAGACGGGTAAATTCGTCAAGGTTATACCGGCTGAAATTAAGTTGTGCCAGAGGGAGGGGCTTTGATGAGGAAAGAATGCGCATCACGATATCTTCCGCTCCCGAAACTGTACTGTAGGTTTCAACACGAAGCTCAATATCACTTGGCCCCCATCGCTTGAAACGTATTTTTCCGGATTGCGGTTTTCTTCTTTCAGCTATGTCCAGTCCGGCCATGATTTTGATTCGCGAGCAGACGGCGCCCTGGAACTTGCGTGGAAAGACGTGCGCGTAAGACATCATGCCGTCTATTCTGTATCTTACCCGGACGTCATCGTCCAGCGACGGCTCAATGTGAATATCCGATGCATTAAAATTCGCCGCGTCTATGATAATATTGTTGACAAGCCGCACCACAATATTATCATTTTCACTGATTTCCTGTTCCGCCGATTCTTCATCAACCGCATCGACCATCGCCTCTGATTTCATGACATCAAGAATTTTGGGGATGGATTCCCCTATCGCTTCATTCTGGATGCCGAAAAAAGTATCCACGGCAGCGCTGATATCATCGGGAATTCCAACACGGAATTCAACATGGTGGTTCGAAAAGTATTTCTTAATATAATCTGTTTTTACGATATCCATCGGGTCGGCTACCGCTACAATAATTTTTCTACCTTCTTGAGCCACGGGAACAAACAATTCGGATTTCAAGGTTTCGTATTTTCCAGCCAGTGTCTGAGAAAGTCCGGTAGGGAAACACGGATTCTGCTTATCAAACGACCATTGAGGAAGGTTGCAGAAAGCGCCGATACTTTTCAGGAGAGCAGCTTTCGGTATTTTATATTGCTCCATCACCAGCCATTCGGCAGATTGTCCTTCTTTTGCTGCGGTTTCATACACCGAGGCCAGGTCGCTGGCCGAGAGAATTCCCGAATCCACCAGACCGTGCAGGCGTGTTCTTGTTTTAGCCATTTCCTTGATTCGGAAATAATGCTGGCTTGTTTTTTCTTCGAGATTAAGGAGTATTTTTTTAATGTCTTCTGATTCTGTTCGGACGATATCAAAAATGGCTCTTTCTACGATAGAATTTTCAATGCGCATGGCCAGTTCAAAGGCTCTATCCACGGAATTTTCCTGGGAGGAAAAGTCCATGATTTGGGCTTTCATATATTCCAGCGAGTTTTCGATCGTCGCCACAGACACCATATCAGCAACCACTTTTAAATCCTCTGTTTCAACCTTGGAGCGAATGGATCTGATCCAGCGGGCATGCACCTTCTCTTCCTCGGCAATCCCTCGCCAGAAATCTTCGTAATCGCCATACCGGGAAGCAAACAAGCTGTAGATATCATGCATCGCTGTTTCGTGCGCTTCAAACAGATCAAGAATATTCAAGTCCTTTTCTTTGGATGTCTGCATAACTATCCTTATTCAATAAATGAATGTTGATCGAACAATAAAGAATATTCCATAAACCGGTGAATGAACGCTGTTGTTCACATCTTAGATCCGGATGAGCCGGGGGTGCATCCCCCGGCTCTGGATATCTCTTATTTCAACCGTTCTTCCGACAATTGCAAATGATCTTTTTCGATTTCCACCAATGCTTCAAAAAGCTGTTTGATTCTCGGATGATTCGACTCTGTCGCCGATTTCCGGTAGAACGCGATTGCCCTTGCTTCCCTTTCGTGGGATTCTTTCAGGTTCTCAACATTCTCTGAGTGGCAGGTCTCACTTCCCGGAGGAACGGTGTCCAGCTTGAGTACTTTGCGCCAGATGGAGGCGTGCTCCGCCTCAATCTTGCCCAGCGCTTTGAATAAGATTTTTCCCTCCGCATCATCTGTTTTATCCGCCGCGCAGCGATAAAATGTCGCATTGCTGACTTCCACCTGAAGAGCGTGTTCGACATTGGCTCTGTCCCGTTCACTCAGAGGAACATCAAAACTGATAACGGCGTTTTGGGCCTCCAGAATAAAATCCGTATGGGCTCCGCAGAAAGGACAGTTGGACGGAGGGTTGGCGCCGATATAAGCATCGCCGCAAATAATGCATCTGTACAATTTAATCATGGGTTACCCTTTCCTGATTTCGGGATAATTCGGTTTCAGATTATTTCACGTCTTACAATTTCCAGAGGCCATGAAGATTACAATATTCGCGCGCCGTAATGTTGGCCGCCTCGACCGGAAAAATCGCTTCCGGTGCCTGACCGGGCGCCAGGAACTGCCGATACGTTTTACCGTCCGCAATAATCTCGATCCATTCGATGTAATGCTTTTCCTCCATGGGATGGGCGACACTTCCAACCTTGACTTTCACACCGCCCGCCACTTTTTCCACGACAGGCACATGTTTTTCTTTTGCCGCATCCGTTGTATTTTCCGTCAGCAGATTCATGGGCTGGCCGCAACACACCAGTTTGCCCACTCCAGCGTGGAGGACTTCTACGATATTCCCGCATACTTCGCATTTATACATTTCGTTTCTTGCTGCCATAATAAACTCCTTTTTTTCAATGGTTACTTTTGATTCTTTGACATCAAACATAAAAGAATAAGATTTCCGTGTCAATCATTTTAAAGCTTTTTAAAGCCATCACGACCACATGTCTCCATGCAGACCGGGTAACACGTCACGAGATCTTCTCGGAAACAAACCAGATTTTGCAAAAGAATGAAAAATGCTGTAACGGACTCCGGATTTACAAGAATAAAACCGGTTCGCGCAAGATGGCTTCGCGCGCCCTGTAAGCACATTCGGCGACTTCCGGATAGGCATCTTTGAGTGACGCTATCTGCCGCAGATTATCCGCGGTACGCAAAATCAGCGTGGCCATATCGCCTTCCGCAATACCCGTAGCTTTAATGACGGAATTCCAACTGTGTCTCTGAGCCCAGTAATAAACAGCGGCGGCGGCGGATGTATGAAGTTTTACCACCGGGAAACCGGCGTCTTCGAGACGATGGATAAGCGGCCGCACGGCAAGCGAAACTTTCTTGAACGCAAGTGTCAGTTTCGGCGGTAAATCCTTGACGGTTAATTTCATGTCGTCGTCACGATCGTAGGCAAAAAAAGCAATGACGGCTGCAAGAAATTTTTCATTTTCTTCAGGAAAAGCATTTTCCCTCAGACACTGTGCAACAAGCAATGGATAATCCAGGCGTAGCCTTGAAGCCCAATGTCCGTCTTCGGTCAGCGCTCCGGCTTCATCCACAAAGCCTTCCTTCTGCAGAAACTTAAAGTGTCGCGAGAAATCTTTCCAGAGTGCTTTGGCCGCGGAGAAATCAGCGCCGTGATGCCGGCTGTTCTGCTGATAAGCCGCCAGTGAGCGTTCAAATATTTTTCGAATGTCCTCCGGGGTCTGTGACAAAAGCAGATTCAGCACCATCGCAAAATCATTTTTCAGCTGACTTGAAATATCTTCCGGTTTTTGAAAGAGCAACCTCCGGATGTGATTCAAATTCATAAATTTTCCGCCAATCGTCAACATAAAACCGATATTATCCTGTCCGCGGCGGCCGGCGCGGCCGGTCATCTGTCGAAACTCCGTAGCCGTCAGCGGATCAAAATCATTGCCGTTGAATAAATCAGAGTTGAAAAGCACGATGGTTCTGGCCGGGAAATTAACACCGGCAGCAATGGTTGAGGTGGCAAAGATAACACGCAAATGTCCCCGGTTCATCATTTCTTCCACCAACATCTTCCATGCCGGCAATTGTCCGCCGTGATGAGCAGCCAGCCCCCAGGAGCGCAATGCTTTTAGCTGTCGATGATTGTTCAACGACGGAAAACGATCGAGTAATTCATAGAGCGCATCATTGAATCCCGCCGATTTTTCAGGAGACGCAAGCGTACCCCGCGCCGTGAGCGCTGCATCACACTCCGCACGTGACTTCAAAAAGAAAATGGCCGGCAGAAGATTGAATTTCTCCAGGACTTTGATGAGTCCGATGTAGTCGGGCATTTTCCCGCTGCGCATTTTTTTTCCGTCGTTTCGTCTGATGAAATCGGCAACCGGCTGCGATACTTTCCTGTCGTTCAGAAAAGGATGCAGGCAGCCTGACGGATGAAGGAAAAGAGGAAAGAGTGGCACGGGACGTTTTTCTTCCGTAACCACCGAGCAAGTTTTTTTGCGGACGGATTCCAGCCACCGGGCGATTTCTTCTCCGTTGCCGATGGTTGCCGATAAAAGCAGCAGATTAATCCGCGTCGGCAGATAAATCATGATTTCTTCCCAGACTACACCGCGATCGGCATCGCCTAAAAAATGCGCCTCATCGAGAATGACCAGATCGCAATTTAAATCCTTGCCCTGATGCATGGCGTCATAGAGCTGATTACGCAGTATTTCCGTGGTGCCGACAATAATCGGCGCTTCGGTATTTTCCTTGGTATCGCCGGTGATGATGCCCACGTTTTCCGGTTCGAAATGCAGACCGAACTCAATCCACTTGGAATTGGAAAGCGCCTTCAGGGGCGATGCGTACCAGGCGCGTCCCCCTTTTTCCATGACTGATAGAATCGCTTCCCGCGCGATCCACGTTTTGCCCGAACCGGTCGGCGCAATGACCAGACAATCATTTTTTTTAATGGCTTCCAGGGCCTGAACCTGGAAATCATCGGGAACAAACGGCGCAGAATCAGGCTTGCCGATTCTGGCCAGAATGCTTTTCAGCGCCGGCACAACTTCCGGCTTGAAATAAGACGCATGCTCTTTCGTTTTTGATTTTC
>CAYZLL010000167.1:0-4869 GCA_964479225.1 uncultured Smithella sp.
TGTCAGCTAAGAATTAAAAGTGAACCGTTTTTTGTGGATTTAAGATTTAAAAGTGAACACCTGAAAAGCGATATGATCTTTCAAAAAAGGAGGATAATATCGTGGTGCAGTTGCATAAGCGGTTTACGGATGAGCAAGTCAATGAGCTGATAGAGAAATACCTAAGGAAAGAAATCACCAGGAACTACCTTCAAGAGATTTTTGGCATTGGCAAGACGAGATTCTTTGCGCTGGTGAAAGAACATCGTCATGATGCTTCGTCTTTTTCGATCCGTTATATAAGGGAAAAGAAAACCAGAACCATTTCGAAAGATATCGAGAAAAATATTTTCAAGGAACTGGCGACGGAAAAGGCATTGATCGAGAACAAGGATGTTCCGATTCGGTCGTATAATTACAGCTATATCAAAGACCAACTGGAAATACGCCACAAGCAGTATGTTTCTCTGCCGACCATCATTGACCGGGCCAAGAAAAACGGTTTTTATCTCAAAAAGCCCCAAAGAACCGTTCATGATCGGGAAGTCTTAACCCACTATGCCGGCGAGTTGATTCAACATGATTCATCTCATCATCTATGGGCGCCAAAAGCCGGTGAAAAATGGTATCTCATTACATCCCTTGATGATTTCAGCCGTTTTATTTTTTATGCCCGATTGTTCAAGAGAGAAACATCCTGGGCGCATATTCTTGCTTTGGAATCTCTTTTACTGAAGTATGGAATCCCCTTTTCCTACTATGTGGATTCGCATTCCATCTTCCGGTTTGTTCAGAACAGAGACTCCGTTTGGAGAGAACACCACCTCCTGACGGATGAAGCAAATCCGCAATGGAAACAGGTACTCAATGATTGCCATGTCAAAATCATCTATGCGCTGTCCCCGCAGGCGAAAGGAAAAATCGAAAGACCTTATCAGTGGCTCCAGGATCGGCTGGTGCGTACCTGCGTCCGAGATGATGTGTCTGATATCCGGCAGGCCCAGAAGATTCTCGGTCAGGAGATCCATCAGTACAATTACCGCCGGGTGCATTCTACAACCCGGGAAGTCCCTTATATGAGGCTGAAAAACGCCTTGGATAACGGTGTGTCACTTTTCAGAAGCTTTAAAGTAAGGCTACCCTATCAATCCACAAAAGATATTTTCTGCCTCCGAATCGACAGGGTGGTAGATTCTTATCGGAAAGTATCGATCAATAATCTCTCCTTAAAAATCAATAAGGCTGATCCGCGTGAAACGGTTAATATCCGTATTTATCCCATCAATAAGGGGCTGGCAGAGCTTCGTTTCTGGTGCAATGGCCGACTCGTTGATGTCCAGAGAATAAAACAACAAGATTTGAATTTATCCATTCTATAGCACGCCCATCATTTTCTATCCTGTCGCAAAGATGTTATCCATAGCCCTCTCGACGTGGCCTTTCGTGAGCATGGCGGCGAGAGGACTGTGGGTAACTTCCGGTGGAGGTCGTGAGGGAAGAACGATCAATACGGTGCATTACAGAAAATAAAGCGCAAAAATGTATCCCCAAAGAACAGTTCACTTTTAATTCTTAAACAGTTCACTTTTAAATTTTAGCCAACAGAAATTTTTTATTGAACACTTCGAACAAGAAAAAAGCCCGATGAAATTAATCACCGGGCTTCTTTGTTAACATTCAGGGAGATTAATCGTTACGGTTCTGTCGGCGCGGTTGCGTCCTTCGTCCAGTCTTCCGCCGAACCATCGTAAATCTTAACGTTTTTAAAGCCCATTACATCACTTAAAATGAACCACCATATGGTGGCCACTCTTCCACTGTCACAATAAACAATGATTTCCTTGGCGAGGTCGCTACCAACAACACCCGATGCCATATTTTTCAAAGCGGCAGCATCTTTATAAGTCCAGCAGCACTGTTCCATATGCTCACCGGCAGGATATTTATCAAAAACCTGCATAGATGGTAAATTTACAGAATTTTTGATTCTGCCTGCTTTGGCCACAAAAGGCAGCTTCTGCTCGCCTTTAAAGAAAGCCGGTTCGCGTGTATCTACTATTGTCGCTTTGCCGATCTGATTTTTCACATAGTCCTTTTTCACCAGAAGATCCTTGTTGATCTTTCCGGTGTAGGGTTTGGCCTTGGGTTTAACCATTTCCTGGGATAACTCTTTTTTCTCGCGAACCGCCCATTTTTCAAATCCGCCGCTCAACACCGCGACTTTTTTCACACCCGCGTATTTTAACGCCCAGGCTACACGGGTAAAATTCGCCC
Source organism: uncultured Smithella sp. (assembly GCA_964479225.1). Lineage (GTDB taxonomy): Bacteria > Desulfobacterota > Syntrophia > Syntrophales > Smithellaceae > Smithella. Next base: position 2,254 of record CAYZLL010000167.1, read on the forward strand.
GATCGGGTGGTGCAGCGGTTGTTCCGTAAACGACAACTGTCGAATCCGGTCCGATTCCATTTGCGGAAAGTAGATCGATTAAGTCATCATCCGCGGGCATTTCATTTTGCAAACCGCCCATACCCGGTGCCCAGTTGCCGTAGAAAATTCCAAGAGCGCCTGGAATGTGTCCGGTTTTATAATCCTCAACTTTTCGGATATCGACAACGATAACACCCGGATCTTTTAAAATTTTTACCAGATCATCCGTTGAGAGAATAGGACTGAATCCTTCAGCCCATACCACCGCCGGCAGTAAAATCAACAAGGACAACAACAACGCTTTCAAAAACTTCATTCTTCCCATAAAAAACCTCCTTTAATTACTTACTGATTGGTTTAATGTCATAAATCAATGTTTCATTGGCCTTAGAACCGTCTTTAAGCAACTCGTCCTGCTTTAAGAATCCTTCCTTATTCACATGGCATGAATCACAGGAACGTGTCCGGTTTGTCCGTTTCTTGATGTTGTGCACGGCAGAATCCCAGTAATTGGGCAGAGCGTCGAAATTCTCCATTTTTATTCCCTTGGGTTCGAAAGTATTTCTTATAGTAGGTATGATCCTGAGTGTTGTCAAGGTCTTCTTATCGCGCGGATTCATACCCAGAATGAAGCCCGGTTCAGCCTTCGAACCATGCACCGTGTGACAACTGTAACACTGTCGATACTGGCCGGAAGAATGGCAGCCTTGACAACTGACTTTATCCTTATGGATAGTGTGGGCGACCTGATTGCCTTTATCTTTATGACAGGACTGGCATTTGGGACGGTCTTTCACATCATTTTTGGATTTATAAATTTTGCCGTCGCCGTGCATTTCCTGCTTCTTATGGCAATCGTTGCACATCATGCCTTTCTGGTAGTGGACATCAGGTGTGCCTCCGTATTCGCCGGTAAATTCGGGATAGACACGACCACCATGACAGGCCGCGCAGGTTTTCCCCTCATTTTTCTTGACAAATTTATGACCCTGCAAAAGGCCGGTGGTAATGCCGCCAACAGGCGGTGATTTGACATGACAACTGCCGCAGGCGGCATGGCAGGAACGACAGGACTGTTCGAAAACTTTTTTGTCAAAAATTTTCAGTTCGGCTGCGGAAAATCTGTGTTTGACACCTTCGCGCTGGCCCAGGCTCGTATAATGAAGAGATTTGGCAAAATTTTGTCCGGCTTTGATATGACAATTTCCGCAGTTTTTAAGATTATCGGACGGTCTGGCCAGTCGGCCCTTATGAGCTTCTTCTTTTGTTTTCCCTTTTTTGTTACCTTTGTGACACGCGATACAATCCATCGAAAGATGGAAATCCTTGCCGATTAAATCTTTGTTGACCAGATACCCTTTGTAATATTCTTCCGCCCGGACCGGGGGAGGGGCGCCAGCTCACCCTTCGGCCTCGCCGCCAATTTTAGGCGGTATGACCAGCGACTTCATTTTGTTATCGTTGGTATGGCAGCCGACGCAAGTTCCTCTGTCAGCCTTGTCAGTTAATAGAGCATACTGCTTAATATCTTTCCAGTTCTGATGGCATTTTGTGCAATTGGTCCAGGAAAATTCTTTCTTGCCGTTGTGGCAGTTGAAACAATATTTTTGTGACTGATGAGTTTCCAGGGCAATTTTGGTTGATCCTTTCGTGATTTGAAAAAGCTTCGCATGACAATCGCGACAACTCGAAGAAGTATGTTTTTGATGGTTGAAAGAAACCTGTCGCTGGTCTTTTCCTATCGCAACGATTGTGTTGTAAACCGGTGCTTTGTATGGTTTGGGTTTGCCTTTGACGTGTCCGGCTTCTTTTTCACTGATTCGGGGATGACATCTGGCACACTGGTTTTGGGCAGCAAAAGCGTCTTTGCCGTTGTGACATGTTCCACAATACCTGCCTTGGTAAAGAGATTCCATAACGAAATCTTTCTTTTCCTGGGCAAGCAGGGCCTGCATCTCAAACAGTCCGGTGTGGCATTTTTCACAACTTATTTTTTTAACGTCCACGTGATGCTGATGCTTGAAGAGAACGTACTTCACCGGCTGCGTATAAAGAATCCCGCCGCCATCGGAAAAGCTTCCCTTTGTTGTAGCGCTGACATTAGCGATACAGAAAAGCGCAAGCAGAATTATCAGTAAAAGATTCTTTTTCATGCCGTAAAAATCAACCCTTCATGTAAAAAATGTTTGGCTTGGCTCCAACTTGTTCCCGCAAAACCCAGACGGGTTTTTGCAACTGATGAACCAGTTGGAAAACCCTGCTGCCCGGGTCGGACAAATCGCCAAATATGCGAACGTCGGAAGGACAGGCCTCCACGCAGGCCGGCTTGTTTGTTCCTTTGGAAAGCCTCGATTCAAAACAAAAATCGCATTTATCAATGGCACCTTTTTCTTCATTATAATAGCGGGCATCGTAGGGGCAGGCCATGATACAGGATTTGCATCCGATACATTTTTTGTTATTCATCTGTACGATGCCGTTGATTTTATCCTTATACGTTGCTGTCGTCGGGCAGGTCCGCACGCAGGGAGGATTATTGCATTGATTGCACAGGATGGGAATGAATTCCCACTTCTGATCAAGGGCCGCAGGCAG
>CAYZLL010000168.1:0-4796 GCA_964479225.1 uncultured Smithella sp.
AATTTTCGCCTGACTTTGCCGGCGTATCCATCAGAAACATCGACAACACCGATGTATTGAACTGCCGCAGTTTTCTGCCGGACTATCAGAATCTGGTGAGTCAGATCAGGAAAAATTCCCGAGCCAGAATCATTTTGGGCGGCAGCGGGTTTACGATTTTTCCTGTCGAGTTCATGGAGGCGCTGGAGGCCGATTATGGCATCGTCGGCGAAGGTGAAAGGCTCGCACTGCTTCTGGAGGCGCTGGAGAAAAATCAAGATGTTCAGAAAATACCCGGCGTCCTGACCAAAGGTAAAACAGAAATCGTTTACGAACCTTTTGAGGGAACCATCAGCAGACGTTATGATCCGGCAAATCCGCACAATCGCTTTTATCTTGCCTATGGAGGGATGCTCAATCTGCAAACCAAGCGGGGTTGCCCCTTTCATTGCAGTTACTGCACGTATCCGCACATTGAAGGCGGCCGGATGCGTTTTTATGAGCCGCGTGAAATAGCCCGCAGCGCCCGCGAACTGCAGGATGCCGGCGCCAAATATATTTTTATAACGGATTCGGCATTTAATGCCAGTTATGAGCACAGCGCTCAGGTGGCGGAAGCTTTTATTAAAGCGGGCGTATCTGTTCCGTGGGGGGGATTTTTTGTTCCCACCGTTCCGCCGGCCGGTTACTTCAAGCGTCTGGCCGAGGCCGGATTGACGCATGTGGAATTCGGGACGGAATCTTTATCGGATGTTGTGATCGCTCATTTGCGCAAACCTTTTTCTTCCCGGGATGTTTTTGCCGCGCACAAGGAAGCGCTGGGTGCCGGATTGCATGCCGCACATTATTTTTTACTCGGCGGTCCCGGCGAAAACAAAGAAACGCTTCAGGCAACCCTGTCAGGAATTGATCAACTGGAAAAAGCCGTTTTCTTCTTTTTCTGCGGTGTCCGTATCTATCCGCATACCGCATTGTATGACATCGCTCTGCAGGAAGGCCAGATAGCTGCCAAAGCCAATATTCTGCATCCCGTATTTTACCGTTCAGCGGGGATTACCGTTGAAGAAATTATGAAGATGGTCGAGAAGCAGGCGAATGGACGATTGAACTGGATTATTGGCGCGGGTGAAGCCAAGGCGACACGCATTCTGCCCAGACTATACCGCCGCGGATTTACGGGGCCTTTGTGGGAGTACCTGATTCAATAAATACAGAGCCAGCATGCTGCTTGCTTCAGATATTTCAATTTAGGCATCAATGAATAACAAAGTATCATCTTTAAGCCCGGCTCAAATCATCGGCATCGTATTTCTATCTGTTGCGGCTGTGATTTTTTTCTTTAGTCCACTGATCGCAGCAGCCATCGCTTTCTTCTATATAATTCTTTGTGTCGCCGCTGCCTTTTTTCCACAAAGCAGTTTTTACCTGCCGGTGATCAGCCGCGGAAACACTGGCAACAATTGTGTTGCCCTGACTTTTGACGATGGTCCTGCTGATCCGACAACGGGTCAAATACTGGCTCTGCTTGATCAATATTCAGCCAGGGCAACTTTTTTTGTTTCCGGCATCAATGCCTTGAAATATCCGGAAATCATCAAGGACATCATTGCCCGGGGGCACGCCATCGGCAACCATTCTTACCATCATAATCCATTTTTAATGCTGGGCAGCTATCATTATCTTTATCAGGAAATATTCCGGACTCAGGAAGTTCTGCAGAAACTGGGTGTGAAGACTTTAGCCTTCCGGCCACCGGTAGGCATCATCAGCCCGAAGCTGCCGTCGGTTCTGAACAAACTCGGGATGTTATGCGTGACTTTCAGTTGCCGCGCCGGTGATTTCGGCAATCGCCGCGTTCAAAATTTAAGTTCCAGAATATTAAAAAAAGTCAGGCCCGACGATATCATTTTACTGCATGATGTATCGCCTGGCAGCGGGAAAGATCATGCCGTTTTATTATCCGAAATCGAAAAGATTTTACAGGGTCTCCATGGTAAAGGTTTTAAAATCGTTTCTCTTGCCGATTTAATCGGCAGACAAGTAATGGAGTCACGGGTGTAATACCCCAAAGCAAGCTTTGGGGTATTACACCCTCCGCTTTGCGGGATTGTTCGACTTACAAATTTCAATTCACTTCGTTTTTAAAATTTTAGTCTCACAATAAATCACAACAGATGCCCCTTATTTTTTTTATCCAAAGCAGAAGAAGTTGACGCAACTTTTTAAAAACTGAATATTTTCAATACATTATCAACAGTTGACTCACGCGTTATTCAGGACATTCAGGCACAAATCAGTTATGGTGAACCATTGCCTGTCTATTGTATGAAAAATCTTCTGAAAAATCTTCTTGACACACGAGGCCCTGTCTGCTACGGGCAAACACCCTTTAAAAATAAAAGTTCTTATCAACGGGATAAAGATTGTGTGATCATTTGATAGTAGAAAGGTCCGGCGCAAAGGAAGTCGTCTATCCAAAACCGGATCAGGCTGTCAGAAGTCCCGTGATTATGTTTTTTTATTAATTTCAAATACTTAATTATATATTGTATAATGAAAGTTGATATTCACAACGAAAAGAAGACGCCCTCCGGAAAAAACAAAAGAATTGCCATTTCCAATCAGAACAACATTTTTGCAAAACTGTACCAAGGTACAATAGATTGATGGAAAGAAGTGTGACAAGACCATCCACCATAAGCAAACATTAAATACTGGATTTTGAGTTTCCGGAATGAATAAAATAGAAATTGTGCAAGGCTCTCGGCAAAGTTCATGCTTGAATCAAACGGTACGTTTCGACACCTCCTTAAAAAACAGCAACGTATTGTCGACATCCACGGATTTTGCACAAAAAACTATATTCAACATCGAATCATTGCATAATTTAAAGGAGGGATCCACATGAAGAGTATGTCTGTTGCGTTAGAGGTTGACCAGATGTTAAATCAAAACGACAAAACCGGACCCGCACCGGTAACCTGCCGGAATTTCTTCATTCAAAGTCACAAGGGATTCAATTATTACCTGATTGACTTAAATACAGTCAAATGGAGCAGTCTGGGGAACATCGTTAAAGGTTGCGAAGCCGTTGAAAATGACTGCTGGAAAGCGCAGGAGGACTTTTCCACCTACCTGCGAAAATGCGATGTTCTAAGTTACGCTGAAAAGGACGGCCGGATCGTCGCCTTTGATGTTGTGAGCATTCTCAACAGCGGAAAATACTGCGTGTACAATAACGAAGAAACGATGGTGCTTAAAGAATTCCGGGGCAGGGATCTTGCCCAGCGGCTGGTGATGTTGACAGTGGAATGGCATCTGACGAAAACCGCCGCGATGAAGAACAAAAAATATTTCATCTTTACATCCATCTCGGCCAATCCCGCGGTGGTGAACAGGTATTTCAATAAATCATGGTTGCGCAGACTGTTCGATTCTTCGTTCGCCCCTTCGCCCCGATTAATCGCACTGAAGGAAGAGTATTGCCGGAAATACGCGATTGAAGTCGTGGACAAAAGTTATCCTTTCTGCCTGAAAAATATGTTTCCCGGTTCCAACAGCTTCGATCCCACTAACCCGAAGCATCAGTTTTCAGCCCATGTCCGGACAAGCTTGCCACCGGATTTCGAGCACATGGTCAGGGGTGATGCCTTTGCCTTTATGCTGATGATCCCGATGAAGCTCCTGCGATTTGTCACCTTCGCCCTGATGGCCAAATGCTTCGGCGCGGAATACTTTTCCACCCGCGGTGTCGGTCTGTTCAGCAGCAGAGGTCCTGTTAATCCGTCCACGCTTGACAGACGGATTCCGGGTCTGGCAGGTGAAACGCTTTCCGTGAAAACCGCGGATCCCGGATGAAAAATTCCCGCCCGGAGGATGCACCATGCCGGGCGTTTTGAGTAAAACGAAACAACATTGTCAACAATGATCCACTAGGAGGAAAAAATGAGTAAGTTGCAGAACGTTTATGGTAAAATTTTCGGTGTCTTTATATGCCTTTTGGCCATTCTGCTCACAACACCGACATGGGCCTGCACTGTGGCCGTCGTTTCCGGCAAGGTGACCACTGACGGCAAGCCGCTGATCTGGAAAAATTTTGATAACTCGTCGAGCGCGAACCAGCAGGTTGCCTACTTTCCCGCCAAAAAGGCCGGCCCCGGCGGCTATAACATGGTTTACCGTTTTGAAGACGGCATGAAACTGCTGAACAACGGCTCGGCAATCACTCCTTCCGGCGGCGTCAATGAATCGGGATTTGCCATCGCCGGTACGACCGTCTACCAAGACTACAATATCACGGTGGAGCCTCTGAACGTCAACACGGTTCTCATGGAGGAAGCCCTGGCGACATGCACCACTCTGGCCGAGTTTGAAAGTCTGCTCAAAAACTGGCCTTTCAAGCATTTCGGCACCATCATCAGCGCCAACTTCGTGGTGATCGACGCCAAAGGCGGGGCAGCCCTTTATGAATGCTTCTCCGGTCACTTGAACACAGGCCTCAACCTGATTCAATTCAGAAAGAACGATGCCAATACCGGCAAGGTCACCAATCAATGGGGCTGGACGATCAAATCAGCACAAAGCAACTTTATCGGATTCCACATCATGACGAACTACAATTATTACATTCCCTGGAATGTGGGACAGGATCGCAAGTATAGAGCCGAAGCCATTTTGACAAAGCTGGTGTACGATAAGCGTATAAGCTACCGGACCGTTATGCGCGAAGTGACCAAGGACGTTATCGGGAAGCAGGTCCAGACAGATCTTTCGAGTGAGACGAATTACAGTACAACTTACTGCCTCAGCCGCAACGC
>CAYZLL010000169.1:0-4784 GCA_964479225.1 uncultured Smithella sp.
CCTGAAGGTCACGCGAGGTACGCACTACTGCAAATAGTTTTTCAGCAAAAACAGCGCCGCTTCGGCAAATATGACCTTATTCATTTTGCGGTCCCAGCGGTATGAGTAATGGCGGCAAATTGTCTTTTGAGAATCGGCCAGCGCAATATAAACAGTGCCGGCAGGTTTTTCTTTAGTGCCACCGGTTGGTCCGGCAATCCCTGTGGAAGAAAGTCCCAGATCGGTGCCGGCCATCTTGCGCACGCCTTCGGCCATCAGCCGCGCCGTTTCTTCGCTGACCGCGCCGTGCTTTTCAATGACCTCATCGGGCACGCCCAGCATACTGATTTTTGCCGCATTGCTGTAAGTCACCAGCCCGCGTTCAAGATAATTGGAACTGCCGGAAACATCGGTGAGACGGCTGGCAATCAGGCCGCCCGTGCAGGATTCCGCGACCGCGATGGTCAATTTCTTTTCGGTTAAAAGTTCGCCAATTACTTCTTCGAGCGTTTGCTCGCCGTAAGCGAAGATATAATCCCGCAGCCGCGCCGATACTTCATCCTGCGCTTTTTGCAGATTTTTTCGCGCCTCCTCCTGATTTTTGCTTTGCGCGATTAAAACAATATGGTTTTCAGGAAACACCGGATAAAAGCCGATGCCCACGCCTAGGGATTGGAAATCAATGTCTTTGACTTTGTCATCCACGGCGGCTTCACCCAGTCCGAACGTCCGGATGGTTTGTTTGATGATATACAGTTCGTCCTGCGGAAAATGCTTGCGCAGCGCGGGAAGCACGCCACTGGTTACCATAAGTTTCGCTTCGGCGGGCACACCGGGAATAACAAAAATCAGTTTTCCATTGATTGGCAGGCAAAAGCCCGGAGCGGTCCCTCTGGCGTTGGGTATAACTTCCGCCCCCTGCGGGAACATGGCCTGTTTGGCGTTATTTTCCACCCAGCGAAAATTGAATTGGGTGAAGATTTCCTTGATATAATTCAGAATGTTTTCATCCGTGTATAAAGGAAGATTGAAAGCTTTAGCAATGGCCTCGGTGGTGATGTCGTCGGAGGTCGGTCCCAGACCGCCGGAGCAGATGACGGCGTCGGTCATGGAAAGCAGATAATCCAGCCGGTTCTTGATGGCGGCAAAATCATCACCTACTGACATGATGGCTTCCACGCTCCAGCCCTGCTGATTGGCTTCGCGCGCGATGAAGGAAGCGTTCGTATCCGCAATGCGTCCGTTCATTAATTCATTGCCTATCGTAAGAATTCCAATTCTCATAAAACACCAAAAAACATCAAGAGCCACATTAGCGCAGCGGCGTAAATTCCAGCGGCGACATCATCGACCACAACACCCCAACCTCCGGGGAATCCCTGCAGGTTTCGGACAGGAAAGGGTTTCCAAATATCAAAAATTCTAAACAGGACAAAACCGGCACAAAGACTCAGAACATTTATCGACACCGGCAGCATGGTGATTTGCAGGCCGATGATTTCATCAATAACGATGCGCTGATCGTCTTTTGTTGAATAAATTTTTTCCGCCTGACCTGCAACATAAATGGAAAGCGCCAACAGAGCGATGACGAAAAGCAGCCGCGCAATCCAGGGCAGCGGAATAAAGGGCAGGCAAATCAAAACACCGACCAGCGTTCCCGCCGTGCCGGGAGCTATTGGCGAAAGTCCTGAACCGAATCCCGTTGCCAGAAAAGTTATCAGCTTTTCGTTCAAAATTGCCCCCAAAGTTAAGATGAAAAGTATTAAAATCGTAAAAAAAATTTTTTAAAGCTTGACAATAGAACGATCGTTCTATATCATGAATGCCATGAAAGTCAAGCGAACTTTACAGGATGTAGAGAAAAAAATCACCGACTTTTTTCTGGAGAATGGCAGAATGCCCACCTATTCGGAAATGGCTGAAATTATTGGAGTGCGTTCCAAAAGCGTCGTTCATTTCTGGGTGGCAAAATTACTGGATGCCGGAATCCTGCAAAAAGACGCCAAAGGATTTTTATCTCTGACGCGCAACCCGCGGGCGTTAAAACTGGCCGGTGAAGTCTGCGCGGGATTGCCAACATCTGCTGAAGAGGAAATAAAGGGAATCGTATCTTTTGATGAATATCTGGTCAGGAATCCGGAAACATCATTTTTACTTTCCGTCAAAGGCGATTCCATGATTGACGCGGGAATTAGAGAAAAGGACATGGTTATTGTGGACAGTAGGCGAGAACCGAAAAACGGCGATATAGTTCTGGCTGAAGTGGACGGCAACTGGACCATGAAATATTTTCGGCGAGACGGGAGGACGGTGACACTGGAAGCGGCCAATCCCCAATATTCTTCCATCACCCCGCGGGCTGATTTGCGCATTGCCGGCGTGATTACCGCGGTGGTCCGAAAGTATCATCAATAGAGCAGTCAACAGAACGTCAAAATTCTTTAATCAATATGAACGGGAATTAATTACAAAGTCCTTTAACTTTCGTACTTTCTAATGCATTGCAATTACCCAATTCACATGCCTTTTTCGCATCTGAGCAACCCTGTATTACATCACCCAACTTTAAATAGGAAAAAGCCCTGTTATTCCACGCGTTGGCGTAATCAGGCATTAATCGTATCGCTTCACTGAAATCATCGATGGCTTTCTGATTTGAACCTAATATAGTCAAGACAATTCCCCGGTTATTATAGGCATCGACATAATCAGGTTTCAAACGGATAGCTTGGCTGAGATCTTCTATGGCGAGTTGGTATTGTCCCGCTGTTTTGCCGTAAAAATTGCCTCTTAAAAAGTAACCTTCAGCGTAATTCTTGTTCAAACTGATCACTTTTTCAAAGTCTTCAAAAGCTCGTTGATGCAGACCCAGCTTGGCGTAAGCTTGGCCTCTGTTGGCATAAGCGTAAATATAATCAGGTGCGATCAAGATAGCCCTGTTGAAATGATAAATAGCTTCAGTGATTTTGCCTTTTGTAAAAAGAGAATTTCCGAGGAGATAGTGTGCCATTGTGTTATCTTTTGTAACTTGTAAGGCATGATTAAAAAGTTTGATACTGTCTTTCCAGTAACCACATTGATTCCAGGACATTAACGACATGACGGTTAGAAAAATTATACACATGGGAAATAAAAGGATTCTTTTTGTTTCTTTATTTGTAAATAATGAAGGAATTCCCCACGCTAAGATGATCGAGAGGCCTATAGACGGAAGATAATGATAGTGGTCAGCCATAGAATAAGTTGATACCTGAATAATGCCGATAACAGGGACAATCGTGATAGCGAACCACATCCAGCCGGTCAAAAGAAAAGGTAACCATTTTACCATAAGAATAACGAGAGTGCTGACAATGACAATGATGAAGATGGCTCCTATGATTTGCCACGTCGGAATCTGAAATGAAAAAGGATAAAATACAGCCAGGTCATGAGGCCAGAATGTTTTTCCCAGATACTTAACAAAAGCGACCGGGGCGTTTATGATGCGCGATTCGAATGATAAAACTTTATAAATACGATTACCGCCGGGAACGAAGATTGTAATAATAATAAAAATTGCTGATAAAAGGAAAAAAGGCAATTTTTCCTTTAATTGTCGTAAAAATAAGTTTGATTTCTGAAATTCAAAACGTTGAAGAGGCCAATAATCAAGTAGAATCATGATAAAGGGCAGCGTGATCACCATGGGTTTGCTCAACAGAGCAAGGACAAAAGAAACAAGAACGAACAGATATCGTTTGGTCTGGGGTTTCTCCGTATAATAGACATAAAAACATAAAGTCAGCATCCAGAAAAAAGCACTCAGAACATCTTTTCTTTCTGATATCCACGCAACCGATTCTACATGAAGCGGATGTACAGCAAAAAAAGCAGCGACAAAAGCGCTTTTCCAGACAGCACCGGTCATGCGGCAGAATAACCAGAAAAGCATGACGGTACTCATGATATGCAGAATAACATTGGTCACGTGATAGCCGCCGGCATTAAGACCATAAAAATGGTAATCGAGCATGAACGAAATCCATAAGAGTGGATTCCACAGATCGGCATATTGTTTACTGATGCTGCTGAAAGCCCAGAGAATTCCATCGAGCGTGATTCCGGATTGGATATAACGGTTTTGCAGCACGTAAAGACTATCATCTAAATTGACGAAGTCATATTTATTGACCTGCCAGTAAACAATAAGATTGACAGCTATTAAAACAATATAAATGATTATCTTTTTTTGTTTTTCATTCATGCTTATTTTATGGAGTATAATTTCATTTGATTACCTGCTGAAGTTCGGAAACTATAATTTGCTTATTTTCGTGTATATAAAGCAGAAATTAATATTCCGGGAAAAATCAGCGACACAATCCTTTTTCTTTTGCCCAAAGCAGCGTTTGGCAATTCCCCAGTTTGCAGGCTTTCAGGGCATTGCTGCATCCGGCAATGCTGTTGCCCTGATTTAAATAAAGAAAAGCTCTGCTGTTGTAAGCGTTGGCGTGATTGGGCATAAACCGGATCGTTGCATTGTATGCTTCCAGAGCAAGATCATGCTGACCGAGCAGATGATAGACAAATCCCAGATTAAAGTGGGCTGCGGCATAGTCAGGCTGTTCGTGTATGGCTTGTTTGAATTGTTCGATTGCCTGATGGTACTGCCCAAGACGATAGTAAATAACCCCCGTGTTGTAGTGAGCAGCGGAGTAATGATTGATCTCGATAGCTTTTTGATAATGATCGATAGCCTGTCGAGTTTCTCCTTTCTCCAGTAAAGCGGAGGCCAGATTATTGTGCGCCATGTAATTATT
>CAYZLL010000170.1:0-4779 GCA_964479225.1 uncultured Smithella sp.
GAAAATCCGACAATCTGTGGTTGATAAGCAAGAATTTCTCCAGCTTGCTTTTGCAAATCCAACGGCACATCCGGCCCCAGACAATCGTAAACAAAAACATCGTGGCCCTGTTTGATGAGATAAGCGGCGATAGAAAGCAATCCCTGCGGCACCATCCGGTTGGCAATGTCGGTGATGTCGCGCTTCCCGGGAAACCAGTTGAATCCCCGCGGGTGAACAAGAACGATTCGCTTTTTTTGTTGAGAGGAGACCATCATGACTTTGTCGTGCCTAAGACAACAACCTGTTTGCCGGACGCATGACGGTTATAATGAACGAAAAACGATGACGGTTTTTCCCGCAGGGCGTGAGCGATGCCGTACGCGGCCGCTGTGGAATGAATACCGCAGCAGGGCAGATAATCTTCAATCTCCCAGCCTTTTTTCTCCCAGACATTCATCTCTGCTTTGCTCATCCGGAAACCGGGCAGCATGATCCGGTTTTTTTTCAGGGCGTCGCTGCTTTGAGAAATATAATCCGGCAAAAAATCACCGTCTTTCAGGAATGCTTCCGCCGGAAGCGTTCCATCGATGAAATCAACAGCCAGTATCGCGCCGGTGTTTTTCGGCGCGTCCTTGCCCAGCAGAAGCCAGGAACTGCCCTCACCCATCGGAAGCTCGCGGGAATTTTTGCAACACAAATTCATTCTTTCGCGGTATTCTTCAACAGTCGGCGTAAAAATATCACAGCCGCCAATCAGAGCCAGTTCGATGGCGCCGCTTTCCATGTAAGTTTGCGCCAGCCATAAAGCCGATTCAAAGGATATTTCCTCCTGAGAAATGGTCAGAACGGTTCCCGTTACTTCGCAAATGCGCGCCAAAACGAAAGCGGCGGCATTGCTGACCGAATTGGCAAATTGGTTGGGGCTGGGAAAACCTCCGCCGTGCTTGAAAACCTCGGTAATGAACGGCATGATTTCGTCAACGTTTCCCAGGCCTGTCGCCAGGAAAATTCCTGTTTTTTTCCCCTTCAGATAATCCAGTGATACGCTCTGCAGGCAGGCCAGGCCGCCGCAGGCCACCATTTTGATGAATCTGCCGGCGCGGCGCATCGGCTGCCCCATGATTTCGTTGACCAGCGCATCAGCTTTTAAAGGCAGTTCGTTCTCTTCCCAAAGCGCATCGCGGTTGGGCATCAGCGCCGGGCCGATATAGCTGGCCGCGATGACGGGCATGATCCCGTTATGATTATTTTTATTTGATGAAGAAGGCAATTTCTTACTCCTTGATAATCATATAACTTGAGCAGGTTCCGCCGAAACCGAAGAATGTAAATAAATAAGCTCCGTCGCGGGCCTCTATATTTTTCTGTGAAGGCACAAATCCGATTTCCGGATCGATTTCCGAAAAACCGTAACTTTTCGGAATGAAACTTTCTTCACAACACGCAAGCCACACGGCTGTTTCCACCGCACCCGCCGCGCCCAGTGAATGACCAACGGCGCCCTTGAGCGAAATCACCGGAGGGAGTTTGTCTCCGAAGAGTTTGACGAGACCTCTTCCTTCGGAAAGATCATTGTCTCTTGTTCCCGTGCCGTGCGCTTTGATCGCCACAACATCATCCGCTGATATTCGGGCAGATGTCAGGGTTTTCCCAACTACTTCGCTGACGGTTACGCCGTCAATTCCCGCCGACGTCATGCTTTTTATATCATTGTACTGGTAGCCTCCGGAGAACTTATATTTCGAGACAGGCTTTTGATTCGCTTCCAGAATAACAACAGCAGCGGCCTCGCCGATTTGCATACCGGCGCGCCTGTTGCAAAACGGCCGGCATTGATCGTAATCGCAAAGAAGAAGACTGGCAAACCCATGCAGCGTCATGTTCAGAAGCGGCTCGAAGCCGACGACGATTGCCCGGCGTATTTTTCCCTGCTTAATTAAATCGGCGGCGACCACCAGTGCGTGAGAGCTGGAAACACAGGCCATACTGAAAGTCAGCGCCATTCCTTTTATACCGTATTGATTGGCGATTAAATCGGCTACTTCACCGGGGCCGCGGTTGCGGCAGGAAATTGCCGGGGATTCCAGATCAGGATTTTTGCGCACGGCCTCGGTAAATTCATATTCATTGCGGATAAAAAGACCGCCTGTTGTCCCCACCAGAACGCTGGATTCGGCAATTTCATCAGCGGAAAGCCCCGCCATTGAGAAAGCCTCTTTCAGCGCACTATCCAGCATGGCCGTGGCTTTATTCAGAGGATCGCCGGGATAAGAAACCTCGAAAGCCTTGAAGTCATGGTTGGTCAAATGTGACGAAATACCAGTTTTTGCCGGAGGAACGTTGCCTGATATCAAATTACGTGCGGATTCCGGAGCATTCCACCCCAGTGACGTTACCGCTCCCCAACCGCGCACATAAATATCCCCATTGTTCATCTTTTAACCTTTGGTGCGTCAATGATGAAATCAGCCAGTGAGTCGAACGATTGCATCGCCTTGGCCGCCGTCGAAGCGTTTTTTAATTCCACGCCGAATTCATACCTTATTTCCATGGCGATTTCCATGGCGTCGAGACTGTCCAAGATCAAGGGACCCGGCCCCCCGATAAAGGGAACATCCGTCGGCACATCTTCCGGTTTTACATCCGTAATTTCACAAGCCCGGATGATCATTTCTTTGAGCTTGAAAATGAGTTCCTCCCTTGATGAAACATTCAGCTCCTTTAACTTCTCTTTTACATCCATTTAACTCTCCTTCCCGCTATCAGGAAACAGGCCAGCGCGAAAAAAAGCAAGACGGCCAGTTTCGGCAATATGGTATTTAAATTTGCGTCGCGTAAAAAAACATCCAGATAAGACTGATGCGCCCAGTAGATCGGCGATATCATCGCCAGTTTTTGCATCAGATGTGACATCACAAAGTGCGGCACCATGATCCCACCCAGCACGCCCATTAATATAGCACCCGTTGCCGCCAGCGTTGACGTCTGTTCGAGCGTTTTGGCCAGCGTCGCGATCAGCACGCCGAAGCCGGTGGTTGCGGCCGCCACAGCCAGTGTAATAGGAATTAAATGCCAGGGATGGGTTCCCGTGTAAAAAGGCGTATCGATAAGATAAGGTGCGATAAAAACGCCGACGAACAGCATCAACACAAACTGGATGATATTGATGACATAGTAAGGAATAATTTTGCCCAGGGCGATGACGCTGGGACTTACCGAGTAAGTAAAAAGACGCTGCAGGGTGCCTTCATTTTTTTCCTTTAAAAAACCAATCGACATGGGAATCGCAATAAAAAACATCGCGAATATCGCGTACGCCGGCACGGTGAGCTGAAGCGGACTGGGAACCATCATGCTCCTCTTTGTTTTCTCGGTAATTAAACCGGCAACGACGGCCTCAATGTTATCGATGCCCATGACGACTTCCACGGTCAGGCTCGTCATCAGAGAACGGACGGCAACCTTGTAACCGGTATCGAATACAGGATCAAAATAAAGCTCCACGGGGCGTGTTCCTTCTTCAAAACCTTTGGGAATCACAACGAGCACCTGCGCTTTGCCGTTTTCAAAAATACGGTCTTTGTCCATATCGGGCGGTAGTTCAACCCGTTTAATCATCTTGTTCGACTGTATTTTTTGCTCCAGCAGATTAGCCTTGGGCGATTTGCATTCGTTTTCAATCACCAGCGGAATTTGCTTTTCATATATTTTGTCCGCATAAACTCCTTTAAACGCCAGCGTCATGAAAAAAATCAGGGCCAGTGGCATGAGAAAAAGAAGCAGGATGGTCTGCTTGTCGCGAAGCATGATCAACGTTTCTTTTCTGACGATTTCAACCAGTTGTCTTCTAATCATCGCGCAGCCCCCGACCCGTCTTTTCCAGAAAAAATTTTTCCAGATTCTCTATCGCGGACATTGACCCGTCAAATATTATTTCTCCCTTGTCCAGCAACGTCACGCTGGAGCAAAGGCGGGCGGCTTCTTCCATGATGTGCGTGGATAACAGGATCGTCATGCCCGATGTGTTAAGATGGTCCAGTGTTTCGCAAATGTGATTGCGACTTTGCGGATCGACACCTACCGTTGGTTCGTCCAAGAGCAGAAGTTTCGGTTCATGCAGGAGCGCCACGGCCAGATTCAGACGTCTTTGCATTCCTCCGGAATACGTGGAAACGGGCTTGTCGGCATGATCGTTCAATCCCGTCTGGGCAAGCACGGCTTCTGATCTTGCCGCTATTTGTTCCTCGGACAGATTCGCCATCACGCCGAAAAAATGCAGATTTTCGCGGGCGGTCAGTGGCAGGTAAAGCGAAATGGCCTGAGGAGCGCAACCGATTGAAAAAAGAGCTTTCTGGTCTGGCATTTTATGACCGAAAATGAAGATGTCTCCCAAATAGCCTCTTAACACGCCAGTGATGATTTTCATCAAGGTGGTTTTTCCCGCGCCGTTGGGTCCCAAAAGTGCGTGAATTTTCCCTTCCTCCACCGACATGGAAAAATTGTGCAAAGCGTACCCGTTTCCTTCTGCTGATTGGTCAGCCTTTGCATGATAAGAAAAAGATATTGCGGAAATTTCCAGAGCCTTCATGTTTTCAGTTGACCGATGACATCCCGCAGATTTTTGAAGAGTTCTTCTTCCCGCCCGGCGCAGATCAGCATCAATCCGCCCGCTTTTTCAAAGGTTTCTTCGCGTTTTGATTTTCGTTGTTTGATGATGCGTGATGATACCAGGGCAAATTCACGCCAGACATCACCAATGGCCGTCATCTCGTTGGATAATTCGTTGAGGTCCCGGGA
>CAYZLL010000171.1:0-4734 GCA_964479225.1 uncultured Smithella sp.
TGGTGGGTCAGGACAGAATTGAACTGTCGACACTCGGATTTTCAGTCCGATGCTCTACCGACTGAGCTACCGACCCGTTGGATTTAATAATCCCCTAAAATCATGCAACCGTCTATAGAATAAGATTTCTTTTGTCAAGGTCTTTTTCTGCCCACGAATTGCTCATTCATAGATGTTGCGCATCTAAGGATTATCAGCTTCCGGCGGTTTTACTGTTTGTACCGGCAATGAAGAAGGCGCGTCATCCGAAATGGACAAGCCGGAACTTTGGTCTGTTTTTTCTTTAATGATAACGACCGTGCCGGCAATTTTATCGTGCCAGCCTTGTTTTCTGCGATCGAAAGCTGCCCAGATAAAACCGAGATAAAGGATATTCGAAATAAAATAACCGACTGCTCTTAGAAACGCCGTGCCAAAGGAAATCGGATTGCCTTCTTCTGTCACGACCTGCAGACCCAAAATCATTTTTCCCGGAGTTCTTCCTGTCGCCCCGTGAAAATAGGTGAAATAGATAATATTGACGACAATATAAAACGCCCACAAATAAAACATCACCGGCGAAAATTGTGTGGGGTGATTTAAGTCGGCTAGAATTCTGTCACTGTTTACCGAAATGGCTCCTGAAAAAAATGCGGTGGAAGCAATAAAGAACAAAATCATAAAAATAAAAAAGATGATGGTGCCGTCAATCGTGAAAGCGATCAGCCGCCGCCAGAATCCGGCATATTTATAAAAAGTCATTTTGTGTCCTCCTGTGTTTTCTTGCTGAAGATGCCTTTTTCGTACTGAATAATGGATATAATGGCCGCCGACGCTGTTTCCACTTTCAAAATCTGTTTTCCCAGACTCAGGGAAATAAATCCGGCATCCTTTGCCCGGGCAATCTCGTCTCTGGAAAAGCCGCCTTCCGGTCCGACCACAATAAAAAAATCATTTGTATCAGTCAGGGATGCATCCGTTAAAACATCTTTGATGGTTTTTTGAGATTCTTCTTCCCAGAAAATAAATTTCCAGGCGCTTTGCGATGATGACGCAAGCATCCCGCTAAAAGAGTCAATTTTTGATACGTCAGTGATATAAGCACTGTGGCTGGAACGAGCGGCTTCCTGCGCGATTTTCTGCCAGCGGCTCACTTTCAATTCACTTTTTTCATCACCAATATGACTGACTGACCGTGCGGCGTGAAAAGGGATAATCCTATCCGTACCCAGCTCCGCAGCGCTTTTGATGATCGTGTCCATCTTCCTGGCCTTCGGCAGGGCCTGTGCCAGTGTGATTCTGATTTCTCTGGCCTCTGACGGAACCGGTTTGCCCAGTTCGATGAAGACGGTCTTTAGGGAGAAGTTCTGGATGACCGCCTCAAATTCCCGCCCAAAGCCGTCAAAGATATTGATCCTGTCTCCCTGCTTCAGGCGCATGACCTGTTTCAGATATTTTAAATTATCCTCGCCCAGTTCACAGGTTGTTTTGTTTTCCAGAGATTGCGGACTGTATATGCGGGGAATGGTCAAAACGGTTCATCCTTATGTTTGTCCAAAGCAGACGAGAATCGATTGTTTACGGATTTCTGCGCAGCACGTAACAGACCCATTCTTTCTCGGTGATGATTCGATGAAGAGAAAGGGGATCGACAAAAAATTCCTTTTCGATTCTTTTGGCATCCTGCTCAATAATGCCCGAAATAATCAGGTATCCTTCCGGCAAAAGCAAGTCAGCCAGACGCGGGCGGAGCGTGATGAGGAGATTGGCGGTCAGATTGGCAATAATCAGATTGCGCGGTTTATCGATCGCTGTCGCGTTTTTATTCAAAATCCGCATGGCGGTTTTCACATGATTGATGGCGGCGTTTTCACCGGCGATTTCCACGGCTTTCTTGTCGGTATCAATGCAAACGACATCCTGTGCTCCCATTTTAGCGGCGGTGATACCCAGGATTCCCGTGCCGCATCCGACATCCAGGACTTTCCATTCTTTGATGGACCGGTCATTCATGATGATATCTTCAATGGCTTCGATGCACATGCGTGTCGAAGGATGCTGACCCGTTCCAAAAGCCATGCCGGGATCAATTTCAATCACAATATCGCGACTGGCGGGTGTGTAGCGTTCCCATGTCGGCTTGATAACGATATTGTTGCTGACCCGAACGGGCATGAAATATTTTTTCCACTGTTCCCCCCAGTCGGGATCACAGATGGTTTCCGTGGTAAACGAAGGCTTTGCTAAGTTCGGAAAAATTTCAGCAAGACTGTTGATATATTTCTGCAGAGCGGCCAGTCTTTTTTCATTACGGTTATCATGTGGAAAATAGGCTTTCAAAATGTCTTCGTCAGTCGGTTCCGGAAAATCTCCTTCGGTTTGCTGCGGCGCCAGAGATTCCTGAAAAACGCCCTGCGCGCCGGATTCGGTCAGAAAATTTCCGAGCGCATCCATTAGCTCCGGATGAGCCAGTATTTCAATTTTCAGCCATTTTACCGTCTCTTTTTCTGTCATGAAAAATCCTGCAGTCGTGTTTGTTTATCTATATATTCTTTTCATCATTATTTCAAGCGTCCAGAACATTCAACCGCAAAAATGTCTCTGTCCGGCGTTATTTATGTTATGTTATTTATGTTATTGACTTACGAAAAAGTTTTTCTTATAAGGCAGACATCAATATATTTCTGTATATTTCCATATATTATTTACTTATTATGATTTTCAATCTTGTGGAGCAAAAAACATGAAAATGAAGATTGCCGTATTAACAGGTGGAGGTGATTGCCCCGGATTAAACGGAGCAATTAAATGGGTGACCAAAAGCGCGCTCGATCCGCGCATCGCCGCAAACCGTTCTGTTTCTTTTGAGATTATCGGCATTGTCGAAGGATGGAAGGGAATCGTCGATGTAAATCCGGACGATCCCAAAAGCTGCGCCCGATACCTGAAACCGCTGGATGAAGAAACCGTCCGGGCCTGGGATCGTTACGGTGGCACTAATTTGGGAACTTCCCGGACCAATCCCTTTAATCCGAAAAATGATCGTTCCGCAAAAGTTATTGAGAACATCAAAAAACTGGGCATTGACGCCATCGTCGCCATCGGCGGGGAAGATACACTGGGTGTGGCCTACAAGCTCCACAAGATGGGTATTAAAACCGTGGGGATTCCCAAAACGATCGATATGGATCTTGCGGGAACGGAATATTCTCTCGGATTTGACACGGCGATTAACATCATCACGGAGGAAATTGACCGTCTCCGGACAACCGCCGGTTCCCACGGCAGAATTTTTGTGGTCGAGACCATGGGACGTCATGCCGGATGGCTCGCTTTGCGCGGCGGCGAATGCAGCGGAGCCTACATTATTCTGATACCGGAGTGCCCTTTCGATATGGAAAAGGTTTGCGCGCTTTTGCGGGAAAGAAAAGGCCGGGAAATCAATTATTCCATTATCGTGGTTTCCGAAGGCGCCAAACTGAAGGGGCACGATGAATTTCTCAAAGACGGTCATGTTGATGATTTCGGACATGTTTCCGTGGGAGGCATCGGCAGTTATGTCGCAACCGAAATTGAAAAGGAAACGGGGCTGGAAGCGCGACATATCTCACTGAGTCACCTTCAACGGGGAGGAACGCCATCCGCGCACGATCGCCTGATGGCCCGGTGGTTCGGCATCGCTGCCGTCGATATGATTGTCAATGGTGATTTCGGTCGAATGGTCAGTCTCGACCGGGGTGAGATTACCACGGCTCCTCTGCAAGGCATTATCAATAAATTAAAACTCGTTGATGTTGAGAAATATTACGATATTGATAGATACAACGGACGAAGAACCATCTTCTAGAAATATTAAAAATAAAAAAATCCCGGGAACAGTAACCTTTCGCTGGTTTTTTATATGGCTCATAAAAGCGTATCTTTAAACGTTAACGGAGTAACCAGAAAGTTATCCAGACTAGGCTACAATATTTCTCTGCTGGCACAGGATTTTTCCATCATCCCCAAAAACGATCCCAAACAGGCTCTGCGCCTTGGCCGTTTTTTTATATCCCTCGGCATTTATGTCCTGAATCTTTCCCTTACTTATTTAGCCTATTATGTAGGTGTCATGGAATTAAAGGCTCTTTACGGGAACTGGATGATGATTCTGACGGGCAACATTATTTTATATGTAGTCTTTCGCACCGGCTGGAACAAAAGGATGCAGGACCCCAGTCTGACATCTATCCAAATTTGCTTCGCCAGTCTCGTCGTCATGTACTGTATCTTTTTCGTGTATCAGGCAAAAGCCATCCTTCTTTCCGTATATATCCTCATACTATTGTTCGGCATTTTTCGCCTGAATACGCGGCAGTTTCTGCATGTCAGTGCCTTTATTCTGATAACGTATGGCATTGACATTTTTCTGCTGAAACGTTTCCAGCCACAGGAGATCAATCTTCAACTTGAATTTTTTCAGTGGATGGCTCTGGCCATTATCCTGATTTCCGTTTCCTTTATCGGCGGCAACATCAGTGCCCTGCGCCGTGAATTGAGCAACAGCCGGAAAAAACTTCAGGAATCTTTTGCAAAAATTCAGGAAATGGCCATACAGGATGATCTGACCGGCTTTTATAATCGCCGTCATTTGATGGAGCTGATTGAAAACGAACACCTTCGCGCCACACGCACAGGAGCCGTCTTTTCCGTGGCTATGTTGGATCTTGATAAATTCAAAAATGTTAATGACACATTGGGACATCAGGCCGGCGA
>CAYZLL010000172.1:0-4712 GCA_964479225.1 uncultured Smithella sp.
GGCAATCAGATCGGCTGCCTGCTGATCAATTATCTGCTGGAGACGCGCCGGGCATCCGGTTTGCTCAAGCCGTCGGATTATGTTGTCAAGTCCTTTGTGACCACCGCTATGGCTGACGCCGTCGCGGAGCATTACGGGATTACATCCTACACGGTGATGACGGGCTTCCGCTTCATTTCCGAACTGATTATAAAAAACGAGCGGACCGATGCTCAATTTATCTTTGGCTTTGAAGAAAGCTATGGATTCCTGGCCGGCACATTTGCCCTCGATAAGGATGGTGTGTTGGCGGCGCTGCTCCTGTGCAAAGCGGCGCAGCATTACAAAAACAGGGGACAGAGTCTTTTGGATGTGCTGGAAGAAATGTACCGCACACACGGCTATTATCTGGAAGGCGTAAAAAACCTGTCCTTTAAAGGGCTCGACGGCATGGAGAAGATGAAGCAGATCATGGCCGGTCTGCGTTCCAGACCGGTTTCTTCAGTTGGCGGTCTGGCTGTAAAATCTGTTGAGGATTACCTGACGCGGAAGCGCACCGCTGACGACGGCACCGTTGCCGACATTGAATTACCCGCCGGTGATGCCGTCAAACTGCTCCTGGAAAATTCCGCGTGGATTTGCATCCGTCCGTCCGGTACGGAACCGAAAATCAAGATTTATTATGCGGTACGGGAAGCCACACGGGAAGCCGCGGAAAGCAGGCTCAAAGAAATCGCGGCCTCCTTTGAACAGACAATCTGAAACCGTGGACACCATACCGGTTTCTAGGGCTGGTTCAAGTTTGCAGCTTGAACCGTAATATTTGAAAAAATTATTAATTTCGGGATTCAATCTGCAAGATTGAACCCGCACAAGAAGCTAAGAGCGTCCCTGATGTTGTTTCCCTAGCTTTTCCAGACCAGTTCACATTGCTTGGGCGTGCCGTCCAGAAGAAGATCCTGGCCCATCATATTCGGCGTTACCAGAACGACTCCTCCTTCGCTGATATGGAATCGCGCGGCATCGGCGGCTTGGTATTCACCGATGACGGTATTGTCGGGAATGTGGGTTCCCTTGTCGATAATGGCGCGGATGATGCGGCAGTTTTTCCCGATATAAACCTTGGGCAGCACCACACTATCCATGACCACGCTATGCGTTTCGATGCGGGTTTCGGAAAAGATGACTGAATTTTTGACGAAAGCGCCGGACACGATACAGCCGCCGCTGACGAGCGAATTAATGGCCGTACCGCGTTTTCCTTCTTCATCAAAGATAAATTTTGCCGGCGGCAGTTGTTCCTGGTACGTCCAGACCGGCCAGCTTCTGTCATACAGATTCAGTTCTGGTTTGATGGAACACAGTTCCATGTTGGCTTTCCAATACGCATCGAGGGTTCCCACATCGCGCCAGTAAGCGACTTCTCCTTTGTTATTGCGATAAGGATAGGCATTGGCCGTGCTGTTATGAATAACACGGGGGATGATGCTTTTGCCGAAATCGTGGGCGGAAGAGTCATCGTTCGCATCGGCAATCAGCGTGTTGTACAAGAAACTGGTCGAAAAAACATAAATACCCATGGAAGCCAGCGCCGTATCCGGCTTGCCGGGCATGGGTTCGGGCTCGGCCGGTTTTTCCGTAAAGCGGGAGATGCGCATATTCTCATCGACCGACATGACGCCGAATTCACATGCCTCCATGCGCGGGACCTCGATACAGGCGACCGTCATGTCGGCTTTGGAATTGACATGATGCATCAGCATTTTCGAGTAATCCATCGTGTAAATATGATCGCCACCGAGCACCAGCACATACTGCGGATCGTGACGGTGAATAATGTCGATATTCTGGTAAAGGGCGTCGGCCGTGCCGCGATACCAGTCTTTGCTCATGCGCTGCTGGGCGGGAATAATTTCCACAAACTCGCCGATCTCGGCACGCATGAAGTTCCAGGCCTGCTGGAGATGACGGATCAGAGAATGCGATTTATACTGTGTCAGGACGCCGATGCGGCGTAGGCCGGAGTTGACGCAGTTCGACAGGGTGAAATCAATCATCCGGTACTTGCCGCCGAAAGGGACCGCCGGCTTGGCGCGCCATTTGGTCAGTTCTCCCAGCCGGGAACCCTCGCCGCCGGCGAGGATCAGCACCAGTGTTTTGCGTGTAACTTCAGTCGCGATTTTGGTTTCAACGTAATTATATTGAACGAGAAAATCTGATTCCCTTGCATTGTCGCCGGCCATAATTCTTCACCTCGCGGCAGTATTTGAGAAGAAAATGATTGTGAGACTCAAATTTCAAAAACGAATAACCTGAAGGTCACTATAGGTGCATTGAAATTTGTAAGTCGAACAATCCCGCATAGCGGAGGGTATGATAATAATTGTTTAGAAAGCTTGTTTTGATGTCCTCATACCCGTGATTTTGCTTAAATTCAGTATAGAGCACGCGTTTCCTGCCTGTCAAGGACAAACAGGCAGGAAACGCGCAATATTCCAATCCGTCACACAGAAAGCCCATTCTATGCGGGTTCAATCTTGAAGATTGAACCCTGACATTCATAAACATCCAAAAATTTCCGGTTCAAGCTGCAAGCTTGAACCCGCTCCTGATCGGAAAAGGCACCGATTACTATAACTTGTATTTGGCTTTGATTTCCTTTTCGGCCGCAAACCAGTCGGCCATATCATCGCTGGGCATTCCTGAATTCATCCTATCCTCATAAAGTTCATAAGCCCTTTTTTCCACTTCCTGCAGAAAATCTTTCAGGTCAGGTTTTGATTTTTTTTGGGACACGGATGTTTCTTTTTTTACAGTGCTCTTTTTCGCAGTTACTTTTTTTACCGGCATGACAGCCTCCTTATGAATATAATTTAGTTATAATAGTCTTTAAAAAATCTTTCCGCTTAATCAAAAAAAAATCCTCCGGGCTTCGGCTAACGAAAAAAATCTACCCGAAGCTTTTTTTTTCTCATTAATATGCAATGTGTTTTGACCATAACATTTTTGAATGCAAATCGTCAATGTTTTTTATGTCTTGTCAATGCTTTGGATAATATAGTATGTTGAACACCAATCTGTCAGCAGGGCGCATTATCCAGGCGCGCCGGCAAACAATTTCTATAAGCACATTGAAGGATGAAAGAATGATTGACGCAGTCGTGGGCATTGACATCGGCGGAACATCCACCAAGTTTGGCATCGTGGATAAAGACGGACATTGTCTGAAAGCGAATTCTATCAATACAAGACAATATATTGATTTTGAAGAGTTTTTGAAAAGTCTTCATGATGAAATTCGTAAAATAATTATTTCAATATATAAAGATATAAATATAAAAGGGGTCGGCGTCGGCGCTCCCAACGCCAACTACTATCGGGGCACCATCGAGAATGCGCCAAACCTCAATTGGAAGGGGATTGTGCCGTTTGTTAAAAAGTTCAAGCAATACTTTATGGATTGTCCGGTCGTTTTGACTAATGATGCCAATGCCGCTGCCATCGGTGAAATGTTCTACGGCGGCGCGAAGCACATGAAAAACTTTATCATCGTGACTTTGGGGACAGGTCTGGGCAGTGCCTTTGTCGTCAACGGTCAACTGATTTACGGTTACGATGGACACGCCGGTGAGCTGGGGCACGTCAATTTTAAAAGAAGCGGCCGCACCTGCCGCTGCGGGAATAAAGGGTGCCTGGAAACCTATGTTTCCGCGACGGGAATCAGGCGAACCATGTTCAAGTTTTTGCGTGCAGAATCAGCAAAAAGCGCGCTGCGTGGAGTTACTTTTAAAGAACTCACTTCAAAAATGATTTATGAGGCGGCCCGAAAAGGTGATGCTTTGGCGCTGGAAGCGTTTGACGTAACCGGTAAAATGCTGGGCCGAAAACTGGCTGATGCCGTGGCGATCACCAATCCGGAAGCCATCTTTCTTTTGGGTGGTCTGGCGCAGGCCGGTGACCTCATCTTTGAGCCAACCCGTCATTCTCTGGAAAAAAATCTTTTCCCGATTTACAGGGGAAGGGTCAAAATTCTGCCGTCAAAGTTGAAGGGAGAAAATGCGGCAGTCCTCGGTGCCGGCGCTCTGGCGTGGCAGGAATTGAATATTCTCTAAATGCTCTTCTATCACGTTCTCAATCGGCTGATTTGGATGAGGGTGTCGCGACATCGGCATCATCCGTAGATTTTGGAACAACCGTTTCATCGTGGAGTTTCTGATCAGCGTTTTCATCAGCAGATTTCTTGTCACCCGTTTTATCATGAGTTTTCGTATCGACGGCTTCAGTCGCGGGTTTCGCAACACCCGTTTCATCATGAACTTTCTTATCAGCCGGTTCAGCATGGGGTTGGGGAGAGACAGGTTGAAGAGGAGGTGCCGGGACAACCGCTTCATCCTGATATTTCGGGACAACGGTTTCCGATGCAGGTCTCGGGAAAGCGGTTTCCACAGGAGATTGCGGCGCAACGCTTTCAGCAGGAGGTTTCCCATTGCCCATTCCCGTTTTTTTCGAGTAGAACATGAAAAACGTCAGGCCGGCGATCAACAAAATGATACCGCTGATGATCAAAACCTTTTTTCCCGTGGATGGAAGCGTTTCCGGAATTGGGGCAGGTTTATCTTCGCGAACGGATGGTTCTTTGGCAATCAGAGGATTGCCGCAATGCTCGCATAAATTTGCGCCATCAACATTTTTTGTTCCACATTGCGAACAATACATAGGCATCCTTCCATCTG
>CAYZLL010000173.1:0-4597 GCA_964479225.1 uncultured Smithella sp.
ATAAATCTTTGAAAGGAGGTTTGCCTATAATGAAAAAAATATTTGCTATTTTTGTGGCTATGATGCTCGTCGCTTCTTTGTCTCTTTCAGTAGTAGGATGCAAAAAAGCTGAAGAACCGGCACCGGCTCCCGCTGTTGAACAACCGGCACCGGCTCCCGCTCCCGAAGCTGCACCGGCTCCTGCTCCTGCACCCGAAGCTGCTCCTGCTCCCGCTCCCGAAGCTGCACCGGCTCCTGCTCCTGCAAAATAATTTAAAAAACAAATTTGCAGATAAATTTCGGGTCTTAACTACAACAGTTAAGACCCGATTTTTTTTGTTCTTAGTCGTTCACCCGGTGTTTAGTTCCTACATCCGATGGATGTCCGGCATCAAAGTTTAAAAAATACTTATTGAAGTTTTCATTGATTTAACGTAGTCAAAGCGTCACAGATAGTGATCCGAAAAAAATGAGGAGGCCGTTTTTTGACTGTTTCCATTGTTTTTCGGGGCAGATAAGACATGAACCCCATATCAGGAGGAAACAAAGCATGAGTAATGGCGATCCCAAAATAACAGATATTAAGATAAACACCCAGAATCTATACAAAGAAGAAGCGTTCACCGATCTGACTTTCGCCACCATCGGGCGCCTTTCCCCGGTTAAAATTGATGGTTCACCAGACAATAGCAGGGAAGAAATCTTTACCGGCATAACCCAGTTAATGTCACCCAACGGTCCGATTCCGGTTCAGTGCCTGATTGAAGGCGCAAAAAACTTAAGCGAAGCAGCAGAAAAATTACCGGTCGCCATTGAAAAAACCGTTCAGGCCATGATTGCCGAGGCAAAAGAAATGGAACGTGCGGAAGCGTCGAAAATCATCGTTCCCTGAAATAAATCAATCAGCAAGATGCTTATTTCAATTTTTTGTCCATGCCGGTGAATCCGCAATCCGGCTGGTAGCAGGTTACATTCAGAAATTCGCATTTCTGTTTGCAGACCGGGCAGACTTCCGGCGGCTGAATTTCCACAATCGTGTTACCGCAATTGCTGCATTTCCATGTATTTTCGGGAATAGGTGTTTTGTTCTCTGTCATAGCCGTATCTTCTCCGTATTCGTTTTTGACAAATCAATTTTAAAAACAATATGATACATATTTCTCGAATTCACTAACGAATGTACTTGATATTATACCCTACTTTCGGTAAACGAATATACTATTTTTTTCTGGGGTAGCGTAATGCCAAAAAAAAGTGACAAAAAAAATGATCTGACAGGATTGACTCTGCTGGGCAAGGCGACTCAACCGGTACGCAAACTGGAAACATTTCCCAATCACAACGAAAACCGTGATTATATGGTCACCCTGCAGACGGAAGAATTTACCTGCGTGTGCCCGAAAACAGGTCAACCGGATTTTGCCAAAATCAAAATTCAATACATCCCGGATAAGAAAATTGTCGAATCCAAATCGCTGAAACTTTATTTGTGGTCGTTTCGCGATGAAGGTGTTTTTCACGAACATGTCACCAATATCATTCTTGATGACGTGGTCGCCGCACTGAAACCGCGCTGGTGCAGGGTCAGCGCTGAATTTGCCGTGCGCGGCGGTATCGGCATCACCGTGGATGCAGAGTACAAAAAATAACCTTATTAAGAAAAGGAAAATATATGGGAAAAAGAACAGATATTAAGAAAGTGTTGATTATCGGGTCAGGACCTATCGTCATCGGACAGGCCTGCGAATTTGACTATTCAGGAACGCAGGCCTGCAAGGCTCTGCGTAAGCTCGGCTATCAAATCGTTCTGGTCAACTCCAACCCGGCAACCATTATGACTGATCCGGGCATGGCCGATGTGACCTACATCGAACCGCTCAATTTACAGGCCCTGACGGAAATCATCGAAAACGAAAAGCCGGACGCCATTCTTCCCAATCTGGGTGGCCAGACCGGTCTTAATCTTACGTCGGAGCTTCACAAGGAAGGTGTTCTGGAAAAGCACGGTGTGGAAGTCATCGGCGTGCAGGTGGATGCTATCGAACGCGGCGAGGACAGAATCGCTTTCAAGGAAACCATGAATAAACTCGGCATCGAGATGCCCAAGAGTGAACCGGCCACGTCCGTGGAAGAAGCGGAAAAAATTGCCGCGAAAATGGGCTATCCGGTTGTCATCAGGCCGGCTTACACCATGGGCGGCACGGGCGGCGGCATTGTTTACAATCTGGAAGAATTACGCACGGTTGCCAGTCGTGGCATTTCCGCGAGTCTTATCGGTCAGATTCTGATTGAAGAATCCGTCATTGGCTGGGAGGAACTGGAACTGGAGGTCGTCCGCGACGCCAAAAATCAGATGATTACCGTCTGCTTCATTGAAAATGTTGACGCGATGGGTGTGCATACCGGAGATTCCTACTGCACCGCTCCGATGCTGACCATCTCTCCTGAATTACAGAAGCGTTTGCAGGATTACTCTTATAAAATTGTGGAAGCCATTCAGGTCATTGGCGGAACGAATGTGCAGTTCGCGCACGATCCGAAAACCGATCGCGTGGTCGTTATTGAAATCAACCCGCGTACGTCGCGTTCATCGGCGCTGGCGTCGAAAGCTACGGGGTTTCCTATCGCGCTTATTTCCTCCATTCTGGCCTCGGGCATGACGCTGGACGAAATTCCCTACTGGCGTGACGGCTCTCTCGAAAAATACACGCCGTCGGGGGACTACGTTGTTGTAAAATTCGCCCGCTGGGATTTTGAAAAATTCCCCGGCGCCGAAGACAAGCTGGGCACACAAATGCGCGCTGTCGGTGAAGTGATGAGCATCGGCAAAAATTACAAAGAAGCACTCCAGAAATCGATTCGCTCGCTGGAGAAAAAACGCTACGGCCTGGGCTTTGTCAAAGACTTCAACACCAAATCCCTGGAGGACCTGCTGGAGATGCTCAGCGAACCCTCCAGCGAACGGCAATTCATTATGTATGAAGCTCTGCGCAAGGGCGCTGCCGTCGATGCACTTTCGGCTAAAACCTACATTAAAAAATATTTCATCGAGCAGATGAAAGACCTGGTGGAGCTGGAAGAAAAAATCCTGCAATACAAAAAAAAGAAACTGCCCGACACCCTGTTGATTCAGGCCAAAAAAGACGGCTTTGCCGATAAGTATCTGGCGCAGATTCTGGGATGGGATGAAGAAGAAATCCGTCAACAGCGTATTGCTCTGGGCATAACGGAAGCGTGGGAAGCCGTGCCGGTCAGCGGCGTGGAAAACGCGGCTTATTACTTTTCCACTTATAATGCGCCGGACACCGTTTCCGTAACGAACAACCGCAAGATTATGGTTTTGGGCGGCGGCCCCAATCGCATCGGTCAGGGCATCGAATTTGATTATTGCTGCGTGCACGCGGCCTTTGCTCTGCGTGATGAAGGCCTTGAATCCATCATGGTCAACTGCAATCCCGAAACGGTTTCCACGGATTACGACACATCGAACAAACTTTATTTCGAACCGCTCACCGTGGAAGACGTTTTGAGCATCTACGAAAAAGAAAAACCGGAAGGCGTCATCGTCCAGTTCGGCGGGCAGACACCGCTGAACATCGCGGCGGAACTCGCTAAAGCCGGCGTAAAAATCATCGGCACCTCGCCGGAAACCATTGACCTCGCGGAAGATCGCGACCAATTCCGAATGATGATGGACAAACTGGGCATTCCCATGCCCAAATCCGGCATGGCCAGCAACTTGAAACAGGCGCTCAAAGTCGCGGATGAAATCGGTTATCCGCTGATGGTGCGTCCTTCCTATGTGCTGGGTGGCCGAGGCATGGAAGTCGTGCATGATGAATCAATGCTCAAACGCTATGTTAACGCGGCTGTCGGCGTCACGCCCGACCGTCCTATTCTGATTGACAAGTTTCTGGAAAACGCCATTGAAGCAGAAGCCGACGCCATTTCCGACGGTACCGACGCTTTTGTTCCGGCGGTCATGGAGCACATCGAGCTGGCCGGTGTACATTCCGGTGACTCCGCCTGTGTCATTCCACCGGTGAGTATTCCGCATCGTCACATTGAAACGATTAATGAATACACGAAAAAAATCGCTGTCGAATTCGGCGTAGTCGGCTTGATGAATATTCAGTACGCCATTGCCAACGATGTCGTTTACATATTGGAAGCCAATCCCCGAGCATCCCGCACCGTGCCCCTGGTCTCCAAGGTCTGCAATATTTCCATGGCGCGTCTGGCCACGCAAATCATGCTGGGTAAAAAACTTAAGGATTTAAATTTAAAACAGAAATCTTTCCGTCATTTCGGCGTAAAGGAAGCCGTTTTCCCCTTCAATATGTATCCCGAAGTTGATCCGATTCTGGGACCGGAAATGCGTTCGACAGGCGAAGTTCTGGGGCTGGCCGATTCTTTCGGTCTGGCTTATTACAAAGCACAGGAAGCAGCTCAGCAGAACCTCCCCTCGGCGGGAACCGTTCTGATCACCGTCGAAGAAAAGGACAAAGGCGGCGTTCTGGAAGTGGCGCGTGCCTTTAAAGAAATCGGCTTTAAAATCAGAGCATCAGAAGGAACTTATAAATTCCTAAATGAAAATGGGATAGAAACCGAGAAAATT
>CAYZLL010000174.1:0-4579 GCA_964479225.1 uncultured Smithella sp.
TTTGCCGGCTATTCCTTCGGTTCATGGGTGGGTTCGAAAATATTTGAAGGAGCAATCCATCCTTTTTCAACGATTATCCTTGTGGCGCCGCCGCTGGATTACTTTGATTTCCAATGGAATGATTTAAAAAATAAGATTGATTTAATCATCTGCGGTGATTCCGATCAGTTTTGCTCGCTGAATATTTTGAAGCGTGAAGCTGCGAGAATCAATGCGCCATTGAAAATCATTCGCGGCGCTGATCATTTTTATATGGGAAAAGAACTGGAATTGGCAGAAATTCTAAAGCAACATACGTTAAATAAAACACAATAAAAAATTAAAAAAAACTTGATTTTGAAAATTCTTGGTGATAGGGATTGATACAACTACCCAAAATTACATTGATTAAAGTATTTTTGGTTAAGATTCAGGTGTTTTGTTGTTAGGGAAAATTTTAGTGTCAGGCTTTACAAGAAATAAAATTACCGCAGAAAATTCTTGTTCCACAAAGAATTGATGCGGTTTTTTTATGTTTCCTGCAAAATTCCAAAGGGTGGGAAACGAATATTTAAAAGGAGGGTTTGAGCTTTGGCAGAAGGAAAAGTAAAATGGTTTAACGAGAAGAAGGGGTTTGGTTTTATCGAAAACGATGAAGGCGGAGATGTTTTTGTGCATTATAGTGCCATCGCCGGAACAGGATTCAAGACTCTTTACGAAGGTCAGAAAATTCGTTTCGATATCGAACAGGGTAACAAAGGTCCCAGTGCAACCAATGTTACACCACTATAATAGTCGTCAATAATCCGGATTATTTAAACTCAAAAATGCCTCGTTTTACGGGGCATTTTTTTTCACGAGAGCCTTTCATAATTCTTTTTTGGTCATTCCGGTCGTAGATGACCTTTAGTTTATGAAAACCGGAATCCAGACGTCTTCCCGGCGAAAGCCGGGAACCAGACAATAGTTGATATGCTGGATACCGGCCTGCGCCGGTATGACGAAATTGTTGGTTGTTCAAAGGTCTCTCAATGAGACAGCTTCAGGTGTTTTGCACCTGTGATTAATGAAACAATGGTGAAAAATCTAATCGTTATCCTCGGTCCGACAGCATCCGGTAAGACCCGTCTGGCGGCAAGGCTTGCCTGTGATCTGAATGGCGAAATTGTTTCCGCTGATTCCCGCCAGGTCTATCGAGGCATGAACATCGGCACCGGCAAGGATTTAAGCGAATTTGAAATAAACGGCCGGGAAATACCTTATCATATGATTGATATTGCTGATCCTGAAGACGAATTTAACCTGTTTGAATTTCAAAAAAGATTTTATTCAATTTTCCGTGGGTTGCGGGCAAAAAACACGCTGCCGATTCTTGTTGGCGGCACCGGGCTTTATCTGGAATCCGTTCTCTGTGATTATGATTTACCCGCAGCGCCGATCGATGAAGCACAAAGAATGATGCTCCGCAGCAAAACAAAGGATGAACTCCAAAAACTTTTCTGTGAATTGAAACCGCAAATGCACAACAGAACCGACCTCGATGATAATGAAAGATTAATCAGGGCGATCGAAATAGAACTGGCACGTCAGGGTGCGGATCATCAGCAATCGGAAGAGCCGGAAATTGATGCGGCGGTATTTGGAATCCGATGGGAAAGAAGTGCGCTCAGGCAAAGAATTACCCGGCGATTGGAAGAAAGGCTGGGGCAGGGCATGGTTGAGGAGGTCTCCCGTCTTCATGGTTCGGGATTGAGCTGGACAAGGCTCGACAGTTTCGGCCTGGAATACCGTTTCATCGCTCAATATCTGCAAAATCAAATCACCTTTGACGAAATGAAAAGTAAGTTAAATACGGCCATCCATCAATTCGCGAAAAGACAGGAAACGTGGTTTCGTCGCATGGAGAAAAAGGGCGTTGCCATCAACTGGATACCCGGCGACGATTATCCTTTGCTGAAAGAAAGTGTGATGAAATTTCTGCAATGAAAAAAAGCTCCTTAATCAACGATTATCTGCAAAAATATTCCGCCTGCAACCCATGGGAATTGATTGCCCGCGATATTGAAAATATTGCTCAGGTTGTCGTCATACCGGCTTACGCGGAAAAAGAACTGCTTTTTCACACGCTGGCTTCTTTGGCGAAAAATTCTCCGTCATCTCTGGAATATTCTCTGATTCTCTGCGTTGTGAACAACAAGGCCGATTCTCCTTTTGATGCAAAGGAGAATAATAAGCAAACCATGGAATGTCTGGATGCCCTGATCGACAGAAAATCCGTTCATGCTTTTTCCGGTGATCAAAAACTGCATCAACAATTAAAAATTATTGCCGATGCCGGAATAAAGCTCGGTTACATCAACGCTTCGTCATCAGGATGCGAAATACCGATGAACACAGGAGGCGTTGGCATGGCCAGGAAAATCGGCATGGACACGGCGCTCTGTGTGCTGAAGGATAGTGAGGCATCTGCCAAAGTCATTATAAGCCTTGATGCCGATACGCTGATACAGGAAAATTATTTGTCGGTCATCCATGATGGTTTTAATGCAAATATAAAAACAGCTATTATTGCTTATGAACATCAGTTACCTCCGGACGCTCTGCAGCAGGCGGCGATTACCTGTTATGAAATATTTTTGCGGTATTGGGTTCTGGGATTGAAATATGCCCGGTCTCCGTGGGCGTTTCATTCCATAGGATCAACCATTGCCGTTTCCACCGACGCTTATCTGGCAGTCCGGGGAATGAATAAAAGAGAAGCCGGTGAAGATTTTTATTTTCTCAACAAGCTGGCCAAAGTCGGCAACATAAACTACATCAAAGAAACCTGCGTTTATCCTTCCGCCCGTCCGTCATTACGCGTTCCCTTTGGAACCGGCAAACGAATCCAGCGATTTCTGGCCGGAGGCTGCCCGGATGAATACTGTTTGTATGATCCGCGGGTATTCGCGGTGCTGCGTGAATGGCTCCAACTGGTTGATCAAACATTATGCGAAAGCGGGAAAGACGTTCTCGAGAAAGCAGAATGCATTCATCCTCAATTGAAGACTTTTCTGCTGGAAAATAATTTTCCTTCTTTCTGGTCAAAGATACACAAGACAGCAAAAAATGAAAAGACACTGTCCCGGCATTTTCTTGACTGGTTCGACGGTTTCAAAACGTTAAAAATGATTAATTATTTTACACGGGAAGTGTATCCGCAAATAAATATGTTCAGAGCCCTTCAAAGCGTTTTGGCCATGTCGGGGCATTCTGATATAACATTTGATGTAAAGCAGGATGTGCCTGAACTACCGGAACAAAGGGAAATCTTGCGCTGTTTAAGAAGGATAACCTGACCGTCACAGGGCGTTGAAAATATCAAGAAAATTGTCTTGACGTCTGTATGTATTTTACATATAAGCCACAAAAAATGAAATACTTTCAAGTATTTTCGGGAGGAAAATAATGAATACTAAAATCAGTAAAAGCTGTTCGGTCATTTGCGTTTTGTTTGTTTTGCTTATGGTTTTCGGCTGCTCGGACAGCGGGAAAAAGGAAACCCCGGCGACGGGGACCAACGCGATTCAGAGTTCGGGTAACGAACTGCAGTCTTTAGCCAACGCGCCTGTCGTCATGGCAGAGAATGTTGCATCAGGTGTTGCGCCATCAGGTGATATTGCCGTCAGCGTTGATGGCGTCGTTTTGAAAAAAGCAGATTTGGAAAAAGACCTGCAGGCGGCTTTCAATAATTACAAAAGCAAAGTTCCGGCTGACAAACAGAAAGAATTCAAAGAGAAGATGCGTCAACAGCTGGTTCAGGTTTTTATCATGAAAACATTACTGTCCAGAGAAGTTGAGAAGCGAAAAATTACCGCAAGTGATGCGGAAATTACAAAAACGATTGAAACCATCAAGGCCCAGATGGCTCCGAATAAAACAGCGGATGAGTTCATGAAAGAAAATAAGATCAAAAAGGAAGATGTTGCCCTGGCTGTGAAGATTGAAAAATTCAAAGACATGGAAGTGGGTCAGAAAGGGAAGCCTACGGAAAAGGAAATCAGCAAATTTTACAATGAGAATCGTGAAAAATTATTTATCCAACCGGCCAGCGTGCATGTCCGTCACATTTTGGTGACTGTGAAAAAAGAAGATGACGAAAAAATAAAAGCGCAAAAGAAAGCTAAAATAGAAGACATACGCAAACAATTATTGGGTGGCGGCGATTTCGCGGAACTGGCTCGCAAGAATTCCGATTGTCCCAGCAAAGAAATGGGTGGAGATTTAAGTTACATTAAGAAAGGTCAGATGGTTAAAGAATTTGAGACCGCGGCTTTTTCACAGGAAAAGAATGCGATCGGTCCTGTCATTAAAACACAGTACGGTTATCATATTGTTCAGGTTCTGGACAAGAAACCGGAAAAGAAAGTGGAATTGAATGAAGTAAAAGATAAGATTTCCACTCATCTGGAACAGAGTAAAAAAATGGAAGCGTTTAACAATATCGTGAAAAAAATAAAGGAACAGGCCAAGGTAGTTATTTATTAGATCGTTCCAATTATTTTAAAAGTTTATTTGAAGCTGTGCTCATTATCGGGGAAGTTACCGCCTTTAACTTCCC
>CAYZLL010000175.1:0-4498 GCA_964479225.1 uncultured Smithella sp.
ATCCGGCCTTTTTGTAACTTTCTGAATTTTACCCTTTTCGGCATTAACATAAAACTAAACTCCCGTTGTTCCTATCCACATCAATCAGTGTCCGCTTCAACACGTGTGAAAAAGCCGACATCATTTTTTTATTTTTCATTCCTGGTCGGCAAAACTTCTCCATGAAAAATGAAAACTTTCACGCCGATCAATCCATAAGCTGTTTTGGCTTCGGTGAAACCGTAATCGATATCCGCTCGCAGTGTATGCAATGGCACCCGACCTTCGCGGTACCACTCTGAACGGGACATTTCTGCGCCGCCCAATCTTCCCGAACAGGCTATCTTGATGCCCTTGGCACCGAATTTCAATGCGTAACCGACACACTTTTTCATGGCCCGGCGAAATGCAACTCTTTTTTCAAGTTGCGAGGCCACATTTTCGGCAACCAATTGAGCGTCTACTTCCGGTTTTCGCACTTCCAGAATATTAATGATAATTTCAGAGTGCGAGAATTTTTCAATTTCCGCTTTCAGCTTTTCTATTTCGGAGCCTTTTTTACCGATGATGACGCCGGGACGGGCCGAGTAAATGTTCACCTTGGCTTTATTGGCTGCTCTCTCTATTTCAATTTTGGCAATACCCGCATGAAACAGTTTCTTCTTCAGATATTTTCTGATCTGCAAATCCTCGTGCAGGACTTCACTGTATTTTTTGTCGGTGTACCATACTGATTGCCACTTCTTGATGTAGCCCAACCGTAATCCTACCGGGTTAACCTTCTGACCCAAACCTGACCTCCTTAATTCTCGTCCAAAATAACGGTAATATGTGAACTTCTTTTCTTAATACCCGCCGCTCTTCCCTGAGCTCTCGCCCGCCAGCGCTTCAAAGCAGGGCCCTGGTCCACAAAGATTTCTTTTACATAAAGAATATTTTCATCAATGTTAGGATTCTGTGCGGCATTAGCAACAGCCGATTTGAGTACCCCGGCGACAATTCCCGCTGCATATTTTCTGGTGTAGAGAAGAATGTTGCGCGCTTCCTGCACCTTTTTCCCTCTAATCAAGTCGGCCACCAGTCTGACTTTCTGCGGCGACATTCTAATATATCGTACAACTGCTTTTGATTCCATAGTGATAAACTCCAAACCTTATCCGCTGTATCTATCCAAACGGCTAGCTTACTTTAGTTTTCCGGTCTCCAGAATGTGAAAAGAAAACTCTGGTCGGCGCGAATTCACCCAATTTGTGCCCCACCATATTCTCCGTCACATAAACCGGAATAAATTTCTTTCCGTTATGCACGGCAAAAGTATAACCAATCAGTTCCGGTGTAACGGTTGAACGCCGTGACCATGTCTTGACGACATTTTTGTTTCCCTCGGCTTCCATTCTTCTGATTTTAGCCAGCAACCTTTCTTCTATATACGGACCTTTTTTGATCGAACGTGCCACGCTTATTTACCTCTTCTCTTAATGATATACTTATCAGTTCTCTTATTTTTTCTTGTCTTGTGACCTTTTGTCGGAATGCCCCACGGGGTACACGGATGCCGGCCACCGGAGGATTTACCTTCACCACCACCCATCGGATGATCAACCGGATTCATCACGACGCCGCGTACGTGCGGTTTTTTACCCAGCCAGCGTTTTCTTCCAGCTTTGCCGATGCTGATGTTTTCATGATCATTGTTTCCCACCTGTCCGATGGTCGCCATGCATTCGATAAACACCTTGCGAACTTCTCCGGAAGGAAGTCTCACCTGAGCATAATTGCCTTCCTTGGCCATCAACTGACCATACGCTCCGGCTGATCTGATTAATTGACCACCGCGACCAACCTTTAATTCAACATTATGAATCAAAGATCCCAGGGGAATGTATTTCAAAGGAATGGCATTGCCCGGTTTGATATCGGCTTTTTCACCACTGTACAATACATCGCCGACATGGATCTGAGCGGGAGCGACAATGTATCGTTTTTCACCATCACGATAATTGAGTAACGCTATTCTCGCCGTCCGGTTTGGATCATATTGAATCGCGGCAACTTTGGCCGGAATATCTGCCTTGTTTCGGCAAAAATCTATCACTCTGTATTTTTGTTTGTGACCCCCGCCGATATGCCTGGCGGTTACCCTGCCATAATTATTGCGGCCGCCCTTCTTTTTTATAGGTTTCAACAGCGCCTTGACCGGTTCGGAAGATGTGATTTCCGCAAAATCAGAAACGCTCTGAAATCTTCTTCCGGGTGATGTCGGCTTATATTTTATAATTCCCATCAGTCTAATCCTTAAACCTGTTCTTATACGCCTTCGGCAAATTCAATCCTGCTGCCCTCAGCCAGAGTCACGACAGCTTTTTTCCAGGAACTCTTCTGACCTATTGTTCTTCCCATTCTTTTCTTTTTTCCCAGGACATGCATCACGCGAACATCAAGGACTTTGACCTTGAAAAGTTTCTCAACAGCGCTTTTGACTTCCAACTTGTTCGCTTTTCGATCCACTTCGAGAAAATACTTATTCGATGCGTCCCGTCCTGCGGTACTTTTTTCCGTAACCAGCAATCTTTTTACAACTTTATTGATTTCCATTATACCAGCAATGCCCCCTCAATCTTTTTTACGGAGGGTTCAAGAAGAATTAAATGCTCGTGATTTAAAATATCATAAACATTAATACCCTCTGATCTGATCATTTTGACATTCTTGATATTGCGTGATGATTTAAAAAGAATTTCATTATTATCGGCCAGCACGAAAAGCGCTTTCTTGAAATCAAAGAGATTAACAACTTTCTGAAAACCGCTCGTGCTGATTTTTTCCATGGGAAAATCTTTCAGGATAACCATTTTATTTTCTTTGAATTTCATACTCAAAGCGGAAATGATTGCTTTCTTGCGAATTTTCTTGGGTACGCTGTAAGCATAATCACGGGGGTGAGGACCAAAAACGGTTCCACCTTTTCTCCAAATCGGTGATCGGGTCGTTCCGGATCGGGCGCGACCAGTCCCTTTTTGACGCCATGGTTTTTTTCCTCCGCCACTGACATCACTTCGGGTCTTGGTGGACGCTGTGCCAGAACGTCTGCCGGCTAGTTGCATTTTCACTACATCGTAAATGACCGCTTCGTTGACATCGGCGCCGAAAACGGCATCACTCAAATCAACTTGGGCAACCTTCTTCTTTTCAATATCAAAAACATCCGCTACTGCCATGTTTATAACTCCACATGTACCTTACTATTTTTTCTTTGCCTGCTTAATTAATACAAATCCGTTTCTGCTACCGGGAACAGCACCCTTTAACAGGAGCAAATTCCGATTGGAACGAACCTGCCAAACTTCTAAATTCTGTGTCGTTTTTCGAACATTACCCATGTGACCGCCCATTTTCGTGCCCTTAAAAACACGCGACGGATCCGCACTGGCGCCGATAGAGCCGGGAGCCCGATGATGCATGGAACCGTGCGTGGCTCTGCCGCCGCCGAAACCATGTCTTTTCACAACCCCTTGGAATCCTTTGCCCTTCGATGTTCCGACGACATCAACATAATCGCCCATTTTGAAGATATCCGCTGTAATTTCCTGTCCTACATCGTATGTTTCAGACTGCACAGGAAATTCTCTGACAAAACGGAAACAACCTTTGTTTGCTTTGTTAAAGTGACCCTGCAGAGGTTTGGTAACATTCTTTTGTTTCACGCGACCGTAACCCAGTTGGACGGCGTCATAACCATCCTTATCCTTTGTTTTGATCTGCAAAACAACCGATGGTTCAACCTCGATTGCAGTAACACCCACCGCAGAACCGTCATCCGCAAAAACCTGCGTCATTCCTAATTTTTTACCAATAATTCCCTTGCTCATCTGACATTCCAAATTTTATGTAAACATTAAATATTTAATCAAAAGATAATCTGGCGAGAGGCCATCTTTCAATTTTGTTTCAATACGCCTACGCTTTTATTTCCACATCCACTCCGGCGGACAGATCCAACTTCATCAAGGCATCCACCGTGGCTTGAGTAGGCCCGACAATATCAATCAATCTTTTGTGAGTTCTGATTTCAAACTGCTCGCGTGATTTCTTGTCCACATGCGGTGAACGGTTCACGCAATACTTGTTGATCTCTGTGGGGATCGGTATGGGACCGGCCACCCGTGCGCCGGTTTTTTTGGCTGTTTCCACAATTTCCTCAACCGAACGATCCAGCAATTTATAATCGTAAGCTTTGAGACGAATTCTAATCTTTTGTTCTTTCATCAGTAAAGTAACCTATCCCTTATTCAATAACCTTGCTTACGACGCCGGCGCCGACTGTTCTTCCACCTTCGCGAATAGCAAATCTCAACTGTTCTTCCATCGCAATCGGTGTAATCAACTCTATCGACATTTTGACATTATCTCCGGGCATAACCATTTCCACACCTTCGGGAAGGGTGGCTACACCGGTCACATCGGTTGTCCGGAAATAGAACTGCGGACGGTATTTGTTATGGAACGGGGTATGACGTCC
>CAYZLL010000176.1:0-4444 GCA_964479225.1 uncultured Smithella sp.
ATGGTTGCCAGATCCATACTGTCAATGCCCAGTTCATCCACCAGATCCATGTCCGGATCGAATGTGTCCACCGTTACTTCTTCCAGTTTTAACTCGTCAATAATGATTTCAGACACGCGCTTGATAATGCCTTTGATATCTTGACTGACAGGCATCCCTACCCTCCTTGTTTATACTTATTTATGATTTATCATATAATCTTTTGAGCGGCAATCATTCCACTGCTCACGATGTTTTCTTTGCATAACACCTTAAAAGAAAACAAAAAACCTTCGCCGGCATTTTCAGCACGGATGCAGACGGACAATTGATCACCCGGCCGCACCGGCTGGGTGAATCTCACTCTTTTGAGAGAGTGTAGCCGAAGTTTATTGCCTTTTTTTTGTTCCTCTCCCGTAATCGCCTGCTTAACCAGATGAATCAAAGCGATTCCCGGAAGAATCGGCTCACCCGGAAAATGCCCCGAAAACCAGGGGGAATCAGGCGGCACCTCCGCTAAGGCTTCGATACAATTACTATTTGTTGTCCGTACCTGTGTTAGCAAACTCCACTGATTTTCCAATCACATACCTCATTGGTTGCCGTTTTTCTTAAACCGGCACCCAAAAAGCATAAATTCATATCATTGTTTTTTTTCTGAATCAAATACTTTAATGAGCCTTGATTTTCCGAAACGTAGTGAACGGAAAATCTTAGAGCGAATTATCCCCGTAGCGGAGCGAAGCGGGATTTGAGCCTTGATTTTTACTCTGAAGAGCACTGCGCCGAAACGTCCTGTGAAAAATCTTAGAGCGAATTATCTTCAATAGTGATATAAGCGGATTGCTTCAGCATTCAAATTACATGATAAAAAATATGATCCTGGAAGAGGAAAAGCATGTTTGCAAAAGCACGCGACGTTTCGATTGCTTCTCGCCTTTGGCTGGTTGCCCATGAGCTGTGCCCGCCCTTTGCAAACCAGGTCGTGGTTGAAGGGCATGGCCGGTTTGATACCAAAAGCTGGATCAGGGCAGTCCAACTCGCTTCGGAAGCCAACCCCGGTAGCCACCTGGTTCTACGAGGCCATCTGGGAATGAGCCGCTGGGTGGACTCCGGACAAACACCACCGATCAGGATGATAGACGCCGGAGATTGGGATGGATGGGGCTCAGAGGGATCACCGTTTCTTGAAAAATCATTTTTCCCGAGGCGGGGGCCCATGGCGGAGGTGGTCCTTATCCAGGGTGATCCTCTCCGGGTGGCCTTTCGTTCCCATCATGCCATTATGGATG
Organism: uncultured Smithella sp.; assembly: GCA_964479225.1. Classification (GTDB taxonomy): domain Bacteria; phylum Desulfobacterota; class Syntrophia; order Syntrophales; family Smithellaceae; genus Smithella. The sequence goes on from CAYZLL010000176.1 coordinate 1,272, forward strand.
GGCGCGGTACGGCATTTTGGGCCGAAGATATCTTTCGGGTCCTCAGGGGGGAAAGTCCTTTGGGGTCGGACACCGCCATCACGGAAAACGAGCTGCTGAATATATCAAACCAAAAACTCAGCACCCCCCTTCAGCATCATTACATTGCACCTACCGGCCAAGCTATCGGGAACGAACCCGGGGTTATTTGGAAGCGGACTCGCATCAGCGGACGTTACCCCAGGCTGCTGATTCAGATCATGTTGCTGACTGCCCATGAAGCGTGGAAATACGGCAGCGGTCCTGTGCGACTCGGCATCCCGGTTGATCTCAGGGCGCGCCGCGAAGGGATTCGTTCAACCGGTAATCTGACGAATGCGCTTTTTCTGGAGATCACCCCGGATACCACCCTTGAGTCATTGGATGCTGAATTAGCTTCCCGACTTCGAGAGCAGCGTGATGGACAGCTTACTTGGGAAGATAAGATCCTTGCGCATGTGCCCTTGTTTGTCCTGAATAGGGCACTGAGGGCAGAAACACGCCGAAGCCACCGCACTGGCAATTATCGATTTTCCGGTTTCGTTTCCAACATGGGACGTTTTTCCATGGAAGGGCTTTCCGGTGGCGGCTTCCATGCCGAAATGTATTGGGCGGTGCCGGTTTGCACCGAATCCATTCCCTTTTCGCTGGTACTCTCCGGCGCGGGCGATACGGTCGATCTTGTCCTGGCCATGCCGCGTGCCTTGGCCAATCGGCAAGTTCTGGAAGGTATCCTCGGGCGGATATGCTCGGGTCTGGTCACGGCAACAAAATGAAAGAGGCTGTGAAAAAAAAGAAAATAAATCACCAAGGATCGTGATAGGAGGTTGTCATGCAGGAGCGAGTATACACCCGAAGGCTTTCATTTAATGAACGCATGTTTCTTGTTTGTGATGAACTCTGCCCGCCGGTTGCCAATCAGCTTTTCCTCGAAGGAACAGGAAATTTTGATCTGGAGCGCTGGCGCCAGGCCGTAGCCATAGCCTCAAGGGCCAATCCCGGCAGCCGCCTTGTATTAAAAGGGTTTTTAGGGGGTAGTCGTTGGGTGGATTCCGGTATTACGCCCCATGTCCGCCTGGTTGACGGCACGAAATGGGATGGTACCGGACCAGATGGCGCACCGTTTCTTTTGGATCCATTGCCCTACCGTGAAGGCCCCACCTGTGAAGTTGTTCTTATCGAAGGTTCACCCCTCAGGGTCCTCTTCCGCACGCATCACGGGGTCATGGACGGTCGGGGTACTTTGGTCTGGGCTGAGGATATCTTTCGTGTCCTGCGCGGTGAGCCCGTTCTTGGCGCAGTATCTTCTGTCAATGATGTCGAAATGGCGCGCAGCTATCAGAGTCAGTTTCGCCAGGCGTATCCTGTTGAACATCTGGCCCCGTCCGGTCGGGCCATCGGAAATGAACCGGGCATGATTTGGAAACATCTCCAGATTGAAGGCAAGTTTCCCCGTGTTCTGGCCCGTACCATCATCTTGCTTGCTCACGAGGCATGGCACCATCAAAAAGGAGTGGTCCGTTTCGGCATTCCTGTGGATATGCGTCCTCATATGAGTGGTGAGCGATCAACCGCCAACCTTGCCTTTTGCATTTATGTCGAGGTGAAACCGACTTCAACAGTAGAAGAGATCGCCCTGGATATTGCCACCCAGACGAAAGAAGGCCGCGAAGCCATGCAGACCAAGGGGGATGATCTTTATCGGTATGTCCCGATCCGGTTCATGGGCCATAAGCTGCGGAAGATTGTTCAGGAACGCCACGCAAAAGGTATTTACAGCCTCTCCGGATTGATTACCAATGTAGGGCGCATCCCGCTGGAGCTCTTCCATGGCGGTGGCTTTACCTCAACGGCTTTTTGGGGCATTCCTCCCACGATCGAATATTATCCATTTTTTATGGGTTTGGCCGGTCATGGCAACTTCATGGAATTAATCATCACGATGCCCAAAGTCCTGGCATCTGACGGGCGACTCGATGAAATCTTCGAATGCTTAACCCAAGGATTGAAAAAAGATGTTTGAGCAAAAAACGAGCAAATATACACGCCCGCTCTGTCGCACGGAACGGGTCTATCTGGTTTATCATGACCTGTGCCCGCCTTTTGCAAATCAAATCGTGCTGGAAGGGCGGGGAACCTTCGATGTGGAAAAATGGCGGCAAGCGGTTCAAAAAGCTTCCGCTGCTAATCCCGGTGCCAGGCTGGCTTTGAAGGGATGCTGGATAGGCAGCCATTGGGTGGACTCCGGAATAACGCCACGTGTGAGGGTTGTAAACGATACAGCATGGGATGGCTTGGGGGGGCCTGATGGTTCTCCTTTTGAGCAATGGCCCTTGAGCCCTTATGACGGAACTGCGTGTGAGGTTGTTCTCATGCCAGGAGATCCGCTGCGCGTTGCCTTTCGTTCCCATCACGCTGTGATGGATGGAAGAGCCACCCTCTTCTGGGCCGAAGAGATTTTCCGGGCTCTGCGGGGCGAACCTCTTCTGGGTTCTCGTTCCCGATTGACAGAGCTGAGCATGGCCAGAAGCTTTCAAAAAAAAGGGCGCATCCCGCCTGCGCATGATTTCATTGGGCCCACCGGAAGGGCACAGGGTACAGAAAGCGGGGTAATTTGGCGCCGCCTGCATCTGGAAGGCCGGTATCGCAATCTCGTGGCTCAGGTCGCCGTTATTCTGGCACAATCAGCCTGGTCCTATGAAGCCGGCAACGTGCGCTTTGGTGTTTCCGTTGATATGCGTCACCGGCAACCTGGGTTGCGTTCAACGGGAAATCTAACCAATCTGATTTATCTCAACATGCTTCCCGGTTTGTCTGTTGACGATATCGCCCGGGACATGACGCAACAACTGGCGGACAAAAACGATGGCATGCTTTACTGGGGGGACAGAATTATTCGATATGTACCGTTGAGAACGCTTCATCGTGCGATTCAGCAAGAAATCATCGAAAAACATCAAACAGGCCGTTATCGAAATTCCGGAATCATCTCCAATCCCGGTCGATTATCGCTGGAACGCTTAAGTTGTGATACCTTTGCCCTGAAGACCGGTTTTTTTATACCGCCATGCCAGGAATCCCTGCCAATTTTTTTGGCCATGTCGGGCACGGATCAAAGTGTGGAAATCCTGATTTCCATGTCACGAAAGCTGGCC
>CAYZLL010000177.1:0-4349 GCA_964479225.1 uncultured Smithella sp.
GGACGTGTTCGTGGGCGGCGACGCCTGCACCGGGCCGAAGTTCGCCATCGACGCGATTGCTGCCGGCAAGCAGGCCGCGATTTCGTTGCACCGCAAGGTATGGCCGGGCCAGAGCCTGACCATCGGCCGCGACCGTCTCGTTTATAAAATGCTCAACAAGGGCGACGTCATAGTGGACGACTACGACCACACACCGCGCCAGAAGCCGAACCGCACCGAGGGGGACGTCAAGGCGAGTTTCCGCGACCGGAGGCGTACCTTCACGGAAGAGCAGATGAAGAAGGAAACGGAGCGTTGCCTGGGGTGTGGTGTCAGCATCGTGGACCAGAATGTGTGTCTGGGCTGCGGCGTATGCACCACGAAGTGCAAGTTCGAAGCGATTACGCTGGAAAAGAAGTTTGACGGCAAGATGGTGCCTCTGGAAAAGGCACCGGAGACCATCATGTTATATGCGGCGGAACGTCAGCAGAAAATTAAGGAGCGCCTGAAGCTCGATCAAGCCGAAAGCAAATAGCACGAAACAAAGCGTAGCCGGCAAAAAGTTTTGCTTTGTTTACAGGCAGGGAATGACATGGATAAAAGGCTTTCCGCATTCCCTGCCTGTCGATTCGGTATTAGACTCCACCTACAGAGCCACCACAACCTGCATTCACCATAAATTCCGCACCGATTGATCCACCACAACCTGCATGCACCATAGTTTTTTCCCCCTTCCAAAATTATTAGTTATGATTAACCACAACTTGGCTAGAGAATAAGAAATTTTATGTGTATTTGTCAATAGAAACTCTTGCTGGTTGCAGAGCTGCCCGGTATTCATAAGCAATTTTTTCCACAGCCCATGGAAAAGTGGAATGGGCAATATTGGCAAATGGAAGTTTAACATCATTAAAGTGACCCTTGATGATGCTATGCTCCCATAATATGAGCTTTACCCAAAACAATAATGAAGCGGCCGGAAAACAGTTCGTCTTAAACTTCGAACACAGATTATTTGCTGATAAAAAAATGTAATACTCCTGTTGCAGTTGCGGGTGAAAAGGACGATTGGGTATACGCCATAATTTCCATCCCCCCTTCTTGAAATATCCGAAATCCGCCCGGGGGATGCCTGCTTCTTCCAGTATTCGGCGGGGAATCGGTCTGTTATAATCGCTTTTGATGGACCATTGTTTCATATCTTCCGAGCTGCTTATTTCCAGAAGCAAAGGCCTGAATTGGCTTAACCAGGAAAGAAAAGAGCAGTGAATAAATCCGGCCTTCAGTCTGATTTCTGAAAGAGAAAGCACGCCGTAATCATAGTAATCTCTGTCCTTGGGGGTGTTGCCCCAGGCATAATCTCCGCCGATTCCCGTAAACAAAATAGATGGTTTGTTCAGGCGGTCCAGATGATTGATCATTGGCAGAAAATTTGTCAATCGCGTATAGGGCATTCCCGGGAAGAGATAAATTTCATTGGCCAGGTCTTTTTTAAAATCCTGCTGGTCGAACTTGATGCACTTCCCTCCCATAAAGCCTGCGATGTGACTTCCGTCATCCTTTATTTTTTTCTCATTGACCAGGCAGGTGAGGCCAACCATGTTGGAGGAGACACAGGTAAAGAATTGATGACAACCGGCCTGCGCCGCAAAATAGGAAATCGCCGCCGAATCGTATCCGGTAGAAATTGTCGAAAAAGTCAGCAACGTATTTTTCCTTAATGGACTTTCCCAGTTTTTCTTCAATTGTAGAAAGGTTTCCTGAAAGAAATTTTTCAGGCTCTTAAAATCAGAAAAATGCTGCTTTTCAGTTTTTGCTTCGATGGATACTTTTCCTGACGAATAAACAAGATTATCGCCGATGATGTTGAATATCTTATCACAGCCTTTGCGAACCGGAACTTCTTTTTCATACTTTCCAAAGCCACCTTCGATACTTTGAAAAAAAATTGCGTAATCCCTCGCCGGATCCAGCTCAATATCCGTGAAAGCGACAAGGCACGGAAGAGAATTACTCACGAGAAATTTATGCTGATGGAAAACATAATACAGTCTTTCGGCATGGGAGCTGGATGAAACGAACGTGGTCTTTTCACCATCCATTCTCATGCCACTCCCGAAAATCAGGTCTGTTTGATGAAAATTACCGTCGTCGAAAGATCCGTTCCAGATGCCTTCAATGAACCAGTGATCGTGACACTCAACATATTCACCATGATAGACAGTGATCAAATCCTGTTGCTCATCCATCATGGCCATCCATGCCAGTTTGGGAAAGACGACTGTGGGTTGAAATTTTATTCTTTTCATACTCGTCAATAAATCATGTTTCGTTCTAAAAGACATCCATCAATTTACAACCCTCTGGAGAATTCCATCTTCACATTGGGAAACAGGCAATTGGGGTCGGCAATTGGAGGCAATTGGGCAATTGGGGTCAAGGGGCAATTGGGGTCAGGCTTTGGTTATGGCAATTCATAAGATAGAAGTCTTCAATTCTGCCATACAATCTGCAAGCTTTTGATCGCTTTTGGCACGAATCTGTACTGTTTTAGCTGCATTGCTAAGGGTTGAAATATCTCTACCGGTAAATCTGCTCAATTCGGCGAGTGTTGCAGCACCAGTGTCCAATAGCAGCCACGCGGCAACACTACGCGCCTCAGAATGTTTGCGATATTTGCCGGGCGCTTTCAAATCTTTTTCTTTAAGCCCGTATTTCCTGCAAACACTCTTCAAGATGTCGTCAAGGTTGATTCGCTTAAGCGGTCTTGCTTCGGCATTGATGAGCACTTTGTCAATAAAGGTGTCATCGCCGAGAACTCGGCTGTCATGGGCACTGCCGCTGTGATATTCTTCTTGATACCCATCTTCTCTTCCCTGCTTAACGAAATCCCGGTATCCAATCTGTGCCTTTCCTTTTTCATGATTGAACAGCGATAGAACCCAGTCAGTGGTGAGCCAGGGGATAGTTTCCCTGCCCAAATAGGCACGGTGGCCGCTCCAGCGATAATCTTCAGGGGCTTGCACCATTTGGGCGCGCACCGGATTGAGGTGGATATAGCGAGTCAGTTCCAGCAGGTATGAATCAGCATCTACCAGTACCGCCTTGTACCTCCCTTGGAAAAGATGACCACTCCTTTGCTGCCGCCAATTCACCCATTTTGTATAGCGGAAGGTGATGTTCTGCATGATGCGCGATAGCGATACTTTCCCGACCTGGATTGCCAGATGGATATGATTACTCATCAAGCAAAAGGCATGGATACGATGATCGTATCTTTCTGTACCCTCCTGTATAAGCAGGTAGAAACGAATGCGGTCTTCGTCATCAAAAAAGATATCCTGACGGGCATTACCACGCATGATCACATGGTACAGGGCGCCTGGATAATGAACTCTTGGTTTTCTTGCCATGGTCTATATTTACCATGCTAATACAAATATTACAAGCCTGACCCCATTGGTGATGACCCCATTGGTGAATTTCCTTCATAGACAAAGCCATTGCGCTCATCGACTCGATATGTTAAGCAAATCGTCAATATTCAACATTCGGAGAGTTTGGAAAAATGAAATACGAACCGCAAGTTATCGAAGAAAAATGGCAAAAGAAATGGGAGGATGAAAAGTCCTTCAAGGTTACAGAAGACCCGCAAAAGAAAAAATATTATCTGCTGGAGATGTTTCCTTATCCTTCCGGCAAAATTCATATCGGCCATGTGCGCAATTACACCATCGGCGATGTCGTCGCCCGTTACAAACGCATGAAGGGTTTTAATGTCCTGCACCCGATTGGCTGGGATTCCTTTGGCATGCCCGCGGAAAACGCGGCCATCGAGCATAAGATTCACCCGGCGAAATGGACCAACGAAAATATTGAACACATGAAAAAGCAGCTCAAACGCATGGGTTTCAGCTACGACTGGGACCGGGAAGTTTCCACCTGCGAGCCGAAATATTATAAATGGGAACAACTTTTCTTTATCTGGATGTACGAAAAAGGTCTGGCCTACAAAAAACGTTCCACCGTTAATTTCTGCACCAAGTGCGACACGGTGCTGGCCAACGAACAGGTCGAAGGCGGTCAGTGCTGGCGCTGCGGAACGGAAGTGCAGGAGAAGGTGCTGGATCAGTGGTTTTTCAAAATCACCGCCTACATCGAAGAACTGCTGGATTTCTGCGACAAGCTGCCCGGCTGGCCGGAACGCGTCATGACCATGCAAAAAAACTGGATCGGCAAGAGCTACGGCTGTGAGGTGGATTTCCCGATGGCCGATGGAAACGGCGCCATCAAGGTCTTCACCACGCGCCAGGACACGCTTTTCGGTGCGACCTTCATGCTGGTTGCCGCCGAGCATCCGCTGGTCACGA
>CAYZLL010000178.1:0-4332 GCA_964479225.1 uncultured Smithella sp.
CCGGAACAGGGCGCATCCACCAGAACACAATCAAAATTTTCTTTAAAAGAATCGGGCAGCTCAATATTTAAATCAACTGTTTGTGTTTCTATCATACTTATGCCGAGGCGCTTCACTTCCTCCTGGAGTTCGGCAAGTCTTTCCGGGCTGCGGTCAATGGCAATAATGTGGCCATTATTTTTGAAGATTTCTCCCAGATGTGTGGCTTTGCCGCCGGCGCCCGCGCAGGCATCCAGTATGGATGACGAACTTTCGCAATTCACCAGGTAAGAAATAAGCTGTGCTCCTTCATCCTGAAGGCGCAGGAATCCTTCATCAAAAAAATCAGTTTTCTGAATGGGATTGGCGGATGTATTCAAAACTAGGCCATCAGGAGAAAATTTCGTTTCTTCAGGTTCAAATCCGGCGGCAGTGAGTTTTTCTTTCATTTTATCACGGGATATTTTCAGTGTATTGATCCGTAAAGCCAGTGGCGGCAGTTCGTTATTGGCTTTACATAAAGACATGGTTTGCTGCAGGCCGAATATTTTTATCCATTTTTTTACCAGCCAGAGCGGATGAGAATGAAATGCCGCGATATATTCAGCCTCATTTTTCCCCTGAGAAGGGAAGACAATGTTCTGGCCGCGACGCAGATAATTTCTCAGAACGGCATTGACCAGCGCGCTTTTCTCAGGATTCAGTATTTTAGAAATATTGACCGCTTCATTGACGACAGCGAAATCCGGTAAGCGATCGCTGAATTTTAACTGATAAATGCCCGTGCGCAGGATATTTTTTATTCCTTCATCCAATTTTTCGAAATTACCGCGGCAGAATCCGGTCAATATCCAGTCCAGATGACCACGAAAACGCAACACACCGTAAACCAGATGCGTCAGCAGGCGGCCATCGGGCGTTCCCGACAAAGCGTTTTTCTCCAGATACTCATTCAGTAAAGGACTGGCGAATACCTGAGTGGCATTGACCTGATTCAAAATTTCGACGGCCTGATGGCGAATTGATATTTTCATGACTTCGTACGTATAACAACGGGACTTGTGTTTTCAGGATGTTTACCTTTTATGGTCATATAAAAATTCCGGATGATATTCATGTCCTGTTCAACATCGCCGGTCGGATATATCAGAGGTCCGGCACCACCGGTTTTACTCCCGTAATCAATAAAAGCCAGCAAAATGGGCACATGAGCATCCAGCGCGATATGATAAAATCCTGATTTCCAGTAATCCTTTCTGTGACGTGTGCCTTCGGGAGCCAGGGCAAGAACAAAATTTTCTTTTTCCTTGAAGGCCGATACCATTTGTCCGACGATATGATGGGACGACGACCTGTCCACCGGAATAGCTCCCGACCATGCCATTAAGAAAGAAAACGGTCCGCGAAACAACTCTCTTTTGGCGATATAACGGCCGTCAACTTTCAGCGCAAAGGCCAGAAGGATGGCGAAGAACAAATCCCAGTTGGATGTATGCGGCGCGACAATGATAATATATTTTTCATTCCGGGGAAAACTGCCGGATGTTTTCCAGCCGGATATTTTCAAAAGACACAAAGCAATGCATCGCAAAAATGATTTTACGACAGGTGTGTTGAACATGGTGTGACGCATACAGTTCCTGCTCTAAGAGATTCAAATATTAATTTTTAATGCAAAATTATTCCCGGCTTTAGCTGATGGCCTCGCAGAAAATCGGCAACGAGCATTCTTTTCTTTCCGGCCAACTGGATGTCTTTTAAAATGACGCAACCGTCGGCTGCTGCCACGGCAAGGCCGTCGGCATCAGCTGCAATCATTGTTCCGGGCGGCTGATCAACTTTTCCCGGTTGTGCAACGGCTGAAAATATTTTCAGAGATAGCCCGTCCAGCGATGTGTGAGCTGTCGGTGAGGGGCTCAAACCGCGGATGAGATTGACAAGGTCAGCTGCTTTTTTGTTCCAATCGATTTTCCCTGTTTCTTTTGTCAGACGATGCGCGAAAGTTGCGCCGGAAGCATCCTGTTTTTTTCGTTGTGCTGTTCCATCGGACATCTGGTCAATCGCTTTTATCAGCAGGGTTGCACCCAGTTGTGCCAGACGGTCATGCAATTCACCGAAAGTTATGGTGTCGTCCAGCGGGGTTTCTTCCTGCAAAAGAACATCGCCGGAATCCATTCCTTCATCCATAATCATAATGCTGACGCCGGTTTTTGTTTCCCCGTTGATAATCTGCCAGTTGAGCGGCGCCGCACCCCGATATTTCGGCAGAAGCGATGGGTGAATATTCAGGCATTTCATCGGTGGATAATCAATAATGGCTCCGGGAAGAATCTGACCGAAAGCAACTAGAACCACCATATCCGGATTAAGGTCTCTGAAGATTTTCAGAAAGGATTCATCCCTGACTTTTGCAGGTTGAAAAACAGGCAGGCCCAACTCCTGCGCTAGAATTTTCACAGGCGGCGCGACTTCTTTCAAGCCTCTTCCCTTGGGACGGTCAGGCTGAGTGACAACGCCGATGATCGGATAACTCTTCTCCTGCAGAAGGCGCAAGGCGGGCAGTGCGAATGCGGGCGTACCCATAAAAAGAATCCGAGGTTTGGCCATAGTGAGAATATCCTTTATTTTTTTAGTTGAAAAACATATATGGAAATATAGAAAATGTGTCAAGGATTACAAATTATTTCAGGTTAATGCCATTATAAAGCGAACGAAACATAAACTTTTAAATCTGCCGCGGGACTTCCGGCTCTTTCTCGCGGCGACGTTCGTTTTCGGGTTTTCGCAGAGCATCGTTGATTCCACTTTCAATAATTTCCTCAACGAAACATTCTTGATCGATAATCTCCAGCGAGGATTACTGGAGTTGCCGCGTGAATTGCCCGGCCTTCTGACGATTGTTGTTTCCGCGCTTTTATTTTTTCTTTGTTCCCGGAGACAGGCGGCACTGGCCAATGTTCTGTGTGCCGTCGGAATACTTTTGATCGGCTTATTCTCGCCGGGCTTTTCCGTCATGTTGATCTGGCTGTTTATCTTCAGCATCGGGCAGCACTTGTTTATCCCGTTGAATCAGAGCATCGGCATGGAGCTGGCTGTTGAAGGGAAAACAGGCAAGAGACTGGGACAATTCAGCGCCGTAGCCAATGTGGCCATGATCATCGGCAGTTTTGCCGTCTTTATCGGATTCAAATTTCTTAATCTGAATTTCCAGTTGTCCTACATGGTTGCATTTCTGGGATTCCTTACCGTAGCGGTTTTGATATTCATGATGAAGAGGGACGAACCGGTACCGGTGAAAATAAAATTTCAGCTTCGTCGGGAATACAAACTTTATTACTGGCTGACTGTTTTATACGGAACGCGCAAGCAGTTGTTTCTGACCTTTGCTCCGTGGGTGTTGGTTACGGTCTTTCAGCAGAAGACGCAGGTTCTGGCGACTCTGCTGACCATTGGCGGAGTCATCGGCATTTTTTTCAAACCCATGCTCGGAAAAGCAATCGACAAGCTCGGAGAGAGATTGATTCTCACATCGGAAGCGGCAATGCTTGTCTTTGTCTGCATCGGTTATGGCTTTGCCAAAAGTATTTTTTCGGAGACAACAGCAATCTATGTTGTCTTCGCTTGTTACATTATCGATCAAATGCTGGTTGCCGTGTCCATGGCGAGGGCCACTTATTTGCAAAAAATTGCCGTTGCGCCGGAGGATGTATCGCAGACACTGACCATGGGCGTGAGCATTGATCACATCTTCTCCATCGGTATTGCCCTGTTGGGCGGGTTTATCTGGGTTCAATGGGGCTATCAGTATGTCTTTATGCTGGGCGCGATCATCGCTGTCGTTAATTTCTTTTCCGCACTGCAAATAAAGACAAAATTATAAATTCAATAAATGTTCATTGTTTAATATCCGGTTTTTAAGTATAAACAATTCATAGTCGTTTACATTTCCAACCAACAAGATGATAAATAAAAAGGAGTGATTCACATGAGAAATTCAAAAAGAATATTTCAGTTGTTGTCTTGCCTGTTAGTTTTATTCATTGTTTTCGGATGTAAAGGCAGGGATGATCGACAAGTGAAACTTGAAAAAGGGATCAACGCGTTGCGAAGTTTGACGAGTTCTAATCCCGCCGATAAGCTTGCGGCTGGCCATTATCAGGCTTCTACTCCCGAAGGCATGTCAATGCTCTATCATGCCAGCCTTCCGGCGGACGGCAGTTACCCCAATGTTTGTAAGGATCGTCAAAACCTGCAATCATGGTCACTGCTCATATTGCCGGGTAATAAGGAAAATACGCTGATCGTCGAAGGTTACGGCGATGATTTGCAAAAACCGATTATTGTGGAAGAAAT
>CAYZLL010000179.1:0-3073 GCA_964479225.1 uncultured Smithella sp.
CCGGGCCAATGATAGTTCAGCATGGCTTCAACAATATTGCCCGGCAGCGGCGGATGATTTTTATCGTACAGCTTCATAAAATGATCAACCAGCAGTGGCAGATCATCTTTCCTGTCGCGCAGCGGGGGAAGATAAATGGGAAGAATATGAATACGGTAAAAGAAGTCTTCGCGCATCACGCCTCGTCTGACCAGTTCCCGCAGGTTACGGTTTGTCGCCGCAACAATCCGGACATCCACATTTTTAATCGTATTGCTGCCCACCGGCGTGTACCCGTCACCCGCAATGGCCCGGAGAAGTTTGACTTGCATGTTCAACCCGATTTCTCCGACTTCATCAAGAAAGAGCGTTCCGCCATCCGCTTCATCCAGATAACCGCTCTTATCCACGTTCGCGCCGGTAAAAGCGCCTTTTTTATAACCGAAAAATTCACTTTCCATGAGCGTTTCCGGTATGGCGCCACAGTTCACGGTTACAAAGCCCTCCTGGCTTCTTTCACTGGTTTCATGAATGGCCTTGGCCACTAATTCTTTACCCGTTCCCGACTCTCCGTAAATGATGACATTCGCCTGGGTTGCCGCCGCCTGGAGAATAAATTCGTAAATCTCCTGCATGCCCTGGCTCTTGCCGATAATGTCACAAAATCTGTAGCGCTCCCGGATGGAAGAACGCAAACGAATGTTCTCTTTCTGCAAATATTCATGATTTTCCAGCAGAGCCTGTTCAGCTTCTTTCCGCGCGGTAATATCCGTAAAGGAAGCGATGAACTGACGGGCTCCGGGAATGTGCCCCAGACGCATAAGAATCTCGAATTTTTCGCCATTACGATGGGCAATCTGGCATTCGTATTCCACCGGCTTGTCTCCCTTGCGACGGGAAAAACACTTCATCAGCGCGCTGCGATCGCCCGAGGTAATGAAATCGGTAAATTTCATCCGTCCTTCAATTTCATCCTTGCCGTAACCCGACATCTCCACAAAACGGTCGTTGACCATGAAAATCAGAAGAGAATCTTCCATGATGATCATCGGGAGACCGGCGTTTTCAAACACGCTGCGGTATCGTTCCTCACTCTTTTTCAGGGCGTCTTCCATTTGTTTCCGTTCGGTAATATTCCTGCCCTCACCTAAAATGGAAATGGGATTGCCCTGCTCATTCCTGATTAAGCCGAACTTGATTTCCCCCCACACATGGCGACCGTCACTGCAGCAAAGCTCCAATTCCACCGTCTGATCTAAAACATAATCGGGAGAAGCAAGGGCTAAAGGCATCTGCGTGGCAAAGAAATCCATGGCCTTCTGAAAAGAATCAGGGGAGAGAATCTTGTTCAACGGCGTCGCGGTGAGTTGCTTGAAAGAATAACCCAACAGTATTTCCACGGAAGGACTGATATAGATCACCGTTAAGTCCAGATCCATCAACCAGACCTGATCTTTCATGTGATCAGCCAGCAGGCGATACTGTGCTTCACTTTTTTTCAGAGCATCCTCGGCCAGTTTGCGTTCGGTAATATCGCGGAGGTTAATCAGTCCTCCCTCAATTAATTGATCATGCACAATGTTGCTGGCCGTCACCTCGAATGTATGCCAGCTTCCATCCTGATGACGCAGGCGGAGTTCCGTGTGCAGGGTTGAAGCGTCTGTATCGTTTGCCAATATCATCGCGGCGTCCGTAATGAGCTTGAGGTCCTCTGTGTGGATCAGATCAAACAGACTGGCGCCGATTCTTTCTTCCACTTTAAACCCCAGGATTTTCTCAATCGCGGGATTTTCATAGGTGATGATTCCTTTCCTGTTGACCAAAACGATCATATCCGAAGATTGTTCGGACAGCGTCCGGAAGAGATGCTCCTCGTGGCGCAACTGGTCCTCAATCTTCTTGCGCTCGGTAATATCGCGGATGATTCCCCGGAAGCCTGTCGGCTTGCCCGATGCATCTCTGATGAGCGATGCGTAGGCTTCCACAGATCGGACCGTGCCGTCTTTTCTAATCATCTGCCAGTCGATGGCTTTGGATGATTCTCCCGTACTGTAAACTTTATTAAACATCCGGAACACGTTTTCGGCGGTCGCCGGATCCAGGAAAGTGCGATGATTCATCCCCATCAGCTCCTCCCGGGAACAGCCGCCAAGCTGGCAAAGCGCCTGGTTGAAAAAGGTAAAGTTACCCTCAAGATCAACTTCGTAATAACTGTCTTCAATGTTATCAAGAATAGCCTGATATTTATCTTCGCTGTCGATACTCATGAAATACTTCCTGTGAAGGTTTTCCATCAAGATTTTGTTCTTTTTTTGAGCAGGGAAAGAATCTAATAGGGATCGTCGAATCGATTCGGCTTGGCACGCTTTTGTTTCCAGGAAACGTAATCTTCAAGTTTTTTCATTGCATCACCCGGTGTTTTAACAAATTCCACACCCATTTCATAAGAGGCGTCTTCAATGATCACTTTAATCCATTTTACTTTTCCCAGCGCCGTTATTTTATCCTGAACTGTTTTTGATGTAAAATCTATTTCCAGGAGGGTATTGATGGGAAACATTTCACGGGAATGAATTTTGGCGCCGTACACGGAAATATCTTTGCTGCTGTCATAAACAACCTTTTGGTTTTTCCCTTCTGAAACAACGGTGATCGTTACATCACTTTCTTCTTTGAGTCTCGGCACTTTTCTTCGTTCGTTCATTATTCCTCCCCGGAAAGATAATCTGTCTGTCTTTTATGTCCGTCCATAACGAATCTATTTATTGAGGAACGCCGCCTGCAAACGGGGTATTCCGGCCGTCACTCCCATGGTTTGTTTATTTTATCTAAAATAACTTTTTATCTTTCATCATGTCCAGTTTGGATTGCGCCTTTTCATAACCCTGCTCCGCCGCTTTGGAGTACCACTTGACAGCCTCGGAAACATCCTGGGTCACAAAGACACCATCCTGATAGATATCCCCCAGCCAGACCTGAGCATCCGCCTGTCCCTGTTGGGCCGCCTTTTGATACCAACTGAGCGCCTCGTCAAAGTTCTGGGTAACGCCCTCGCCAAAAAAGAATTTAAAACCGAGATTGAACTGAGCATCGG
>CAYZLL010000179.1:3173-4320 GCA_964479225.1 uncultured Smithella sp.
CCGGTTCTTCCGGCGCAAGGACCTTTTCTTCTTCCGGCAGGACCTCGTCTGCCGGCGCGATGTTTTGTTCTTCCCCAGTCACAACCTCCCCGGCAACAGGTTCAACAATCTCTTCCTTTTCAGTTTCCGCGGTAGGTTCCCGGAAAACGGTCGCTTCATCACGCGCAACACTTTTTCTTTGGGTGTAAAGGATGTCCAGTATGTTTTGAGCTTCTGTGTGTCCCTGCTCAGCCGCCTTTCGATACCACTTCACGGCTTCGGCATTGTCCTGCTCAACCCCCAGACCTTCTTTGTACAGCTCGCCCAGATAAAACTGAGCGGCAACATTTCCCTGTTTGGCTGGTTTTAAAAACCACCTGACGGCTTCGGTGTAATCCGTCTCGACACCCAAACCTTCTTTATAAAATTTCCCCAGATTGAACTGGGCGGTAAGATTCCCTTGTTGGGCTGGTTTCAGATACCATTTGGCCGCCTCGGCATAATCCTGACTGACACCTTCTCCGGCGAAGTACATCTCGCCCAAATGGAACTGCGCGGAAATTTCGCCCTGCCCGGCCGCCTTGTGGAACCACTTTACCGCCTCGGCATTATCCTGCTCGACCCCCAAACCTTCTTTGTACAATTCGCCCAAATGGAACTGGGCGGTGACATTCCCTGATTCGGCAGGTTTCAAAAGCCATTTAGCGGCCTCGGCATAATCCTGTCCAAGCCCTTCACCGCTGCGATACAACTCGCCCAGATGAAAACCGGCGGATATTTCTCCCTGTTCCGCCGCCCTGCGGAACCATTTCAACGCTTCGGCATGGTCCTGTTCAACACCCGAGCCTTCTTCGTACATTTCACCAAGATTACGCTGGGCATGCCGATTGCCTTGTTCCGCAGATTTTAATAACCATTTTGCAGCCTCCGATTCGTCCTGCTCAACACCTTCGCCTCTGCGATACATTTCTCCCAGATTAAACTGAGCATCGGCATTGCCCTGTTTCGATGATTTTAACAACCATTGAGCCGCTTCCTGGTAGTTTTTCTGAATTCCCGATCCCTTGCGGCACATCAACCCTATACTAAACTGGGCATCGGCATCCCCCTGCCCGGCCGCTTGAAGATACCACTTGGCTGCCTCCGCAGCGTCCTGAGCAACGCCCAC
>CAYZLL010000180.1:0-4300 GCA_964479225.1 uncultured Smithella sp.
GGAATTTAATATCCCTTAAATCAATCCACAAACTCGCCATATCATCCTCCTTAAAATTTGTTTATTGTATTTTTTGCTCATTCGACAGAGCGACTACTCTTAGGATTTTCTTAAAACTTTCTACTGCGTTTCCCGAAAAAATTGAGATTTAATCTTATTGCAGTATTTTGTCATGAACCTTCTTGACTGAAAGTCATTTTCGAGTCTTATACATTCCAAAATTCACTCTGTCAACATATTAAATAGGATTTGAGTATTTTTTTGCCATTTTTTATGATTATTTAGCAAAACACCATTATATCATATACTTAAAGATATTCAGCCCTTATAAATTAACCGGTTGAAAATGCATTCAAAATAAAAAAAATCCCCGCTAGATGATGGTCAATCCGGGGATTTTTTATGCTTATTTAATTCGATTATTATTTAATTTTTACTGTGCCGTTTCAAGATAATATTGTGTAATTTCATAGACAGCATAGTCCATCATGAGCATGATGCGCATAACACTGTCAATGGCCTGATTATGTTCCAGAGCATCAATAAAAATAGCCTGAAAATCAGCATACAGCCACATATGACGTCTCATTAAAATAAGTCCATAAATCGATTCTTGCAAAGGTAGTCCGATTTCATGACATTTTCTCGCGTATTTCCGGAAGTATTCCTGCGTAAATTCAATACGGTCATCAGACACCAGCAATGTTCGTAAATTTTTGTAAAAATCAATCGCGTAAACCACTAACTTTTCTTTTTTTATATTTTGATAATGGGTTGTTCTCTTATTTTTTTGAACATCATCCGCCCAATATGCGGCGATTTCCTCAGCGTTTTGTTCGGTCACATCAAGCAATTTAATCGAATCTACCATTAGAATTTTCTCCTTTCTCTGAGATTAAGTCCGGCATTACAATACTATTTATTGAAAATAATTTTACTTCTTCCCCTGTTTCATCAGGTCCTGGTATTCTTTGGTTACCTCGTACGCCGCGTAGTCGAACACAAGGATCGTTCTTCCAAGCGTATCCAGCGCCTGCCTTTGATCAATACCGGAAGTAAAGATGGCCTGAAATTCAGCGTACAGCCAGATATGTCTGCGCATCAGGATCAGCGCATAAATGGTTTCCTTTGCCGGAATTCCCATTTTGTAACTTTCCTGAGCATAGCTGCGAAAATATCTTAATACGTCATCCGTAATTTTTTCATCCAGAAACATTTTACTGAAATTACGATAAAACCTGACACACTGATAAACGATATCTTCTTCTTTCAAATTTTTATACGTTGGTGTCTTCGCGTTGCTTTTAACATCCTTGGCCCATCTTGCCGCAATTTTTTCCGCATGTTTTTCCGCCAGCTCCAGATACTTAATGGCATATGTCTTCATGAATGTTCTCCTTTCCATTAAAATTAGTATGGATGTTTGATCTTAATATAAATCATCGCATTCGATTTGACAATAGATTTTTCATAATTATTTGTATGTCCGATGATATTTATTTCAGTTTTGTGATCCCAAGGATTTTAAGCTTTGTTTCGAATATTTCATTGACATCCGGATGTTGAGAATTTATAGTTTTGCGCCAACATAATATTCGCTGGGGTTCAAAAAAAAATTTCGAGGAGTTCCGGAAATGATGATTACGAGAAGGTTGATTTTCATCCTGTCAGTTTGCATGATCGCCGCGACCATGGGTTGTACCACTTTGGGAATGACCACCATTCCGATGGAAAGATTAAAGATGAAGTATGCCGACAGCGAATCAAAAATCCTTCAGATCAACGACATGAATATTCACTATAAAGACGAAGGGCAGGGACCCGTATTAATTCTACTGCACGGTGTTTGCGCTTCCCTGCATACCTGGGATGGATGGGTAGAGCGATTGAAGGGCCATTATCGCATCATCAGACTGGATATCCCCGGATTCGGACTCACCGGACCGGCTCCTGACCGTTCCTTCTATAATATTGATAATGCCGTAAAACTTTTCGAAGAAATCATAGCGGAAAAGAAATTGGAAAGGTTCTCTATTGCGGGCAATTCTCTTGGTGGTTACATCGCCTGGAAATATACCCTGAAAAATCCGGAAAAAGTTGAGAAACTTATACTGATAGACTCCGTGGGATTTCCCCAGCCCCTGCCCGGCATCATCGCATTTGCCAGCAATCCCGTGATCAGACCTTTTGCCTGGCACATGATGCCGAAATTCTTGATTGATCGGGCTGTCCATGAGGTTTATGGAGATAAATCAAAATTAACCCCCGAACTCAAAGACCGCTATTTCGAGCTGGCCATGAGAGAAGGCAACAAAGAATCATATGTAGATATTTTTACGGAATTCAGAAAACAGGCTAAAGATAAAAATCTTGCTAAAGGCATAAAAGAGTTGAAACCGCCGACACTGGTGATGTGGGGCACCCAGGATATCTGGATTCCTTTCCGGTATTTTGAAAAATGGAAACAGGAGCTGCCCACCGCAAAATTTATCCAGTATGAAGGCGCCGGACACACCCCGATGGAAGAAATACCGGATGAAACGGCGCGCGATGCCGATTTATTTCTTTCAGGCAAATTTTAGAATCATCATCAATTGAATAAAAAATTAAAGGGAGCTCTTTTTGAAAAAGAGCTCCCTTTTGCATTGATCAGCTTAGCAGATAATTTGTTATACTCTGCTTAACATGGTGGCGCCCGCGTTACCGAAAGCGCCGCACAGAGAAGCGACGCCATATTTGGCATCTTTCAATTCATTTTTCATGATGCTGTGCAAGGTCACCAGGATGCGGCATCCGCTTTCTCCCAAAGGATGACCAAGCGCCAGAGCGCCGCCCCAGATGTTGACGTTGTCGAAAGGTGCGTTCTGGGCAATACCCAGTTCTCTTACGCAAGCCAATGCCTGGCTGGCGAAAGCTTCATTCAATTCCCAGACAGCGATATCGCTGACTTTTTTGCCTGTGCGCGAAAGAAGTCTCTGGACAGCGGGAATAGGACCGATGCCCATCACGGTGGGATCGCAACCGGCTAAAGCGCCGGCTTCATATTTAATGCTGTAGGAAAGTCCCAGTTTGTCGGCTTTGGAGCGTTCCATCAACAGCATGGCAGCCGCGCCGATCGTCAGGGGTGAAGAAGTTGCCGCGGTAACAACTCCATCCGGCTTGAATGGCGTTTTCATGGTGGCCATCGACTCCATGGAGACGTCACCACGGATCCACTGGTCCGTTTCCACCATAAAGGGCGTGCCGTCATCTTTCAATCCTTCCATCGGGATGATTTCACTTTTGAATTTCCCGGCCTTGGTGGCAGCATCGGCTTTTTTATTACTCCAGAAAGCCATGGTTTCCATATCTGTGCGGTTGACTTTATAAACTTCTGCAACCTTTTCAGCGGTGTTACCCATGGGCAGATCAAGAATGTTGTAACGTTCAGCCAAACGCGGCGCGAAATCCATGTGCATGGCCATGAAGACTTTCTGCATATCTTCCACACCGGCAGCAATGTAGGTATCGCCTTCACCGCACATGATGGCGCGGGCGGCATGCTGTATAGCTGCCATACCGGACGGGCACTGCATGGTCAGCGTGTTGGTGGGAACTGATTCCGGGAATCCACCGGCCAGCCAGGACAGACGGCCGATATCATTCTGCATACCGGTAATGTTTGCGCAACCGACGAAAACCGATTCGATATCTTCGGGTTTCACTTTTGGGTTGCGGGCAAATAATCCATCATAAACTTTCGTCAAAACTTCATCAGGTCTGAGAGCTCTGAACCAACCTTTTTCATTGTGCGCCCGGGAATTCGGCGACCTTACACCATCGATAATGACACATTCACGCATTGTATAGCCTCCTCTAAATTATTGTTTTTTCTTTTTATCAAAAAGGTACAGTTATTTATCAAGTCATCAAATCATGCCGCGGGCCTATTCTTCACAGCCGTTCGTAAGGAAAGGGGGGCTGTAATGTTTCCGTGTAGAACGTCGGAAAAAAAATTAAAGCCGATTGAAAAGCTTTTAACCATTTGTCCAAGATCAACAGCAGATGTTTTTCAAGCCGCCGGTTATCTGATATTTGATAAAATATCGCTTTCTGACGGCGGGAGTATAAGCAGAAAGAATTTACGTGTCAATAGATTATTTTCCATCCGGTAAAATAAAAAATGCCTGCAACCGGAAGAATAAATTGGGTACCTGCAAACCTTTATTATTTATATGTAATTATTCATGGCTTGAATGATATCTTCTTCCAGATTCCCGCCACGGGCACGGTAATGATCAACCACCGATTTTAATCGCCC
>CAYZLL010000181.1:0-4216 GCA_964479225.1 uncultured Smithella sp.
ATTCAATCATTTCTTCGGCAGTCGCCGTCTCGCCTTCTTTCAGAACGATAAAGAGCTTCACATTCTCACCGCGCTTGGCATCGGGAATGCCGATGGAGCACGCTTCCTGAACTTTCGGATGTCCGTAATAAATCTCATCGATATCCCGGGGGTAAACGTTGTAGCCGCCGGAGATAATCATATCCTTCTTGCGGTCAACAATATAGAAATAACCCTCTTCGTCCATCGTGGCAATATCTCCCGTGAACATCCAGCCGTCTTTCAGAACATTGATTGTTTCTTCAGGCATTCCCTTGTATCCCCTCATCACCTGAGGCCCCTTGATAATCAATTCGCCCGGTTTCCCGACCGGCATATCTGTTACGCCGTCTTCGAGATCGACGATTCTGGCCAGTGTATCGGAAGCAGGCAGGCCGATGCTGCCGACCTTCTGCTTTCCTTTAAACGGATTCATGTGCGTCACCGGACAGGTTTCCGTCATCCCGAAACCTTCGGAAATGTAGGCTCCTGTCTGCTTCTGGAATTCCTGAATGACCTCAACCGGCAGGGGCGCGCTGCCGGAGAAAGCGCCCTTGATGCAGCTCATGTCTGTTTTCTTCAAATCGGGATGATTGAGCATACCGATATACATCGTCGGCACCAGCGGGGTGAAGGTTGGCTTGTACTCCCGGATCGCCTGCAACAGAGGCTCCGGCTGCGGCCTGGGAATCAGAATTTGATTCCAACCGAGCGAAACAGCCAGATTCATGGAGCAGGACATCCCGAAAACATGAAAATAGGGCAGTGCGCCCAGCATGACTTCTTGGCCTCTTCCGAAAGACGGAAACCAGGCGTTGATCTGTTGGACCTGTTTGCTCAAGTTTCCATGCGTCAGGATAACGCCTTTGGAAACACCGGTCGTGCCACCGGTATATTGATAGATGGCAATATCCTCGGAGGTCAGTTTCACTTTCGGTGGATTAGGCTGATATTTTTTAATGCAGTCCATCCAGCGATACACGTCCGGCGCTGGTTTTACATCGGCAAAGGGGAATTTCTTCAGCTTCTTTCCGAGAAATCTTTTGATCGGATTTAAAAAGTCGCCGATGCTCATGTAAACAATCTGTTTAATTTTTGTTTTCGGACGCAGGTCAATCATGCGATTGCCGAGAACATCAAGCGCGACAAGCACTTTCGAATCGGAATCGTTGAACTGATGCTCCAGTTCCGGATCCGAATACAGAGGATTATTCAGAACAACAATGGCGCCTGTTTTCAGAGTGGCATAATAAGCAACCACAAGAGGAATACAATTCGGTAGCAGAATGGAAACGGCATCTCCTTTCTTAATGCCGAAATCCGCCAGGCACGTCGCAAATCGATCCACCTGGTCTTCAAACTGTCGGTAGGTCAGTTTGTGGCCGACAAAAACCATCGCCGTATCATCAGGAAAATCTTTGGCAGATTTTGCAAGATAGTCCGGCATGGTTAGGTTTTCATATTCAACTTTTTCCGGAACGCCTTTTTCATAGGATTTCAACCAGGGTTTTTGTGCGTAAATGGAATCGGCAGCCATAACGGATTTACCTCCTTTTATTGTTCGTATAATTTTTTTTGCATAATAAAAGTAAAATGAGATTTTGTCCACATAAAAAAGCCCGGACTTAATTTCAAGCCCGGGCTTTGGATTGTTACTGGATGTTGTAAATAATATTAAACCGCACAAACATCAACGGTTTCTTTGACTTCTTCCAGGCCCATACCCTTGAGAACGATTTCCGCAATGTCCAGAGCAACCATAGACTCCGATTTCTGCTTGTCTTTAATTCCGTCGGACATCATGGTGAGGCAGAAAGGACAACCGACAGCGATCGTGCTCGCATTAACTGCAATAGCTTGATCCGTACGTGCGTTGTTGATGCGATCGCCATGTTCTTCCATCCACATTCTTGCGCCACCGGCACCGCAGCAGAAACTCTTGGAGAAATTGCGTTCCATTTCGACAACGTTCACACCGGGAATCGCATTCAGAATGCTGCGTGGCTCCTGGTAAACCTGATTGTAACGACCGAGGAAGCAGGAATCATGATAGGTGTAGGTGCCTGCCAGTTTCTCGGTAAATTTAATCTTACCCTTGGCGATCAGGTCGGCAATGATCTCTGTATGATGGTAAACTTCATAGTTGCCCCCGAAATTGGGGTAATCTTTCTTGATACAGTTATAACCGTGCGGACAAATGGCGATAATCTTCTTCACGCCATAGCCGTTCATAATCTCGATATTGGCCTGCGCCTGAGACTGGAAAAGATAATCATTACCACCGCGCAGCGCTGAATCGCCGCAGCAGCTTTCTTCCGTTCCTAAAATACCGAAGCTGACACCGGCAGCCTGCAGAATCTTGGCAAAGGCAACCGATATCTTTTTGCCGCGGTCATCAAAAGAACCGGAGCAGCCGACGTAGAACAGATATTCAACATTGGGATCTTCTGAAAGGGTTTTGACACCCAGTTCTTTTGCCCAGTCACCGCGCACGTGAGCGCCAATACCCCAGGGGTTAGAGTTATTTTCCATGTTACGATAGGTCAACTGCAGCTCCGGAGCGAAATCCGCTTCCGTCAGGACCTTGTAACGGCGCATATCGATAATCTTCTGAATGTGTTCAATCGAAGATGAGCAGTTTTCCATACAATACATACAGTTGGTGCAATCCCATACGGCATGCAGATCAACAGCATCATGCAGAGTTTTCTCAGGAGCATCGCCTTCCGCAGCTTCCACGGGAACCGGGGCTTCAGCGCCTTCCGCAGCAGGAACAACCGCTTTCGTGGCGGCCAGAGGAGCCTGTTCCAGCCAGAATGTCTTGATATCCTGAACCAGTTTCTTGGGAGACAAGTGTTTGCCGGTCAGATAAGCCGGACAGCCATCCTGACAGCGACCGCATTTCGTGCAGGCGTCAGAGTCAAAAATCTGTTTCCAGGTAAATTCTTCCAGCTTGGAGACACCAAAGGATTCCTGATTTTCAATATCACGGATCGGTTCGACATAACCGGCCGGTTTGAGCGACATCATGAAATGATTGGCTGGCGTTGTAATGATGTGCAGCAATCTGGAATAAGGAATGTAAGCGATGAAACCTAAAGCGATAAAAGTATGTGTCCACCAGGATATTTTATGCAAGGTCTTGGTGACTTCAACATCCAATCCGCTGAATGCGGAGGCAAGCAACCAGCCAATAAAAGAAGCATTTTCCCACTCGGGGATAACCTGGTTGGGACCGACACCTTCTGCCAGGGTGGCGTGAATACGCAGCGCTTCAATGATGAAACCGGTCACAATGATACCACCAATCAGCAACAACGCGATGGCGTCGTCATTGGTGTTATCCGATGTGCCTTTGTAGCCCAGACGATCCGGCTTTTGAATGTACCGGCGATAGGCTGCCATCAGCACACCAATGAGCACAAACAATCCGAACAAATCCATCAGGAAAGAAAAATTAAGATAAAAATTGCCACGCAAGAAAGCCCAGCCAAAAAGAGGTTCCGTGATATGAAATTCACCGGCATCGAAAGCGGCTCCGAAAATCAAGACGAAGAAGCCGAAGAAAATTAATCCGTGCATTAATCCCGGATAAGCATCTTTCCATGTTTTAATTTGCAGAAATCCATTCAGGAACAAGGATTTCAATCGCTCGGGAAGCAGATCCCAGCGGATTTCATCCTTGCCCATCGCTTTCCACAGCGTCCAGCGTTTGTAAACACCGTAAGCAAATATCGCCATGGCAATGGCGGTAAAAAGAAAAAGCATCGGCTCAAAACTATGAGCGTTCCAGAAAACTTCACGACCTTCATTTCCGACTGCTATCGGGGGAATATTGTGTTCCATTGATCCTCCAGAATATTGAGGTTTTGTATTTTTATCTTAATTTTTCTCTTCAGATTCTGATGGAGCCGAAGCAAAAAATTAACGAAAAGCTGTTAATGATACTTTTATATCAAGCTTCCGGCAATGACTTTCACATCATCACCGGAAGCCTTTTTTTATTCACAACAAATTAAGCAACCAGCTTCTTGCAGGCAGCGGTCAACTCGGGAACAACCTTGAAAAGATCATCCACGACACCGAAATCAGCTTTCGTGAAAATGGGAGCTTCTGCATCCTTGTTAATCGCCACGATGCACTTGGAGGAGCTCATGCCCGCCAGATGCTGAATCGCGCCGGAAATTCCGCAGGCGAC
>CAYZLL010000182.1:0-4200 GCA_964479225.1 uncultured Smithella sp.
CTGCGTGATAACCTGAAAAAATTTATTAAAAAAGAAAGTCCCATTCATGGGGCAGAAGTTGAAATTTTAAGTTATGAAAATGATTGTCTGACGCTTGGTTTTCCGTCAAACTTCATTTATCTGGATGAAGTCAAAACGACACAAAAAGGGAAACTGGAAGAAATTGCCGGTAGATTTTTCGGAAAAAAAGTTGTTGTCAAGGTTGAAACATCAAACACGGAAGACGGCAGCCCGACCGGAGGCAACGGACGCAATCAGGCCAGTGTTATTAATGATGTGAAACGGGAAGCGATGAGACAGCCGCTTTTGCAGAAAGTCATGGATGAGCTTTCCGATGCCAAAGTGGTGGAAATCAACGTTCAAACGGATAAAACAAATTTATAAATGCAAAGATTTATCAAAACCAGGAGGATAAGCGGTGCAAAATTTTAATACAATCATGAAGCAGGCCAAAAAAATGCAGGAACGGATGGCCAATCTGCAAAAGGAACTGGAGACGAAAACCGTTGACGCTCAGGCCGGCGGCGGCATGGTGAGTGTTGTCGTCAATGGTAGATATGAAGTTGTCTCGATGAAAATCGAAAAAGAAGTCGTCAATCCCGAAGATATAGAAATGCTCCAGGATTTAATTGTTGCGGCCGTCAACGAGGGAGTTCGCAAAGCGCAGGAAATGAGCGCCTCCGAAATGGGCAAAATTACCGGAGGATTGAATATTCCCGGTTTCTAAGCCGACCGGATTAGATTTATGAAAGCATACGCCCAACCCATCAAAAAGCTCATTGCCGAACTGGGCAAGCTTCCCGGCATCGGTGAAAAGACAGCCGCGCGGCTGGCCAATTATATTTTGCGTTCGACGGAAGAGGATGTCATCAAACTTGCGGAGAGCATTGTCGAAGTCAAAAGAAAAATCAAGCTTTGCCGGACGTGCCTGAACCTGACAGAAGAAGAGACCTGTTACATCTGCCGCGACACATCCAGAGATCAAGAAACAATTTGTGTGGTGGAAGATCCTGACGCGCTGGCAGCCATTGAAGAATCCGGCGGCTACAAGGGAGCTTATCATGTCCTGCACGGGGCGCTGGCCCCGCTGGATGGCATCGGCCCGGATAATCTGCGCCTCGGAGAACTGATTGTCCGTGTGAACGAAGGCCATATCAAAGAAATCATTATCGCGACCAATACCAATGTACACGGAGAAACCACTGCTTTGTTACTGACCACCATGCTCAAGGACAAGGACATCAAATTAACACGCATCGCCATGGGTGTGCCGATGGGCGGAGATTTGAAATATATTGACAAGATGACGATCTCAAAGTCGCTGGAATTCCGTCGCGGCATGTAGGATGACGCGTGAAAAAGTCCAGATACTGCGTTGCGCTTCGGTCTTCGGCGTTGCGGCGTATGCGAAAAATACGCCTCACTTCTCTGGCCTCGCGCGCCTTGTCTCTGGAGCTTTTTGACGCATCATCAATTAAAGAGTATTGATGTTGAACCTCATCGTAATGCAAAGAATGTCATTGCGAGCCGTCTCTCAGACGGCGTGGCAATCTTAATAAACAAGATTTCTCGCTTTGCTTCGAAATGACAGGACAATACTTATGGATAAGGAAATTAAAACCAAAACAAAATTGCGGCGAATTAATGCCAAGAAAATAACCAAGGCGGTAAAGAAGCTTTTTATCGAAGCCAATACCTCTTTAGGGGAAGACGTTGTTGTAGCGCTGCATCATGCTCTCGAGCGGGAGGAATCACCAACCGGCAAGCAGGTTCTACAAAAAATTATCGAAAATGCCGATATTGCCCGCCGCAAGAAAATGCCGATTTGTCAGGATACGGGCCTTGCCGTTGTTTTTGTCGCGCTGGGTCAGGATGTTCACATCACCGGCGGACCTTTGCACTCGGCCATCGAAGATGGGGTTCGGCAGGCCTACGCTGAAGGCTATTTGCGCAAATCCGTCTGCGATCCGTTCACCCGGGATAATACCACCGACAATCTCCCTGCGATCATTCATGTGGATATCGTTGCCGGCAGTCATTTGAAAATTATCGCGATGCCCAAGGGTGGCGGCAGTGAAAACTGCAGCGCCGCGAAAATGCTGACTCCGGCGGCGGGAATAGACGGAATCAAGAAATTTGTCCTGGAGACGGTTTCGAGCGCCGGCGCCAATCCCTGTCCGCCAATAATAGTCGGCGTGGGCATCGGCGGCTCATTGGAACAGGCCTGCGTGATGGCGAAAAAAGCTCTCTTGCGGCCGGTGGGCGAACAAAACAGAGTTGACGAAAGAGCGGAACAGATAGAAAAAGAGTTATTGGAAAGCGTCAACAATCTGGGCATCGGTCCCGCAGGTCTCGGCGGTCGCGTAACCGCGCTGGCAGTCCATATCGAAATGATGCCATGCCATATTGCTTCTTTGCCGGTAGCGGTGAATATTCAATGTCACGTCGCCAGGCAGAAGGAGACGACTTTGTAAAAGACGGCTTCGTGAAAAGCCCCACATGCTTCGTTGCGCTTCGGCCTTGAGGCGTACGCGAAAAGAACGCCTCACTTCCAACGCCTCGCGCGCCTTGCCTCTGGAGCTTTTGACAAAGCCGTCATTCCCGCGAAGGCGGGAATCCAGGAAAAGAGGAAGGAAAAATGAAAATAAATAGAATCACCACATCTTTTCTTATTATTCTAATTGCAATGGCTTTAATTCTCACTGGATGTTCAATGCACTACACTAAAGATATTGTGGAAGATCTTCAACACGCACAATTATATGAGTCTTTTGATACGGTACCGTTAAATTTGAAAGCTCAATCAAAATGTCCATATCCGCCATCAATTAGGATTATTAATGATGAAATGAGAGAAGATGGAATAGATATGCGTCCAGATTCATTTCATGTATCTTTACCGCTAAACCCAAAGGAGCTTACAGATGGTATTGTTGATTATTTGGGAATCGGTTTCAAGAAAAGCGGTATTGAAGTCAATGAACAATCCCCTAAAATAATTAAAGTATCATTAAAAGATGTAAAAGGAGAAAGAGGGGTCTGGGCACAAGGTTGCAAGGTAGATCTGGGGGTGGATATCCCAGAAATGAAATATGTGAACATTTATAGTGCGAGAGAAAATAGCTTTACGGGCCCGATAGCAGTAACCTATGCTATTCATAGAATCACTAGACAAATCATTGATGACACTACAATTCAGGATTATATTCTATGTAGAGACAAATACGAGTTCATGAATGGCCAGAAGGAGAAAAATTTAACATCCAAATCTTTAAGCCATAAATTACAGGAATTGCAGACTGCCTTAGATAATGGTTTAATCACAAAAGAAGAATATCAACTTAAGCGAAAAGAACTTGTCGAAAAATATTAAGTTGTTCAAAAGACCAAGGAAGTTATTGACAACGCCCTATTAAATAAATACTGGATTCCCGCCTGCGCGGGAATGACAAACGAAAGAAAAAATGGAAACTCAAAAAATTAAAACACCTCTAATAGAAGAAATTATCACGTCGCTTCATGCCGGTGATATGGTTTTGTTAAGCGGTGAGATTTATACCGCCCGCGATGTTGCGCACAGGCGCTTGTATGAATCTCTGCTCAAAGGAGAAAATCTGCCGGTTGATTTGTCGCAGGCAGTTCTCTTTTACGCGGCGCCGTCACCCACGCCGCCGAAAAAAGTTATCGGGTCCATCGGTCCCACAACCAGTTACCGGATGGATTTTTTCACGCCGAAATTAATCGAAGCCGGTCTTCGGGTAATGATTGGCAAAGGTAACCGTGCACCGGGGGTTATTGAATCAATAAAAAATCACAAGGCTGTTTATTTTGGAGCGATTGGTGGGATTGCCGCTTTGATGTCCCAGTGCGTCAAAAAAGTGGACCTTATCGCTTATGAAGACCTCGGTCCTGAAGCAATCAGGAAGCTGACAGTCAAAGATTTACCGCTCGTGGTTATCAACGATTCCGAAGGAAATGATCTTTACAATTCCGCACAGCAAAAGTGGCGTATCTCTTAATAATTACAAATCATTTTAACCATTGCGAAAATTTGTTGACTGAAATTTGCTTCTATATTATAAATCTTAGTCTTTTTGTAACATCACTAAGGAGATTAAGATAAATGATAGAAGTTAGATGGCATGGACGCGGTGGTCAGGGAGCGGTGACTTCGGTGGAGTTGCTGGCAGTGGCGGCAAT
>CAYZLL010000183.1:0-4189 GCA_964479225.1 uncultured Smithella sp.
CGGACATGGATCTGGTGGATGAACTGGGCATTGACAGTATGGATCTGGCAACCATCGCTCTGGTTCTGCAGGATGAATACAGGGTGACGATCGATGAAGACGATTATCCGAAATTAAAAACCATTCGTCTCATTTCTGAATATATCAAAGAGAAGCTTCCGGTATTAAATTAATGGTTAGAAACTGAACACCCATGCAGGATCATCATAAAGCAAATCTGGAATCCGCCAAGCCGAAATTTTCAGAACTTTTAGCCCATCCGGAAGTCAAAGCGCGCTGGGAAAAGGTCAGAAAATATTTTTTTCTGCGCGAATCGACCTACGACATGTCCAACCGCTGCAATATCCGCTGCGACGGCTGTTACTATTATGAAGGTGAGAAACAATTCGCCGGGGAGATAAGCGACCCGGATGCGTGGCGCGAATTGATGCGGGCGGAAAAAGCGCGCGGCATTACCTATGTTGTACTGGCGGGAGCGGAACCATCACTCGTTCCGGAATTGTTGGATGTTTGTTATCAGGAGATGCCGCTGGGCAGCATCGCCACCAACGGTTTTAAAAAGATTCCGGAATCCGTCGGCTACAAACTGCATATCTCCGTTTGGGGCAATGACGAGACCAGTCTGAAAATCAGGAAGGCCAAAAACCTTTTAAAAAAGCAGATTGAAAATTACGAAAACGATCCGCGGGCGGTTTTTGTTTATACCTTTACGCGCGACAATATTGATGAGGTAAAAGAAGTTGCCGATGAGCTCATCGCTAATCATTGCAAATTGACCTTCAATGTTTTTTCGGCGCCGGTCGGTTACGAAGGAAATCTGCGGCATGACCATGAATCTCTTACGCGGACAAGACAGACGATGATAAATCTTTTGCATCAATATCCGCGCAATGTTCTTTTTTCCGTTTACAATGCTGTGGCGCATACGCATGAAAAAGGGCTTCATGATACCTACGTTTGTCCCTATCCCCGTCAGAATCCTTCGCAGGATATCGGGTTGGGCAGGTCTTTCAGGCAGTACAGGACAGACCTGAACTGGGACCGGTCGGTGGCCTGCTGTGTGCCGGATACGGACTGTGTTGATTGTCGTCATTATGCCGCCGGTTCCGCAGTCGTGACGGCGCGCCTTTATCGTCACGTGAATAATCTGGCGACTTTTAAATCATGGCTGGATTATGTGGATACGTATCTGGCGGTTTGGGTGATGGGTTACGAGAAGGGCGAAAATCTTTGTAATGAAATAACAGAACCGCCGGGAGCGGCAATAAATTGAGGTTGTCATTCCGAGCGCATGCGAGGAATCTTAAAGCGATTGCAAAAAGACTTCTCACCTGATAAATCGGGATTCGAAGTGACATAAACAGGAAATATTCATGAAAACAGTCAGTTCTCTGTTGGATAAAGAATGGCACGAAAGATACAGACGGATTTCCAGCCTGAATATCCGCAGTTCCATATATGATGTAACGAATCGCTGCAATCTGCGCTGCAAGGGATGTTTTTTCTTTTCTTCGGGAGAACATCAGGCGGCGCCTGAAGAAATGGATATCAAAAAATGGGAAGACTTTATCGATCGTGAAAAAGAACGCGGCGTCAATCTGGCCATTCTGATCGGTGGCGAGCCGACGCTCTGCATGGATCGCGTCGAAGCGTTCTACAAACGCTTGCCGACGTACTGTGCCACCAATGGTTTGATCAAGGTTCCCCGGGATAAGTTTCCCGATCTGATGGTGGGGATTTCTCTCTGGGGCAGCGCTGAAGATGAAAAGATTCTGCGCGGGCGTGACACCTTTGCCATCTCCAGTAAAAATTACGAAGGCGACGCCTACACGTACTACCTATATACGATCACGCCGCGACAGGTTGGCAAAATTGAACCTGTCATTAAAAGAATTGCTGATGTCGGCCTGAAAGTTCACTTGCAGCTTTTGTCCAATGACGAAGGCGTAGATGGATTTTCCTGGCGGGAAGGTGAGCTCAAAGATCTGCGTTTTGAAATGGACGAAATGCTGGACAAATATCCGCAGACGGTCATTTCCTGCAAGTACTATCATGAAATCATCACCACCGGTAAAATGATGGGACGAAATTTTAGCTGGAGTGAGTGCCCGTCCGTTACGGAATCACTCGATAACAGGGCAAACCGTCCCCGCCGTCTGATTCATTTCGCCCGTTGGGCATCCGATTTGAAAACCGTTCACCGCTGCTGCACGTCGGCGACGCGCGACTGCTCCACCTGTAAGGATGGCGCGGCGCACATGAGCTGGGTCATGGTCAATAAACGCGAACATCTGAAATCGACTCAGGACCTGCACAACTGGATCGAAGTCTACGAGATGTTTGCCAAACTGTACCACTTTATTCCTTGGTAATCCCTGAAAATTTTTGATATAGCTCATCCCAATAATCATTCCCGTTTTTTACCTGCGAGATGATTTTTCTTAATCTTTTGGGATGGCTATGGGTGCAAAGAAAACTTTAATTCTGGGTTACGATGCGGTATCGTCTCTGGGATCTGACCTGGAAACGCAATGGCGAAGAGCCGTTGCCGGAGATTGCGGCATCGGAAATCTGACGCGGTTTTCGCTGGGGGGGGATTTTCCGGTGCGGGTTGCCGGTGAAGTGGCGCACATCGATTCCAGTCCGTATCCCTTTTTACAGCCCAGGGAAATGGCGCACTGGACCTCACCCATCTTCAAACATGCACTGCTGGTGGCGCATCGGGCGCTTCAGCGCAGCGGCATTGTTATCACCAACGCATTAGCCCCACGGGTAGCGATAACCTTCAGTTCGGCCGTCGGCGGTCTGGACGCGGTTTTGCAGGCGGATCGCCTGATGGCGTCTCAAGGCAAGATGCCGCATCCCTTTACCAATCCCAATTCCTGCATCAATATGGTCGGTGGCAAAGTATCCATATTAACCGGGGCAACGGGACCGATTTCTTCAACCATCACGGCTTGCGCCACAGGCATAACATCTCTGATTATCGGCGAGATGCTGCTGCAACGGAATATGGCAGATGTCGTTATCGGCGGAGCAGTCGATTTTCCGCTGGTTGAACCGATTGTCGCGGGCTTTGCAACGATGAATGGCGCTTATCGGTCCAAAGAAGGACAGCCGGAAGAACCGCCGGAAAAAACAAGCAGACCGTTTTCCGTCAACCGGCGAGGTTTTGTCGTTTCCGAGGGAGCCGGCTGCATCATTCTGGCGACGGATGAATTTACCAAAGCCCACGGGCTTAAATCCAGCATAGAATTGGCCGGATGGTCCATGACATCGGATGCGAGTCATTTTGTTTCGCCGAATCTGGCCACCGTACAGCGATGCATAAAAGAAACCATTAAAAATGCGGGATTGAAACCGGAGGTTATTGATGCGGTTAATGCGCATGCCACATCGACCAAAATAGGCGACAAGGTCGAGGCAGACGCGCTGCGCAATATTTTCGGTCATCAAATTCCTCCGGTATCGGCGAATAAATCGCAACTGGGGCATGCGATGGGCGCGTCCAGCGCCATTGAAGCGATTCTGGCCATGGAAGGCATGATGAACGATACATTGTTGCCGACGATAAATTACAGTCCTGACCCGGACATAGAAATTGATTGTGTTGCCGAAGGCGCCAGGAATTTGAAACAGGAATTTGTTTTAAAAAACGCGTTCGGTTTTGGCGGATGTAATTCCTGCATCATCCTGCGCAGGATAGGATAAAAAATATGAAAGCTCCAAAAAACAGAAGAGTATTTGTTGTCGGTTACGGCACGGCCACGCCGCTGGGCAGCACATTTGAGAAAACGTGGAAGAGGGCGGTAAAGGGCGAGGCCGGTTTTCGCAAGGTAACGCGCTGCAAGGTGGAATCCGCCTGCGATGTCGTCGGAGAAATTCCGGACTGGTATCCGATGGAACTTGATTTTACGGACGCGAAGGAAGTTTATAATTGGAATGCGTCGTTTGTGATATTAACGATGGCCGTTTGTAAGGAGGCCCTGGAGAATTCCGGTATCGTTGTCGATGCGCATATTGCTCCCCGGATGGCTTGCCTGATCGGTTCGGCGCTCAACGGTTCGGATGCTTTCCGTGTGGCGGTGCATGATCTGGAACATCGCGGGCCGCTCCGGGTCAGTCCGTACCTGCTGCCCAATTTGTGCGCGAATCTTCCTTCCGGCAAGGCGGGAATGCTGCTGAAATT
>CAYZLL010000184.1:0-4174 GCA_964479225.1 uncultured Smithella sp.
TATT
Source organism: uncultured Smithella sp. (assembly GCA_964479225.1). Taxonomy (GTDB): domain Bacteria; phylum Desulfobacterota; class Syntrophia; order Syntrophales; family Smithellaceae; genus Smithella. Next base: position 5 of record CAYZLL010000184.1, read on the forward strand.
ATCCGATCAAACAGGCGATGGAATGGCTACCGCGAAGCGGTTTAGTTCTTCAATCCGTTATGTGGATTATCTTTCATTGACGTTAAAGTATAGGCTGTGTTAATAGAAATCAAAAGTAAGTATCCTATCCCCTAATTACCCAGCGAATTACCACATAATTAACTTTCCGAACGCCGCAATTATATTTGACATCAAAACCAATATATTTATATAATTTAGAAATAAAAGAAGTTCTTATAAATATTCAGGGGATATCATGGGAATTAATAAAACTGCTGACAAATCAAAGAATGCGTATTTAGAAGAATTCTACGGCCAAAATATTCTACCTTTGTCAATGCTAGAAAATGACCGGTTCATAGGCGGATGGCCGATAGAAGATTTATTCTTTTATCAAAAAAAGATACCCATATCAAAATTTGAAGAAAGCTTTTATAAAGCAATCGATTATTACAATCTTTTTTCCAGCCGCCTGATCATGACCGATGTGAATAAATTCGCATTGCAATACTGCACAGACGGAGCTCAAGGTCACATTTTGCCGCCTCTTAATGCTTCTTCTAATGAAATTAATATTGATGAAATAATGAAGATGGTTGTGCATGTAAAAACATTGCCGGGCGAACCTCTTTTCGCGGTTACCGGAATCCCTCTAAAAGACGGAATCATTGGCGGAATCAGTTGCTCGCATGTGGTAGCGGATGGAATTTCCTTAATGCTTTTCCTGTTTTCTGTAGCCTGTATATTGGAAGGCAAAAGTTTCCCGCTTCCATCACCTCAAAGATTATTCAAAGGAAAGCCTGTTAACTTCGATACCATTGAAAAAGTATTGACACCTCCGCTATCCGAGTTGAGCGATAAAATAAAAAATAAAGTTAAGTATAGCAGCAATATGGAATTATACTCAACACGCGAGTATTTTTCAGACGACTTTCTTAATGGTATAAAAAACAGAGCAAAGTCGGAGAACAGTGACTACACGATCTCAAATAATCAAATTATAACGTCATATTTGTTAAAGAAATATCATAAAACCATTATGCCCGATACCGATAAGATTAGATTAAGGATTCCGGTCAATCTGAGAGATGTGCATCCTGATATTGACCCGTTTTATATAGGTTATGCCGTTTACAATGGTTTTACCGAATTTACCAAAGATGAAATTAACAAAATGTCACTATCGCAGATGGCATACCGCTTGAAGGAGTCAATCGCTAAAACCAGAAACAAAGAACATGTTAAAGAAATATTCTATATGTCTGAATATGGCATGGAGATGAAAGCTGATATGCTTGAAAATTATCCTCCCTATGATATAGATACAGATATTACTTCAACAAACTTAACTCATTTCGGTGATCTTGAATCACTGGGCCTGAGTTCAGATACGGGAAAAATATTATATTCCGGCGTATCATCAGTTAAAACAAGCTTTGTTATCTTAAAAGAAAAAGCGGGCGGAATATTTGCCCAGATAACAAGCAGGTATCCATTGATTTAATTCTATTTGGGGAATTTTTTTGCACATTTCAAATGGTAATCCTTAGCTCCAATCACTGTCTTCTGTTGAATATTCGTAGGTATTAACAATAACAAGACAAGACTTTATTGGATATCTCCTGTTAGCTTAAACATTGCCAATATTTTTACCCATTGCCTTCAGATATTCTATTCGTTGTATCAGCGGTGGATGAGAATAATAAAACCAAACATACCATGGATGGGGATGCAGATTGGAGAGGTTATCTTTGGCCAGTCGTTTGAGCGCGTTGATCATCGGCACGGATGTCCCGACCAAATCCGTGGCCATCCTATCAGCTTCGCGCTCATAGCGGCGCGAGATGAAAGCGCCCAGAGGACTGAAGAAAAATCCGATGCAACTGAAGTAAACCGAAACCAGCAGCAAACCGGCATAAACAGTAGTTTGCTGCAAACCAAACGCACCATAAAGCGTCGGCCAATTTACAAGCAGATAAACTAAGTAAAGGCCGACAAAGGAAGCGGCAATCATAAATATCAACTGCTTCAGGATATGTTTCTTCTTCCAGTGGCCGATTTCATGGGCAAGCACCGACAGGATTTCTTCCTGAGAATGCGAAGCCAGCAACGTGTCAAAAAGGACGATGCGCTTGGTTTTGCCGATGCCGGTAAAATAGGCGTTGGTGTGTTTGGAGCGTTTGCCTTCGTCAACCTGAAAAATTCCTTTGGCTTTTAATCCGACTTTAGCCAGCAGCGCTGTGATTTTTTCTTTAAGCTCTTCATTCTTGATCGGTTCAAACTTATTAAAGAGCGGCGCGATGACCACCGGGAAAAGCCACATCAATAAAATTTCAAACGATGTAAAAAATATCCAGGCCCAGAACCACCAGCTTTTCGGCAGGTAAAGAATAAAAGCCATAAAGGCGGAAAGCAGAAATCCCATTAAGACGGCGGAAATAAGCACGGACTTGATCAGATCGGTAAGCCAGAGCCGCCAGGTAATCGTGGAAAAGCCATATTTTTTCTCCAGAACAAAAGTATGGTAAATATCAAAGGGAATTCCGACAACACCGCCGATGAGAGCCAGGGTTCCGAAGAAAATCAGCGTCTGCCAGATTATGTGATATTGCAAGCCAGCAATTTTTCCGACTAGCACCGGCAAAAGAAGAAACAATATGGCCAGTTCCAGAATGTCTTCTGTTAAATTCTCCTTCGTCTCCAGACGCGAATTGTCATAAGTATAATCCACCATCTTGTTTAGCGTCGCTTCATCAATCACGCCCTGAAAAACAGTAGGAATAACTTTCCCGTATTCGCGTAAATGCTTGATATTAATTTGCTGCAAAAAGAACCGCCAGAGCACCCGGCCAATAAAAAAAACTAAAAATAAAATTAAAAGCGTCTTTTCCATAAAATACCCTGTTTAATTAAATAGCCCTGTCACCCTTGTTTCCATTCAAGTCAAAAGCTTTGATAAATTTATTGCCATGTTCGATTCCGGCTTCGTATGCGGCCCGCAGAGATACTTCATTGGTTGTCGTTCTGCTTATTACAATATTTGTCGGTGGAGCAATTTGATTGATCCGGACACCCGAAGGCACATGATTAATAAAATCGACGGACTCATTATAGTTTTCGGCACGCTTTCTGAATTTTTCCACCAGTTCCGGATATTGCCAGTAATACAAAGAGACAAAAGCGGCAGCCATATGGCTATGTTTTTTGACATAATCGGTAGAGCGTGATCGGATAACGGTAATGTCCGTCGCACCGCGACGATAAGCCTCGCGCACCGGAATGGAATCAGCAATACCACCATCAATAGCCTTTTCGCCATTTACATCCAGAATACTTCGATAAAAAATCGGCATGGCGCTGGATATTTTTAAGGCATGTTCCAGAGTATTTTCATCCGGCTGTGAATAAAGAGCCTGTCCGGTCGTCATCGAGGTGGCCACAACGACGTATTCTTTCTTTTGAGAGCTTAATTTACTGAAAAGATGAGAGAGGTTCAGACGGTAATTCTTGATGGTTTGCTCCCACATCCAATCCAGATCTATCAAGTGACCTCCTTTCAAAAAACGCCAGGGATTGATGAATTCGGATGATATGGAGTAGCGCAAAGTTATATCAAAATTGCGGTCATATTGTCCGGCCAAGTGTGAAGCTAAATGGCAGGCCCAGGCGGAGACTCCGATATATAAATCAAAGGGATCAAACGATGCATGACCAAATGCATTCAGGACGCCGGCCGCAAAGATACATCTCATGCCTCCACCTTCGACAACCAGTGCATATTTTCCTTTTTTGTTATTGGTCAAAGTGTTCTTTCCGTGAACAATCCATATTAAAAAGTGATTGTAGATTACACAATCATCTCTTGTGGTCAACAATAAATTAAACTTTGTTAATTAAGAATTCGGTCCCCAAAATATTCTTGAGACACAAGACGGTGTTTCCTATCCTGTCACCTAATAAAAGCAAGTTCTTATCAATTTACAGCCCCAGATACAGTTCGGCGCGTTTTTCAATTCTGCCCAGTGCCGGATTATCGGGCCTGTAAGCGTCCATGAAAACCTGTTTGACTTTTTCGGCCTGTGATAAAGATTTAATTTTATCCGGAGTGTGGCCCCAGTCTAAAAGAATATGATCAGCCTTCTGCGGTAAAACTTTCAGTGATTTGTACAC
>CAYZLL010000185.1:0-4144 GCA_964479225.1 uncultured Smithella sp.
TTGAATATTCAACGGTGGGCGGCTGGGTTGTGACACTGGGGTCCGGACAGGCCTCAACCTATTACGGCGATGCGTACGATATTGTCTTCAGCCAGGAATATGTGACACCGGTGGGAACATTCAAAACACTGGATTATCCGGCCACGGCCACCGGTCCCAAAATCAACGATATCATGAAAGGCGCCGAAGGATCGTTTGGCATTCTGGTTGAGGTCAACATGAAAATTTTCCGTTACATGCCGGAGAACCGGAAATATTTCAGTTTTATGTATCCGACCTGGGAAGCGGCGGTGAATGCCAGCCGCGAAATCATGCAGTCGGAATTCGGCAAGCCGGCCATCTTCCGCATTTCCGATCCGGAGGAAACCGATCGGGGATTAAAACTTTACGGCATGCCGGATATTGTAGGTAAGTTTCTCACGATGAAAGGATTCAAATCCATGCAACGCTGTTTATCCCTGGGCAATGTGGAAGGGGACGGCGATTACACAAAACTGGTGGCGCGCAAAATCAAAGTGATTGCAAAAAAACACGGTGCTATATCGCTTTCCAGTTACGCGGCAAAAAAATGGGAACATACCCGCTATAAAGAACCATATATGCGCGAGGATCTGGGCGATTACGGAATTTTAATCGATACATTGGAGGCCGCTGTAACCTGGGATAATCTCCATCGCTTGCATGAAGGTGTTCGCGGCTATATTAAAAGCCGTCCGGATACGATGTGCATGACGCATGCGTCTCATTTTTATCCGCAGGGGACCAATCTTTATTTTATTTTCATCGCGAAAATGAATGATCCTGAAGAATTCCGGAAATTCCAGCGCGGAATCATCGACAATATTCAAAAATACGGCGGTTCACTGAGCCATCATCACGGAGTCGGTCGCATGATCGGTCCCTGGATGGAAAAGCATCTGGGGAAGGAGCAAATGGAAGTGTTGCGGGCACTGAAGAAGCATTTTGATCCCAACAATATCATGAATCCGGGTGGCCAACTGGGATTAGATTGATCATCATCCATAAGGGTTATGACTCACAGGGATTATCAACCCTAAGATAAAAAAGCGAGGTGCTTATGTCAGAGCAAAAAAAGAAAGCGGATGAATTGATTCTTTCCATCGATGCCGGCACGCAGTCGATAAGAGCTTCTCTTATCGATACAGATGGAAATATCCTCCACATCGTCAAATCACCCATTCAGCCGTACTTTTCAGAAAATCCCGGTTGGGCGGAACAGCAGCCGGACTATTATTGGGAAGTCTTCTGCAAGACGACTCGTCAACTCCTGCAAAACCATGAACATCTTAGAAAGAATATCAAAGGCGTGACGCTCACGACACAGCGTGCCACAATGATCAATGTGGATAAAAACGGCAATGCTTTGCGACCGGCAATTATCTGGCTGGACCAGCGCAAAGCGGATTCCAGAAAAATACTGCCGGCGCCGTTACGTCCGGTGTTGAAAACTGTCAAACTTCTGGATACGCTGGAGAATGTCATTCAGGAATGCGAGGCGAACTGGATCTGCCAGGAGCAGCCGGACATCTGGGAAAAAACACACAAGTATCTGGTGTTGTCCGGTTTTTTCACCCATCGGCTCACAGGCGAGTTCATCGATTCGACAGGCAATAATGTCGGCTATTTGCCGTTTGACAACAAAACGTACCAATGGGCGGGAAAGTTCGATTTTAAATGGCGGATCTTCAAGGTGGAAAAGGAAAAGCTTCCCGTTCTGGTCAAGCCCTCCGAAATCATGGGGAAGATTACGAAGAAGGCTTCAGATGAAACCGCTATACCTGAAGGACTGCCGGTGTTTGCGGCCGGATCAGACAAGGGCTGCGAAATCCTCGGTTCCGGCTGTCTCACACCGGAAACGGGATGCCTGAGTTTCGGGACCATTGCCACTTTTGACGTGGCTACCCCTAAATATGTCGAGCTGCATCCGATGATTCCGCCGTTTCCCGCGTCCGTACCGGATACTTATTACACGGAGGTTTCCATTTTCCGGGGATTCTGGATGGTCAGCTGGTTCAAGGAAGAGTTCGGTCTTCAGGAATGTATGCTGGCCGAGAAGACAGCCGAGCCTCCGGAGAAGTTCTTTGATTCGTTAATTAAGGATGTACCGCCAGGCTCCAAGGGTCTGATGCTTCAGCCTTACTGGACGCCGGGCAGAGAAGTTGATTCCTTCGCCAAGGGATCTGTTATCGGTTTTGGCGATGTGCACAGTCGTGCGTATCTGTATCGGGCCTTACTGGAAGGATTGGTCTATGGTTTGCGGGAAGGGGGAGAATTAACACAGCGAAAAACAAAAGTTCCTGTGACAAAGCTCAAGGTTTCCGGTGGCGGATCGCAAAGCGACGCGGCCATGCAAATCACAGCTGACATCTTCGGCTTGGTGGCGGAACGTCCGCACACTTTTGAAACATCAGCCCTGGGTGCGGCAATCGATGCCGCGGTTGGTCTTAAACTTTATTCTGATTTCCCGTCGGCGGTAAAAGCGATGACCAGACCGGGACGCGTATTTGAGCCGATTAAAGAAAATCACGATCTTTATGACAATCTTTATAAAAGAGTTTATCTGAAAATGTATGGCCAACTGAAACCTCTTTTTAAGGAAATAAGCGATATTACAGGCTACCCGGCAAAAAATTTATAATGCAAATTAAGATCATCTGCGTTATATTGTATATTGTCAGGAGGCAGATAATATGGCTGGTTTTGCTGAATACGATCAATATGACGGTCTGGGATTGGCAGAACTTGTCCGCGAAAAAAAGGTTTCTTCCCTGGAGCTTTGTAAAGAAGCGATTGGTCGTATTGAGAAAATAAATCCAGTCATTAACGCTGTGGTAACGCCGATGTTCGATATCGGAATGCAAGTTGCCCGGAAATCATTGTCTGACGCCCCGTTCGCGGGTGTTCCTTTTCTTCTGAAAGATTTAATCGGTGCCTACGCCGGTGTGAAATTAACCTGGGGCTGTCGTGCTTATCGGGATTATGTTCCCGACTTCGACAGTGAACTGGTGAAACGCTTCAAGGCAGCGGGTTTGGTGACTTTGGGAAAAACCAATACGCCGGAATTCGGTTTGATGGGCATCACGGAGCCGGAATTATTCGGTCCGACGCGCAATCCCTGGAACATTGAAAAAACGTGTGGTGGCTCGAGTGGAGGTTCGGCAGCGGCGGTGGCTGCGGGAATTGTGCCGTTGGCGTCGGGTGGTGATGGAGGCGGTTCCATTCGCATTCCGGCTTCCTATTGCGGGCTGGTTGGCTTGAAACCGACACGAGGCCGCACACCGACAGGTCCTCATTTCGGGAAACTTTGGCAGGGGGCCACCGTGGAAAACGTCCTGACACGTTCGGTCCGCGACAGCGCCGCCATTCTGGATGCCATTGCCGGGGCTGATGCCGGTGCGCCGTATGTCATCAAACCTCCGGAAAAACCATACAGTGAAGAAATAAAGCAGGCCCCCGGTTCCTTGAAAATCGCCTTTAACACCGAACCTCCACTGGGTACGGGAACGCACGAATCCTGTAAGGATGCTGTCCTGAAAACCGTCAAGTTGCTGGAGGATTTGGGACACAAGGTGGAAGAGGCGAAGCCCGATATTGACGGTGTGAAACTGGCTCATACGTATTTCACACTGTATTTCGGGGAGATTGCCGCAGACATCCAGTTAGCCCAATCTGTATTAAGAAAAAAAGTTGGCCGAAAAGATTTTGAAATCACCACCTGGTTTTTCGGCAAACTTGGTCATTCTTACAGCGCGGCGGAGTTTGTGGAAGCCATGCGTGAATGGGATATTGCTGCACGGATTATGGGAAAATTTCATTCAAAATACGATTTGTATCTTACACCAACGGTCGCTTATCCGGCGGCAAAAATCGGAGAGCTGCTGCCCAAACCCTATGAAAAGGTTGTGATGGAAATCATCAGTTTCTTAAGGCTGGGATCGCTGGCCAAGGCCTCCGGAATGGTCAATCAGATTGCCATCCAGACGCTTGCCAAAACACCCTTCACCCAGTTAGCCAATTTTACCGGACAGCCGGCGGTGAATCTGCCCCTGCAATGGGATGAAAATGGCATGCCCTGCGGTGTCCAGTTTATTGCACCTTTCGGTGATGAGGCCACGCTGTTTCG
>CAYZLL010000186.1:0-4134 GCA_964479225.1 uncultured Smithella sp.
GATTATTGTAACCGAAGGTCGCTCCCCTTTCCGTGATCATGATATTATCATTGCCCGCGGACTTCGCCTTCTCGATGACATTGTACATATCCCAGGGGGCCAGAAATTGCCCCTTCTTGATATTGATGACGCTGGCTTTTTTCGCGACCTCCGTAACAAAATCCGTCTGGCGACACAGGAAAGCCGGGATCTGCACAACATCCAGGATTTGCGTGGCAGCGTCAATTTCTTCGAAACGATGCACATCGGAAAGCACCGGAATGTTTAGCTCCCCTTTAATCTTTTCCAGGATGGCCAATCCTTTCTTGATTCCGGGTCCCCGATACGATTTTATCGATGTTCTGTTCGCTTTGTCATAAGACGCCTTAAAGATAAATGGTATTTTCAATTTTGCTGTGAGTTTTTTCAGATACAGAGCCGTCTCCATGGCCGTTTTCTCATTCTCCAGAACACAGGGGCCGGCAATCAGAATAAATTTCTTGTGACCTCCAGCAACTAAATGACCTATCTTAATTATTTTCATTCGTCTTCACTCCCCGATCTTTGTTTATTCTTTTCCTGTAATAATTTGATATTGATTCCCGGTATTCTCTTGGCCGCCTTTGCCGATTCCGGATTCAGCGCGTAGGCTTTCTTGTAGGCATCCAGCGCCTGCTTATAAAGCCCTTTTTTCTCGTAGGCTTCACCGAGATTATCATAAACTTCCGCGTCGTCGCTATCGAATTTCAACGCAAGCGTATAATTTTTAATGGCCTGATCCAGATTTCCGGAAGCGGCATACGCATACCCCATATTGGCGAATGAGCCAGCCTTTTTAGGTTCTATTTTGGCCAGTTTCTGATAATAAAGAACAGCTTTTTGATAATTTTTTTCTCTCAAATACAGATCTGCCAGATTATCCAAAACTTCTTTTGAGGACGGCGATATCTTTTCATAAACATTAATCGCCTTTTTTGTCTGGCCCGTTTTTTCATACGTATCGGCCAGATTGTAACGCAGCGTCATGCTTTTATCACCATGCTGCATAGCCTTCTCGTAATTTTCAGCGGATAAAGAATATTTCTTCAATTCACCGTAAGCAAAACCAAGCCCTGCATAAACAGAGGGTTTCCGCGTTGCTTTGGCTTTGAGTTTTTCATAATATTTCACAGCCTGATCGTACTGTTTGTTTTTGAGGGACAGTTCCGCCATCCGCTCCAGCGCATCCGCATCGTTGGGATTGATTTTCAGGACGTTTTCATATTCTTTGGCGGCTTGAGCGTACATTTTCTTTTTTTCATAAACGGAAGCCATATTGAATCTTACCGTCGTGTCTTTGGGGCTCAATGCGGCAGACTTCTTCAGACTGTTGAGTTCTTCCTGAGGTTTTCCGCTGCCGGCATATGCGACGGCCAGATTTGCGTGAGCCACGGCGTTCTGCGGATCTTTTTTCAGAATTTCTTTATAGCATTTTATAGCCTCATCGTTTTTCTTAAGTTTTAAATAGATATCTCCCAACGCAAAAAGGGCCTGCTCGGATTCCCGGGAATGTTCAACAATATACCGATATTCTTTAACAGCAGCATCCGTCATATTCAATTTTCTGTAGGCTTCGCCCAGTTTGAATCTTGCCGGATGATTATCGGGTTCCAGTCGCAGAGCTTCCTGATAATTTTTGACCACCTGATTCCATAATCCTTTGTGTTCCAGAGACAGCGCCAGGCACAAATAAGCCTCTGCGTTCCCGGAATTAATTCTGATGATCTCCTGCGACAGTTTTATGGAATCATCAAATTCCCTTTTTTTGATATGAATTTTTGCCAGTTCCAACATCGCCACCGCGTCATCTGTCTTGATGCTCAACACTTCTTTGTATAATTTGATTGCTTCATCGATTCTGTTTTGTTTGGCGTACACACCGGCCAATATTTTTCGCGAGCCGACATCATCTGGATTAAGCGATACGGCTTTTTGCAGGTAGGCAATCTGTTGCTGGACATTGGAAGAATCTTTTGCAAACCGAAACCAGTCCTGAGGCGTGATGACCAACTGCACGGGCACACTGGCAATCATTTCGCCCTTATAATTCACGGATATTTGATACTCCTCAGTGCTGCTCTGTTTTTCAGGAGAAGTGCCCTTCTGCATGGACCGGTTCACAAAATCAATCCCCTTAAACAGGACGCCCAGATCGTTATCCTTCGAGCCAAAACCTTCAAATTTTACAGAAGTGTGCCGGTTCGATAAATCGTCACTGACAATGGACTTGACCACAAATTCATCCCGGTAAGTCACTTCCAGGACATCTTCTTCCCCTATGCGCATGTCTTTGCCGTTTTTCTCCATTTCCAGATAATAAAAACGGGGCTTCTCATTCAACACGTAATGCGAAAAAATATTTTTCAGCCGGGACGCCTGCAAGGTCAATGAAGAAAAATAATTCTGGCTGAGCAGAAATATAACGACGAATACACCAACCACAACAGCACAGGCAATGAGGATATTTTTTACCGTAAACTGTTGGTTGTCCCGCTTGTTTCTATCCAGGTTATTGTCCATCATTTATGGCCTGATCAATTTTAATTTTGGTACTCTTTGCGCATTCTTCATTCAGCTTCGTGGATGATATTTCTGATGAACTTCTTTTAATCGTTCCCGTGTGATATGCGTGTATATCTGGGTTGTCGAAATATCCGAATGTCCCAGCATGACCTGAACCGTGCGCAAATCGGCTCCGCCTTCCAGAAGATGAGAAGCAAAAGAATGGCGAAATGTATGCGGATAAACCTTTTTTTGCAAACCGGCTTGTTTGGCACAGCCGACAACTATTTTCCAGAATCCCTGCCGGGTAAACTTTTGCCCGAAACGGTTTAAAAATAAAGTATCGGTTATTTTCTTCTGCATCAATCGGGGTCTGACCTCATCGATATAACGTTTTGTGCAATCGTACGCTATTTTTCCGATCGGAACAATTCTTTCTTTACTGCCCTTCCCCATGACAATCAAAAAACCGACCTGCCAGTTAATACTGTTCATCGTTAAATTGATCAACTCGGAAACCCGGATTCCCGTCGCGTATAAAAGTTCCAGCATCGCGGTGTTGCGGATAGCCGGCAGGGACTGCGTTCCGGGAATAGCCAGGATGGTCTTCATTTCCTCCTGGCTGATTGTTTCGGGCAGTCTCATCCAGACCTTGGCCAGTTCAATATTAGCCAAAGGATTTTCTTCGATGTATTTTTCCCGCAACAGATACTTACAAAAACCCCGCAAAGCGGCCAATGACCGGTTCATTGAATTTGACGACAGGCCTTCATCTCTGAGCTGTGTCAGAAAAGCAACGATCACCTCCGGCTTTACTTCTTTAAATTCATTGATTTTCTGATTTTGATACAGAAATAAAAGAAATCGGCGCAAATCACGACCATAAGATTCAATCGTGTTCAGGGCCACGCCTCTTTCCACTAATAGATAGCTTAAATATTTTGTTAAGATTTCATTCATGCCTTTTTTTAACGCAAATAAGCGCCCGAAGCAAAGATTTTTTATTGACTTATTTGATAATATCGTAAAAATAGAAAATCATAAATTCATTTTAATGACCGGTGAGTAAAATCGATGGGAAAAATTATTATTGCCTCCGACCATGGCGCTGTATCTTTAAAAAACGAAATTATAAATTTTTTAAAAAACAATAAGTTCGACGTGAAGGATATGGGCGTCCACAGCGAAGACGCGGTGGATTATCCGGATATCGCCGTGGCTGCCTGTACTGAATTTAAAAAGGGCGGATATGATTTCGGCATACTGCTTTGCGGCACCGGCATCGGCATCTCTATCACGGCCAATAAAATCAAAGGTATCCGTTGTGCTCTCATTCACGATCTCTTCACCGCTGAAATGGCTAAAGCGCACAATGATGCCAATTTTATCGCTTTCGGCGGCCGGGTCCAGTATGGCGTCCCGGTCACACAAATGATCGAAAAATTCATGGAAACAAAATTCGCCGGCGACAGGCATGTAAGACGCGTAATGAAAATTATGGACGCAGAAAAACAGTGCTAAACTATTTCATTGACTTGAGGTGTCCCGCATGGATGAAGCTCTGGATAAAAAAAAGGTTCGCAATGTATTCCGTGACGTGCAGAAACATCTGGC
>CAYZLL010000187.1:0-4121 GCA_964479225.1 uncultured Smithella sp.
TTTTAGTGAAAATCATAATTTACGCGAGATATTTAATGCAACCACGCAATTCCAGTTAGCCGGGCTGAGCGGCTTTGTCAGTGATGACATGGGAAACAATACACAGATCAATGCCGCTTTGCAAACCATGGCCGCCCATGCTGTCCATCAAAGCAAACTTGGCTATATTCAACCGCCGACGTTCTATCAGGTTGCCGGTACAAAAATATTCCGCGATGCCATTTACGGACGGTTGCGCCCGGTCTTTCAGGCGGATCATCGCTATTTCAAAGAACACGGGATGTATAATTTTCCCCAGACGTATCATAAGTGGCGGATGATCAACGGCATTCTGATGGTGTTGACGAAAATTCCGGCATTCCGCCGCAAGTTTTTCAAGAGAATCAAAAAAGAAATGATAAAACCAACGGCCAACGCTCTGAAGAGAACAGAATGAAGGGCGCCATATTGGTCGTATATTCATACAAAAAGGAGAGCTAAGAATGAATATTCAAGAAGTAGTTGCCCTGGTTACCGGTGGAGCGTCGGGATTGGGTGAGGCCTGTGTTTTGGAACTGGTTAAAAAAGGAGCCCGTGCAGCAATTATTGATGTTGATGTGGAAAAGGGTGAAAAACTGGCGGCCGATATCGGCGCCAATGCGATATTTGTTAAAACGGATGTTGCCGGCGAAGATGATGTCCGGCAGGCCATCCGGAAAGCGATCGAAAGTTTTGGTAAAATAAACGTGGCCATTAACTGCGCGGGGGTTGTCAATCCGGGAAAACTGGTCGGCAGAAAAGGTCCTTTGGCACTGGAAGCTTTCAATAAAGTTTTGCAAATTAATCTGGTGGGAACACTGAATGTGGTCAGACTGGCCGTGGAGCAGATGATGAATAATGTGCCCGGCGAAGAAGGGGAAAAAGGTGTGATCATTAACACAGCTTCGATTGCCGCCTTTGAAGGACAGATTGGCCAGGTGGCCTACAGTGCATCAAAGGCCGGCATTGTCGGCATGACCCTGCCCATCGCCAGAGAAATCTCTGATTACGGCATGAGAATTGTCACCATTGCTCCGGGAATTTTTGATTCGCCGATGATGGCGGGTTTGCCACCGGCGGTCAAAGAAGATATGGCGAAGACCGTTCCTTTTCCGAGGCGTCTGGGCAATCCGGCAGAATTCGCCCAAATGGCTTTGCATATCATGGAAAATAAAATGCTGAACGGTTGCTGCATTCGATTGGATGGCGCTTTAAGAATGCCTGCAAAATAATTTATGAACGGATGAGGATGTTGATTAAAAACAGGCAGGGAAACCGGGAATGATTTCCCTGCCCCCTGACTGTTTGTACAATATTCCTTATTTTGTTATACAACTGCCGGGCCACAGCCAGCATTAAATGCTGCTCCCAATGATCCCCCACAACCGCAATTACTTACACATGGACCACAACCTGCATTCATCATAACTTCTCTCCTTTCTTTTAAGATTAGTTACTACTTTGCATACTTGAGTCAAATAATAACGGATCTCTTATATTTGTCAAGTTCTGAATTATTTTCTGAATTATTTGCGCTGAGCTATATAAGCAATTGAAAACATTGCTATAACAAAATTAAACTCAGGATTGGCTGAATGGATATCTGCTCGTGATCTGGGCGAATATCCTGCCGCTTTTTTCTTTCAGTATCGTAAAGCCTGTCTGCACCACCAGCCCCATATATATAATGCCCCCGACATTCGGTCCCAAAAACAGAGATTCAAGATCGTGCAGGTGAGTGAGGTTGCTGGAGACGATATTTGTTTCTATATTATAATGAGGATGAGTATTGTCCAGGATGTCTGTGTTAATCTCCAGCCCGTACGGGGATAAAAATGCTATCTCCTTTGCGTATGTTTCATTTCTCATGCGGAGCATTGATTCTTTCAGGCAGGACGCAATTTTGGTTATGGATTTTGCCTCAATTTCATCTTTGGTAAATTCTGTAAAACTGTTGAAATTTGCGCTGCCCAGATACATGGCATCAATATCAGGATGGATGTCTCGAAGATTGATGGGGCTTCTGAGAACAATTTTGTCGGTATCAGGCAGAAGGTGATGATGGTACTTCTTCAATAAGCATGCGGTCATGATTTGATGACTGGAAATACTGTATTTTGAATTTTCCGATCCTGATTGATTTTTGATTTCATTGAGAAATTCATCAGAAAAATACTCATTGGTCGTATAGGTTTTTATGGGATTCACATTATTGAACTGATTTTGAATTCCTTTTCCCAGTTCTGATAAGGGGGGCGTAAACGTCCTGTCAATTTGACCGGAATCGATAGGATCTCCTGTAAACAGTCTCTGGGGTGAGGGAAGCAAAACATCTTTTCCTTCGACCATGCAATTCCAGGCAAATCCAAAAAGCATCAATCCGATGCCATCCGATACCGCATGAGAGCAACTCATGCAGCCCAAATATCCATCTTTTAATGGTATGACCGTCATGGCAAACAGCGGTTCGCCCGGCAGGGTTTTAACATGGATCAGCCTGCTTTTGATTTCATCAAGATTGATATCCTGCACCGTCACATTCAGCGGTTGTAGAATATGAAGCTGAGCGCCGTCCGTGCAGTATTGTAGTGCGAATTTTTTATCATCAATCATAATGAGACGGCTCGAGAAAAGATTGTATAGCTTCACCGCCTTAAAAAAAGTTTCTTCTATTTTTGAATGAGATATTTCTCGTTTGTAATATCCGATAATGTCCAGGGGGTTTGTGCCCGGAAAATAATTATTTTCAAAATGGGATAATGGGAGAATATTTTTACCGTAATTTTCTTTCAGGCGGGTCATTTTTTCTTTGTCCATTTCCATGGGAAAAATCCTCTCTTGACAGGTCAGAACCTACATTAAATTTTATTCTTCAACAGCGAAAGTCTCATTTTGAAAGATTTTTAACATGAAGTGCTTTTTTCGTCCAGAAAATAACCACGAATAAAGCTGCAAAATTTGTCAAAGGCAGAGCAAGCCAGACTCCCGTTATTCCCAGAAAATGCGGTAACATGAGCAACAGTGGAATAAAAACTAAACTGTCGCGAAAAAAAAGTAATAGCATGGCTAACGTTCCTTTTCCCAATCCCATTAAAGCATAGATAAAAATTATCGTCGGAGCAATTAAAACAAGAGCCGAAGCATGAATCCGGAGAGCCGTGATGGCTATTGCCAGCAAATCACGATCGTTGGAAAAAAGGCCAACCAGTGGAGAAGCAAATAATTCAAGAAAAATAAAAGCACCAGAAACAAATATTAATGAAATTTTTAACGCGGCAAAAACAGATTCTCTCAATCTTTGATGTAATTTCGCACCGGAGCTGAATGCGACAATGGGCATTAAGCCGGCGCCGATGCCGAAAACGACCATGGTGGCCATGCTCATAATACGAAAACATATTCCAAAAGCGCCGATGGCTTTAAAACCAAAATCAGCGAGAACGTGGTTGTAAATGACCATAACCAGACCGGCTACCAGATTGATCATAATGGAAGGCAAACCTGTTGCGTAGATGGATTTTGTTATTTCGATATCCGGGATCATGTATTGGAATCCAAATTCATACTTGGATGATTTTAAATTCAGAAAAAGCAGCGCAAAGATGAAACTTAAAAAATTCGCAACCAGGGCAGCGGTCGCGGCTCCTCGAATGCCCATTTTCGGGAAAGGTCCCCATCCGAAAATTAATAGAGGATCGAGAATCATACTGGTCACAAAGATGATCAGAAAGACATACATGGATAAAACCGGTCTGCCTTCGGCGCGAAGCAAGTTATTGGCCATTAAAGTGAATAATCCGAAAGGGGAAGCAAAAACGATAATGTAAAGATAATCATGACAAAGAGGCATGATTTCATCGGACGCGCCAAAGAAACGGATGATGGCGTCTCCATACAGCAAAACCGAGATGATCATGAATAAGCCAAAAACAAATGAAAGAGAAAATATCTGACCGGCTGTTTTTTTTGCCTGAAGATTATTGCCGGCGCCAAACATTCTGGCGGCAAAGGAACCGGCGCCAATGCCTGTTCCGACACCGATGGCCGAAGCAATGAGTTGAATCGGAAAGCAGACCGTCAATGCCGCCAGTGCTTGTGTGCTG
>CAYZLL010000188.1:0-4043 GCA_964479225.1 uncultured Smithella sp.
ATTCCAGGTATCTTCGCTCACTTTTTTGCAATTCTTTTTCGACCTTGACCCTTTCGGTGATATCCACCATAGACGCAACGCTCTGCGTCGTTCCCGGAATCATGGTAATGGTCATAAAAATATAAAGAAGGTTGCCGTTTTTGTTACGAATCTTGAATTCATAATTTCTGGGAGCTGAAGATGATTCCTGTCGTCTTG
The DNA here is from genome assembly GCA_964479225.1 of uncultured Smithella sp. Taxonomy (GTDB): domain Bacteria; phylum Desulfobacterota; class Syntrophia; order Syntrophales; family Smithellaceae; genus Smithella. The sequence goes on from CAYZLL010000188.1 coordinate 199, forward strand.
CCCGGTGGAAAGAAAGAAGGCGAACGATGTCGTCTTCAGCTACAAATTTGGTCCATGAATGACCGATGATTTCCTCTCGGCTGTAGCCCGTGAAATTGGCAAAATCGTTATTATACGTGGAAATAGTCGTATCTTGTTCAATGACGATGGTCGCGGTGCCGGAATTTTCAAACAAGGTCTGGTAAAAAAGTCTCGACCGGGTCAGTTCCTTTTCGAGTTGTTCAGACTTTTGGGCGTTCAACTGCATACCCTGAATTTCTCTGCGCGCCTCTTTTAATTCGTCGATGAGTTGAAGTCTGGTTTTGTATTCTTTTTCCATGGTTAATCCTTCAGTTTCATATGCTCAAATATTGAAATGAAAATACAAAAAATATTGAGCAGCATAAAGAATGACCGGCTGATTCATTGCAATTTGATACGGGGGAATTGAGAGGTGATATATCATTACTCTTTCGATAAAAGGAGAGTAAATATCTGCCTGGCAGTTCTGCCGCCGTATCCCTTACCCGAGAATTAGGCCGCCAACTTTGCGTCCCGCATTTTCAATACGGTTTGCCTTTTTCAAGCTTTGTAGTCATTAAAACTTAAACTAATTTAAATGTCAATATCCGATAAACATATCCGATAAACATTTTGATTAAATTTGGGCCTAAAAAAGCAAAAAGGCTACAGACCTCAATCTGTAACCTTTCCCTTTTACTGGTGGGCCGTGGGGGATTTGAACCCCCGGCCAATGGATTAAAAGTCCACTGCTCTACCGCTGAGCTAACAGCCCCTTGTTTTATTTTCAAGGCGTGCCCTATTAGCAACTACTTGGCACGGTGTCAAGAAAAAACTGTTAGATCCTGTTTAGAAAAGGATCTTCCAGGATGATTGTTTCTTCGCGTCCCGGTCCGACGGATGCCAGAATGATCTTAGCCTCGGCCAATTCTTCGAGTCTCTTTAAGTATTTTCGGGCATTGGCGGGCAATTCATTCATTTCTTTGGCGTAAAGAATTTCTTCCTTCCAGCCGTCAAATTCTTCGTAAACCGGCTGACATTCTGCAAGTGCTTTTAAACTGGCCGGCGTAGCGTGAGAATAATCGCCGGACGGTGACTGATACCCGACACAGATTTTTAATTTGTCCAGACCGGTGAGAACATCAAGTTTGGTGACAGCCAGCGCGTTGATGCCGGAAACACGGACGGCCTGCCGCACCAGAACCATATCCAACCATCCGCAGCGGCGTTTTCTGCCGGTGGTGGCGCCGAATTCCTGTCCCACCTGCTGCATGTGTTCGCCGATCTGGTCATCCAATTCCGTGGGGAAAGGGCCTTCACCGACGCGGGTGGTGTAAGCTTTGCAGATACCGACCACTTTGTTGATTGCGCCGGGACCGATACCTGTGCCGCAGGAAGCATTCGCGGATACGGTATTGGAAGAGGTCACATAAGGATATGTGCCGTGGTCGATGTCCAGCTGAGAACCCTGCGCTCCTTCAAAGAGTATCTTTTTCCCCTGTCGTACTTCGCGATCCAGAATCATCGATATGTCTGCAACATACGGTTTTATTTTTTCCGCATACGTCAGATACTGATCAGCTATTGCTTCTTCATCAAGCGGTTTTTGCTTGTAGAAATTGACCAGGAGAAAATTCTTTTCTTCCAGACTGCATCGCAGTTTTTCCCGAAACAAATCTTCTTCATAAAGATCTCCCACGCGGATACCCGTGCGGGCAACCTTGTCTTCATAAGCCGGACCGATGCCGCGCCCCGTCGTGCCGATTTTGTTCCCGGTAGCGTGGGTTTCCCTCGCCTGATCCATACTGCGGTGATAAGGCATGATCACATGGGCTTTTTCGCTGATAAAAAGTTTGGTATTCGGAGGTAGAATTTTCCCCTGCTGTAATTCATCAATTTCCTGGAGAAAAACAACCGGATCAAACACGACGCCGTTGCCGATAATGCAAATTTTATTGTCATGCAGAACGCCCGAAGGAATCAGATGGAGAACCGTTTTTCTCCCTTTGACCACCAGGGTGTGGCCCGCATTGTTTCCACCCTGAAAACGGGCGATGACATCAGCTTTTTCAGTGTAGAGGTCAACAATTTTTCCTTTGCCCTCATCACCCCATTGTGTACCTACGACTGCAACATTAGCCATTACTTCTTTCCTGTATTCTGATGGGTGGACGTAACATACGGCAGCGTTCCATGAGTTTCCGCTGCCGTACCGTTAGTCTAAAGCTCTTCAATAATCCTTAAAGAGTTTTTACTTTTTCGTTAAAAACTTTCTCCAGTTCGACAAGTGCCGCCTTGAGATCAGCCTCCTCAATCGTCGGGCCGCACCAGAAGCGGTATCCGGCGGGCGCGTCTTTGTAGGAGTTAATATCGTGAGCAACATTTTTCTTGCTCAAATCGGAAGCGATGCTTTTGAGGAACTTGCTTTTTGCGTCGGCATCCAGTGCCGCTACTTTCGGATGCGTTACCGACAAACACACGGACGTATTCGAACGTACCTTGGGATCATCAGCCAGAAATTCAACCCAGTCGGTTTTGGCGACCCAGTCTTCGACAACTTTCAGATTGCCCTTGCTTTTCTTCACCAGACCGTCAATGCCGAATTTACCCGCCCAGTCCAGAGCGTCCAGATAATCTTCCACGCACAGCATGGAAGGCGTGTTGATGACGTCGCCGTCAAAAATAGCCTTGTTGACTTTGTCGCCTTTTTTCAGGCGGAAAATCTTCGGCATCGGCCAGGGCGGTGTATACGATTCGAGGCGCGCAACCGCTTTGGGGCTCATAATCATCATGCCGTGTGCGGCTTCACCGCCCAAGCATTTCTGCCACGAAAAGGTCAGGACATCGATTTTGCTCCAGTCAATTTCATTGGCGAATGCAAAGCTCGTGGCGTCGCAAAGAGACAGACCTTCGCGGTCTGCGGGAATCCAGTTCCAGTCGGGAATCCGGACGCCGCTGGTGGTGCCATTGGATACGAAAACAACATCGCTTTTCCAGTCCACTTTGGAAAGATCAGGAAGCTTGCCGTAATTGGCCTTGATGATGGTGGGGTTGAGTTTAAGCTGTTTGTTGATATCTGTTGCCCAGCCTTCGGAGAAGCTCTCCCAGACCAGGACGGTCACGGGCTTGGGGCCTAAAAGTGACCACATGGCGCATTCAAAAGCGCCGGTATCGGAAGCCGGAAGAATGCCCACAAGGTAATCTGCCGGTATATTTAAAATTTTTCGTGTATCGTTGATGGCTTTAACAATTCTTTCTTTTCCCAGTGCGGAACGGTGTGAGCGGCCGACCGGCGCGCTCTTCAGCGCGTCAATACTCCACGCTGGTCTCTTACTGCAGGGACCGGAACTGAAATTTGGGTTTTGCATAATGATTATCCTTCCAATAAATATTTTAAAGCTGGTTGTTCATATCAGCATTGAAATCTTTACTCAAGAAATTTTAGATTATTTTTCGTACGATACATCCGTGCCGCATATTTTACCGTAACGACGTAAGTCATTGAAATAAATTACAAAATAATAATCTGGCGAGATGGGCAAAAATGAATGATCGTATGAAAAAAATTATTTTTGCTAAGACTCCTGCTGATTTTCTATAATTTTCTTTCTGCCCTTATTTCTGGGGCGTGGCTTTTTCTCTTTTTTCTTTGGCGCGGCAGTTTTTTCGACATCCGGGTCGGCTGCTGGCGCCGGCGGCTCGTGCAGTGATTGCTGATAATAATCATCGAGGAGCATGGCGATTAACGCGAGTTCGTCTTCCGATTGCGACAAGTTACGTGCAAGTCCCAGGAAGCGCTGCATGCGCTCAATCTGCAGATTATCACGGGCGCGAAGTTTTGCTTC